>WAMD01000001.1 GCA_015522495.1 Nanobdellati archaeon
ACTTGGAGGCTTATAGGTGTCAAGGCTAGTGATTGGGGATTCCCTGAAACCACATCTAACCCAAAATATATCTATCTCCTGCCTAAGGTAAAGGGGAGGAAAGGAAAACTAGCTAGTCCTGGCCTAAGAAGGCAAGTGATAGGAGTAGAAAAAACTAGAAGTGTGTACAAAATCCCTATGTACCCTACAACAAGACATATAGATGAAGAAGCTAGAAAGCTTGATAAAATGCTTGTTGACGAAATGAGAAAAATTATCAAGAAAGTTCCAAAATTAAAAGCCTCAAAAATAGATAAAAACATGAAGATATCACCATCTAAAAAATCAGAACCCATGCCAGTTAGGGTAGATGTATATGAAATGATATATCCTCCAGAGAATCTAGGTGAGATAGAATTTTCAAATAAAAAAGAATTGTTAAAAACAGTGGAAAAAATATCTGAATGGGTTTCTCTACTGGCTCACAATGACATAATATACGATGATATAAAACTAGAGAACTTCGCATTGAATGAGAATGGTCTTTGGATTGTAGATGAAGAAGCAAGGATAATTGAAGAAGGTAGAGAAGGGGAGAATGATTTGGAAAATATAGGTAGGGGACTTGGGAGGTTAATACTCCAAATACTAAATCATCCTATTCATTCAAAGCACAAAATCAAAGTTGAGGAGCTAAAAAAAGCTGCCAAAAAAGGGATCCAATCTATCCAGGGCAATCACACAAGATATATATTAGAAGGCATGGAAAGACAACTAAGAGCAAAAAGAGCAACATTCAAAAGCCCATTTAAACCAAATATTCCTAAACACTAGTTGGATCTCCATACTAAATTTTACTCAATCCAAAAAGCGCTAGTATCAGTAAGCGTTACTCCACACTCCCATATACCTAGCAGGTTTACCACATATTACACAAGATCCCTTACCCTGCTTTTTCAATTCTGTCCCCCTAAACTCTTTGTTCAATATCCCTTCAACTTCTCTAGCGCATGACTCGTCTCCACATACAGGCGCTTTAACAACAACTGGTTTCCCGTCCCATGCAGAAAGCTCCTCTTTACTGGACACGGTTATTAGCCTGGACTCAAATTCATTCCTTGCTTTTTCCTTCATTGACGCAGTTATATCCTCAATTATATTATCTAGCCTCTCCACAAGATCATCTAATGGAATAGACTCCTTATGCAAGTTATCCCTCCTGACGACTGTAACTGCATTGCTGTCCACGTCCTTTGGCCCTATTTCTATCCTTACAGGGACTCCTTTGAGCTCCCACTTGTAAAACTTATTTCCCGGCGTGTCATTAGTGTCATCCAAGACAACGCGGTATTTAGTTTTTAGCTTTTCATGTATTTTTCTGGTTGTGGATATGACATCCTCTTCTCTATCCCTAAATATTATCGGAACAATGACAATCTGGACGGGTGCAAACCTAGGTGGAAGAACCAGCCCCCTATTATCCCCATGTATGGCAATTACACTGGATATTGCTCTATCAGATATGCCGTGGCAGGTTATGTATGGCCTAGATTGGTTGCCATCCTTATCCTCAAAGGATATATTAAACGTCTTTGAGAAGTTTGTCCCAAGATTGTGGGAAGTCGCTATCTGTAAAGTTTTACCACTGGGCATTATAGTATCAAATGATATTGTGTAATCTGCGCCTGGGAACTTGTCCCATTCAGGTCTTTTAACTATCAAAAATGGAATCCCCAGCTCATCCCAAAACTCAGAGTACGCTTTATTTATCAAATCCATCTGAGCCTCTGCGCTTGCGTTATCTGGGAACGCACAATGAGCTTCCTTAAAAGTTGTTATCTCCCTTAACCTGATTAACGGCCTTGTATGCTTGGTCTCATACCTAAAAGTGTTTACTATCTGGAAAACCCTTAAAGGCATATCTGCATGGCTTCTTATCCAAAGAGAAAACATAGGATATATTGCTGTTTCGCTAGTTGGCCTGAGGGCAAGCTTTACATCCAACGGGGTATCCCCTCCATGAGTTATCCAATAAACCTCCGCCTTGAAACCCTCCACGTGTTCCTCTTCCTTCTTCAAAGCGTCTTCAGGGATTAGAGCAGGAAATAAAGTTTCTTCGTGACCTGTAGCCTCCATTAGTTGTCTAAGGTAACCAGCTATTAAACTCCTCAATTTGAAACCAAAAGGCCTCCAAACCAAACATCCCTTTACTGGGTATCTGTTATCGACTACCTCGGCTTGCTCCAATACCTCCTGATACCATTCTGAGAACTTATCCTTTGGAAACTCCATAAAAATCCCACCAATTAGCCTAGCTATTTAGAAACGTACTCATTTATAAAAATTGATTTAATAAAGTAGATATGCACCAGGAGACATTTAGGAAGTTTTTTGTCCACGGTATAAACGGCATTATACTCGCTACGCTAGTATACCTCCTCCCAATTAAGATATCCATAGCACTGGCCGTGCTTATTCTCGGAACTATTATATACTTTGCCAGGCGGATAACAGCTGGAAAAAGGTATCCTTTCCTTACATGGCTGGTTGAAAAAGCTGAAAGAAAGAATAAACCAGTTGGGAAGGGCGCGATATGGTACTTTTACGGGCTAGTGTTTATATTAGTGGTATTTGGATTGTCAGGCGTTCCCAGGCAAATAATTGCGAGCTCTTTGCTTGTCGTAGCACTAGGAGATTCAGTGTCCACAGGCTTAGGGAGGATTATAGGTAAAAGGAGATTGCCAAAAACAAAGACGAAGACGTGGGAGGGGACCAGCCTCGGCATCCTATTCGCATTTGTCGGGATATTCCTCGTGCTACTGATAACATACGACATCCAGTTCTCTTTCTGGTTAGCATTTAGTGGAAGCTTCTTTGGGATGCTCACAGAAGCCTACATGAAGCAGCCTGACGACAACTTTACAATACCTGTAATGTCATGTGCGGCGATGACGTTCACGTACGCGTTGCTGTTACTTATAACCTGATTAATTGTTAAGCGTCTTGGGGGACACAAGGTTTCCCCCGCTACCCTTGGAAGCATCCCTCTTCCTTAAATTTGTCTTCTTACAAAATAATGATGTGCCTCGGTAGCTCAGTAAGCGTCTTGGGGGACACCAAGGTTTCCCCCGCTACCCTTGGAAGCATCCCTCTTCCTTAAATTTGTCTTCTTACAAAATAATGATGTGCCTCGGTAGCTCAGTAAGCGTCTTGGGG
>WAMD01000002.1 GCA_015522495.1 Nanobdellati archaeon
GCAACGACCACAAGCAACCCAAACACTAGTAACTCTGATGCACTACCCGTCCGTATTATCCACCTAACCGCGTGACTGTCAAAAGGGAAAAGCCACTTCACACCAGACCTTGTAAGGGAATCTGCGACCAGGTGGGAAAGCCATCCAAAGGAGAACGCTATTGCTATCCATAAATTAAACTGATTAAAAAACTTCATTACCAAAACCGCCAATGGAAACGAAAACAAAAACGCAAGGAGAGTGTGAGTGATTCCCCTGTGTCCTCCTAAACTTATAACCCTACTCGAAAGTTGTAAAAGGCCATTCATGTGGGATATGTACGACTTTGGATGGTCAATATCTGGAATAATAGATCCAAGGCTAACAGCAATTATCATATTCATCGATGCTGGAAACACTCCAATCCGGGCAAGCAGTAGATAGCTAACCAATCCAAACAACAAATGAGTAATCCACATCATCCAAACCACTGAACACAAACACCTAGTATAACATGAAGTTAACTAGATTGTCCATGAATATCTCGTCTGTCTCTGGTGGGAAAGCGTAATAAACCACGACTCCCCTTCCAAAAATGTGACTCCCATACTTTGGGTCCCTAACAGTTATCGCTGGCCAATTTGGTTCTCCTTTGTAGGCTGGTTGTATCTTCAACGAAGCGACGACATGGCTGTACTGACCATTACTAGCCACTAAAACAAATGGAACTGGATTGCCATACTTATCTACCAACGGTGTTGACTTTGTTATTCCCTCCACTAAAGGATGCTCCTCATCCTCGACCCTGAAATACGCAAAAGCAGATGCATTGGACGCAACCTCTGTATTCTCTGCAGTGTTGATTGCATCAGCTAGGTATTCACTAGCATTTGGACAGAAAGAATCAGACCTTAACTTACCTTCTATACTGGTGTATCTAGCCGCCGAGATAATAAACCCATAAACTGCCTCATCTGTTGGAGAGTATGTAAGAGAAAATAATGATTTTAAATCTGACTTATTTACTCCAGTCGCAGACGCGTATTCATCTATAAACCCTGATGCCTCCTGGCAGCTCCCTAACTGAGCCTTTAAGTCAGAATACTTTGATATCGAATCCGAGAGGCTTGACTTATAAGAGTTTAAGTGGGACAGGATGTTCTGGTATTGGGTAATGTGTGTCTGATCTTCTTCAAATCCTTTGATAGTTAACAATTGACTTATTGCATTATCCACCAAAGTTAAGTTGAGTGTTTCAGGGGAAGCAGTTTGTAGTGCAGACTTAAAATCAGTAAGAGTGTTTACTAGACTTGCAATCCTATCCGCCTGGGATATGTTACCGTTCAGCCTCTTCTCATCTTCAATTGTTGACAGAGTAGAGATATCTGATGTGACACCTACCTTTGCAGCGGACACATCTGAATTGAACTCATCTAGTGAAGATGAAACTTTTGCCTGCAAAACACTTTTATCACATCCAGATGGGCTAAAGTTCTCCGAGCAGGTCACTAGTGCAGAATGGGCTAGTGAAAGCTTATTCTTTATCAAAGCGAACTCCCCAGATATAGACTGATATGTTGAAACCGCATGTGAATCAGAAACAAATGTTATACCAAGTATATCATTCCCAAAGTTAACCCCTTTTGACTCTCCTCCACCTATAAGCTTGAATTCCCCTCTATCCCAAGGATTAACCATTTGCTTGAAGTCATCCTCATTGTCCCATGTTATATAAACATTCGAATACCTGCTATCTGTGTTATAACAATGGTATCCCTCTGTCGTCCTAACTGTCTGCAACTCCCCTGAAAAACCATCCTTACATACACTTACCAGCTTGTCCCAAGCATCTGCATAAAGTTCATTTGTCACTTGTATTGCTAAATCAGATGAGTATTTGCTCTCACTCATATCCACGCAGACTGTGTCTTTATCCTCTACCTCTTTTGTCCCTTCTTGAGTGGTGTACTTCACGGTATACATTACATCCCTACACACACTATCCCTAGTCCCACCACCTATGCCAGAATCACCTACCCAAACAAGCCGACCAGTCCCGGACATGACATAGTCATAAAAATACCTCAGCTTTTCAGTGGGAATATCCCTAGCTTTCTCAACGATTACTATGTCATATTTATCTAGCATACCTGCAGATATCTGATCCATAGACACTTCCCTAACATTCAACCTTTTAACGTCCTCCAAATACCTAGACAACTCAGTTGGATCACCCATTCCAGATGAACCGTAAACCAGCATCACCTTAGGTTTGCCAAATATGGAGTAGTAGATATTACAATAGCTTGCTCCCAGTGTTCCACATCCCAACAATCCAACCTTGGTCAAAACTAAGAGCAATGCAAATAACAAAACAATCAGTGCGAGTATGTGAGGTAAGTTCTGCTTCCAGTCATTCATAACGCATCACTTAAACTAAATCCAGCGCGGTTTTTATACATTTCGCGTATGTTTATTGCTTTTTGGACAACTATCAACAACCACAACCAAAATAGTCAAAAATCATACAAGAGAGTTACATTATGTATCACATTTAAATCCCAACGTAGTAATTATGTTATAGACAATAGTGGGTAGTTTGAAGGTGTTTATATGAACATTATAGATATAGTAAGACATGGTTTAAAGAATAGTGGTTTGGCTCTCTCGTTCAAAAAACAGCTAGTAGATGCATTAGAGCGTATAAAATCCGCTGTTAGGGCGGGATACGAACCTGAGATAATAAAAGATAGAAACGGGAGAACCCTATTCAAGTATTTACTTCCAGGAGATGAAGAAAGTGGAAAGTTTGATTTTACAGTCATAACCAATACCCCTATAGAAGATATAAACGGAGATATATCAAAGGTAGTTGACATACAAGTCGAGGGGAGCAATGAATACAACAAAGTTGTAAAGGGTATACTAAGGGGGATAAAGGATGAAGAGAGAGCAAGAAGAAAAAGAGAAAGAAAAGAAAAAAATGAGCCTAAAAAGAACAGGTCAAAAACTGAAAGGAAAAAGAAAGTACATGTAGAGGAAGTTAAAGAAACAAAGAGAATCAACATAACTCCAAATCAAGCAAGGAGTATTAGAATCTGGTCACAAATAGTAGCTGGCTCTGCCGAGACATCCTCAAAAGCCCTAGAGGACGCACTAACCGAATTAGACAAACAAGCAAAGGGAATTATGAAAACCATTGAAATGCATGAAAATACATATACAAACACCATAAGAGAAATAAAATCCAATAATGAAATGAGAAAATCCCTATCCAAATACTTAAGAGAGCATCACTCGAGAAAGATAAACCTGAACAAGTTAGAGAACAACCCAAATCTTGCACTGAGAATATCCGGTAGTTTCTCTGGCAAAACGTATCCTAAAGGGCTAAAGGAAAAAATGGATAAAATAAGAGAGGCTGCAAGAAAAATTGATGACATGAAAAAAATGCATAGGCAGTTGAGTGAAAATATGAAAACGATAAAAGCATTGGTCGATGCACATAAATACCTATCGAGCCTTCCAAAGAGGAGTAGGTATAGGATAGTAAAGAAAGCCATAATTAGAAAGATAAGATAAAAGCACTGCTAGGACAATGCCTGGGCTACAAAGCCAAAAACATTTTTATTATTATAATGTTTATTTTCAACCATGGGCGTAGCTCTTAGTGATATAGTTGAAGGGAAGATAATAGAACTAGAGTATCTGTCTGGAAGGAGTATATCCATAGACGCATATAATATGTTATATCAATTCCTTAGTATAATAAGGCAAAGAGATGGTACTCCCCTTATGAATTCTAAAGGGGAGATAACAAGCCACTTGTCTGGATTGTTTTACAGGACGGCTAGGTTACTAGAAAAAGGGATAAAACCAGTTTACGTTTTCGATGGAGCACCACCAGAAGAAAAGACGCACACATTGTCAGAAAGGGAAAAGAAAAAGATAGAGGCAGAGAAAAAATATGAAGCTGCTCTGAAGAAAGGAGACCTTGAAAACGCTAGAGTGTACGCACAACAGACTTCCAGGCTAACAAAAGATATGGTAAATCAAGCCAAAAAACTATTAAATCTTCTTGGAGTACCCTGGGTGCAAGCACCTAGTGAAGGAGAAGCCCAAGCAGCATATATGGCAAAGAAGGGGGATGTCTGGGCGTCTGCATCCCAAGACTACGATTCTCTCCTATTTGGGTCACCTAGGCTGGTCAGAAACCTAGGAATTACAGGAAGGCGCAAGCTACCTAGAAAAAACGTATATGTCGAGATAAAACCAGAAATTATAGAACTAGAAAACACGCTAGGCTCTCTAGGAATAGACCTAGATCAATTAATACAAATTGGGTTGATGGTTGGGACAGATTTTAACAGTGGTGTAAAGGGGATAGGTCCTAAGAAAGCACTAAAATTAGTCAAAGAGGGAAAAACAGCAAAGGAAGTATATGTAGAACATGGTATGGATACATCTGGAGTCAAATTTGCTGAAAGTATATTCAAAAGGCCAAAGACAACAAATAATTACAAACTTGAATGGAAAGAACCTGACGAAGAGGGTTTGATATCCTATCTGTGTGGTGAGCACGACTTCTCAGAAGAAAGGATAAAATCAACTCTTGAGAGACTACTAAAAGAGTATGATGTGAAAGGGAGCCAAGCCAAACTAGATAGGTGGTTTGGATAACAATACGGTTAATAATCATAACAGAATAATAGGAAACAATGACAAAGTGGTAATAGGTGATGGGATGGAAGCATATCAATACATGATAAAAATAAAAAACGCGTTTCAAGAGCTTAATAGCATAAAACTAAGGGAGATCGCAAATCAAGCTATAGAAGAAGCAGTGTTGAAATCAGATAAACTGCTGGCTAGTGTTGCAGTATTTGCATACGCGCTATCAAAGGTATTAACTAAAGTGCACTTCAGAAAAAGAGAAAACTGGGGAAGGTTCAAAAAAAGACTGTCTGCGCAGTTGTCAATGTTTGTTGGGCTGACAAAGACTAGAAAGGATGTATATGGGATACTAGAAAACAAGTTGATAAAGTTAGTTGAAGAGATTGACAAGGAAGCTGGGAACTACACCAGAAACCTAATGTACAAGGCAAAAGTCAAAATGGCGTCAACTGCTTATGCCCTAGGAGTCAGTGCTGGGACAGCAGCCGACCTAACAGGCGCAGACAAGTTCGAGTTGTTGAGGTATATCGGGATTACAAAGATTCACGACAGACCATATACAAAAACTCTAAGTGCTCTTGAAAGATACAAAATAGCAAGGAGTGTTTTACATGCAAAGTGAACCTGTTGTTGCAGACTCAGGGCCATTAATATCTATGGCAGAAAACTGTCTTCTCTGGGTGCTAGATCTCATCGACAACCCAATTATAATACCCAAAGGAGTTGAGTACGAAGCTATAACCCACCCAATGGAAATATACAAATACGAACTAAACGCACTCAGGATAAGAGAAGCTGTTCTCTCTGGGAGTATAATAGTCGATGAAACACCAATAAAATCAGAAACCAAGGAAATACTCAAATTGTCAAATAGACTAATAACATATAAGAAGAGACCTCTGACCATAATACAAGAAGGAGAGGCTGAAGTTATAGCCCTAGCGCTAAAAAAAGGTTATAAGACAGTTGCAATAGACGAAAGAACTGCTAGGTTGCTAGTCGAAGACCCTCTGCAAATAAAGGAGTATATGGAAAATAGACTCGGGCTTGAGTTGGAAACAAACAAAGAAATAGCGTCAATAATTGAAGAAAAGATTAACGGCATAAACGTCATCAGGTCAAGTGAAATAGTAACATTTGCATTTGAAAGTGGCCTAGTCTCGTACGAGACTGATAACAAAACAATGCTAGAAGCTCTTTTATATGGGATAAAATCAAGTGGGTGTGCAATAACTAGGGATGAGATAAAGGAATACCTAAACGGACTGATCAAGTAAGCTATCAAGTGATATCAAAATTACAAGGATTCAAGTGCTATCAGCCCAAACGTTATGAGCAGGGTGGATACAAGTATCCCTACGTAATGGTTTTTTCTTATTATTGGTATATACGGCCTTTCAACCCACACGATGAAACCCAAAAATAATAGGTTAGCGGCTAGGAATGCACCTAGCTTGCCAAACCAGCCAAACAAGAGCGACAGGAGAAAGACGACTATATAATAACCAACAAGTGATGACCAATCTGTTACCATAATACTAGCAATGATGGAGAAGTATTTATGATTAACCTTTTAATTGATTTTTTCGTTATCTTGGTGTGTTAATTGAGGGTAATGGCATAGAGTACCTAGGAAAAACAAGAATATTCCTAGATGCTAAAAGGGAAGAAGGGATCACAGCTATAAGCCACGCACACAAAGACCATGTAGGTAGGGTAAACAAGGCAATAGCTAGTAAGGAAACAGCTGTTTTAGCTGGGTTATCCAGATACAAAGAGAAAATGAAGCTAGATGATATAGAGATAAAGTTAACAGAAGCAGGGCATATACTAGGCTCTAGGCAGGTGGAGATACTAGATGGGCAACATATTACATACACAGGGGATATAAGGGTCAAAGATTCTTTGTTCTTCAAGGGGGCAAAGGTAACCGAACCAGACGTACTCGTAATAGAATCTACTTTTGGCCTACCTAAGTTTACATTTCCAGATCAGGAAGACACAATTGAAAGTATGAAAAAATGGATAAAAACGAACCTATCTGTTGGACGAAATGTGATAATTGGAGGATATGAGCTGGGAAAAGCTCAAGAGATTACAAGGATAGTAAACGACATTGATGAAGTTCCTATTGTAACAACTGAAATTGCTAAGTATAATCAGATATACAAGGATTATGGATACAACCCTGGAGAATGGATGACAATGCAAAACAAGGATATCGGAAGAGACCCTAGTGTTTTCATAGTTCCCGTTAGGATGATTGGCAAAGCCAGGGAAGCTATACACATGAGCTTCCAAAGGGAATGTGTGATATCAATTGCAACCGGGTGGGCGGTAGTATATCCGTTCAAAAAAATTGATAGGGCGTTCCCTCTAAGTGACCATGCAGATTTTAACGGTTTGGTAAAATATGCAAAGGATTCAAATCCAAGAAAAATAATCACTGTTCACGGGTACAAAAAAGAGTTTGCTAGAGAGCTCAGACGGCTAGGATTTGACGCAGTACCTATCGAGAAGGGGGTTATTTAAAAATGGAATGACAAACTATATATAGAATTTTACATATAGAATTTTACTGTTTAAGATTTTACAAAATATTAAATTAAGACTAAACCGGTAGAGTGAGAACCATGCCGAGTAGAGAATACGGTGGAGAGTTGCCTCACGAAACAGAGAGCGTTTGCCCTGTATGCAATAGAGTAATCCCTGCCATAGTATATGAAGAAGACGGTAAGATATGGGAAAAGAAGACTTGTCCTGATCATGGCGAATTCAAGGAGATATACTATGAAGATGCCAAGATGTACCATAGATTCAGGAAGTTTGCATATACGTGGGGAAAGCTGAAAAAGTTTAACGTTGACGTAAAAGACAAATGCCCATGGTCATGTGGTTTGTGTCCAATGCATTTGTCCCATACAAACCTTCTAAATATAGTCCTAACAAACAGATGCGATCTATCATGTTGGTACTGCTTCTTTTATGCAAAAAAAGGAATGCCAATATACGAGCCAACCCTTGATCAGATAAAGGCAATGCTGAAATTGGGGCGGGAAGAAAGACCAGTTCCGGCAAATGCAATCCAGTTCACAGGTGGAGAACCAACAATGAGAGATGATCTCCCAGAGATAACTAAAATGGCAAAAGACTTAGGATACGAGCACGTGCAGCTGAACACTAATGGTATACGGATATCAAGAGACTTAGAGTTCTTCAAAAGAGTAGTTGAGAGTGGGACAAACGTCCTGTATTTCAGTTTTGATGGTATAACCCCAAAGACAAACATAAAAAATCATTGGGAGACTCCATTCGTTCTTGAAAATGCAAGGAAGATAGGCAACGTTGGCATAGTGCTTGTCCCAACTGTGATAAAAAACACAAACCTAAATGAAGTTGGGGGTATACTAAAATTCGGATTGAATAATATAGATGTAGTTAGAGGAATAAACTTCCAGCCAGTTAGCCTAGTTGGATCCATGCCAAAGGAAGAAAGGGAAAAATATAGAATAACGATACCTGGAGTGGCAAAAGCATTGGAAGAACAAACCAATGGCACTGTGTCAATGGATGACTGGTATCCAATACCAACAGCTGCAATACTTGGGGAATTTATATACAGACTAACCGGGAACCAGTACTGGATGTCAGCACACTTTGCATGCGGAGCTGCGACTTATCTATTCCTCACAAAAAATGATGAAGTACTCCCGATAACTAAAATGATAGACATAGACGGCTTCCTTGAATTTGTAAAAGAAAAATCATCCGAGCTTGAAAACGGGAAAAACCCTGCGTTGGTAAAGGCAAAACTAATGATAAACTTGCCCAAGTTTATAGATATAGGTCAAGTAAGAAAACTTGGTGGTCTAGACGTCGCCAAGCTAATATACAACGCATTTATTAAGGCAGATTATTCTGCACTGGGTGAATTCCATAAAAGGACTTTATTCCTTGGAATGATGCACTTCCAGGATCCATTTAACTACGATGTTGAAAGAGTTAGGAGATGCGTTATACACTATGCAACACCCGATGGAAGGGTAATACCATTCTGCACATTTAACGTGTTCCCAGAGGTTTATAGGGATGCAATACAGGAGAAGTTCAGCATACCATGGAACAAATGGATGGAGACACATCCAGGATATGATATGGCAAAAGAGAAATATGTTAGATCAAAGGAGAACATTGCTAGGATGGAATCAAGTGAAGTCTACAAAAAGGCATATGGTGGAAAGGACTTCTGGTAATTCAAGTAGGCTCACTATCCTACGTTCACTACCCTTCCCATTTGGTATTATTCTTTGTGCTTGTTCTTCTCTATCTCTGCTTTCATTCTCTTCCAGGCATCCATCCACGATCCCAGGCTCGTTATCGTGTTATATATCTGTCTCATTGAATAACCACTTTCCTTTAAAACCTGTACTAGGAGATCCAAGTTGCCTTCCTCTGATATAAACTCCCCAATCACTTCCTCTATCTTATCTCTAGGTAACTCCCTTAATTCCTTTGGAAGTACTTTTACAAGCTCATCTGGGGATATCGTAACGAAACCTTTTTCATCCACACCAAAACGGTTTGACAGATTTTCCATATCGTACTCCTTAACCCGTCCCTCCCTAAGCAAATTAAAAAATATGTATCTCTCCAACTGAGTGAGTGGAGGAAACTTTACTCTTCCAAACGTATATTTCCTATATACCTTTAATCCTTTCTTTCTCAGATCATCCTTTAAGATATGGTAAATAAAATGACCTATCCCCACAGTCACGCATATATTACTTGCCTTTGAGTTTTGTAGTGCATTCTTCACCTTCTTCGCCATATACAGATCCCTGTTCACTTTAAACAAGAAAGCCAGCAATGGATTTTTACCCATATTATCCAAATGCCCCGCCCTAAGTGAAAGGTTGTCTATTGGAACAATTTTATCTTTCATTTCTACCAGGAGTTCTTTTAATTTTTTTTCATAGCCAACTGGTTTGTAACCTTTTGCTGACTCTGGGCTCGTCAGGATTTTAAATTCCTCTGGTGCCATCTCCAGGAGAATGAGATCTGATTTTTTCCATTCTTCTTCGATTTTTGGTATTGACTTTGGAGTGTGAAAGTCCAACAAGAAAGTAATGTTCCTAATATTCTCTTTTTTTGGCCTTCTCCTAGGCTTCTTTGCATTTATTACCATCACATCCTCTCCAAAGCGTCTATCCCGAGCAGGTATAATCCATTCCTAAGCACTCTAGCGACTGAAGCCACTAACGCCTTTCTAAACCTCTCTTTATCACTACCTATAACCTTTTCACTATGGTAAAATGAATTGAACTCATCAGCCAACGAATAAAGGTAGTTTGCTATGATATTTGGCTTTCTCATTTCTCCTGCTCTCAGGACAATCTCTGGAAACTCTGCTAACCTCAATACCAAACCCCACTCAAGATCATCAACTTCAACATCGGCTTGTTCATCTATTTTAGCCCCTGACTTCCTAAGTATACTCATTGCCCTTGCATGCGTGTACTGTAAGTATGGTCCTGTATCCCCTTCAAACCTCAACGCTTCCTCCCAATCAAAGCTTATCTTCTTCATTGGATCAACATGTATAAGAAAATATTTTATAGCCCCTATACTAACCTTCTCTGCTACTCCCTCTTTATCAGCAAGACCTGGGTTCTTTTCTTTTATAACCTCCATTGCTTTTTCTTTCCCTTCATCGAGCACCACGTCCACCGGAATAGTCTCTCCCCTTCTAGTGGACATCTTCTTACCACCAAAGTCAACAAAACTAAAATGGATTGCCTCCATCCTAGGTTCTAGGCCTATCCTAGCCACTAGTTCCTTTAACTCTTTGAACTCTAGTTTGTGATCCTCACCAAGAACGTTTATGCAAAAGCCTCTTTTCAGTTTTTCAATATGATATGCTAAATCCCTGATAATGTACACACTGGTCCCATCTGGTCTGGATATGATTGTATCCCTCCCCAGCCCTAGGTCAACAGCCGATGCTCCTGTGTCTAACTTCTTCACTTTAAGTTTTTTCTTCACTGTGTCCATAGCATCCTTAACTTTCCCACTTGCTATCAAATCGCTTTCATAATCAAAGTAATCGTATTTAAAACCACATTTTGTAAGGGTTTCAGTTATTCCCTCCATACAAAACTTTCCTCTCTCCTTTAACTTTGCTAACAGTGTTTCATTCCCGTTCTCTGCATCATACAAAAATTTATCAAGTCTTTTCTTGAATTCTGGGTCACTTTCCAATAGCCTGTAGGCTGGGACGTACCTAAAGAAAACTTGAAAGTCATTTTTATCAACATACTCCCCCCACTTAACAGCTAAATTCCTATCAACAGGTATGCCCTCATCGAATGCCATAGTGATGAGAGCTATTTGTCTACCAACATCGTTAACATAATAATGAGTTTCTACATCATATCCTGTAAAAGAAAGTATTCTCCTCAAAGCATCCCCTATAACTGGGTTTCTAAACCTGCCGATGTGGACAGGCCCAGTAGGATTTATGCTAGTATGCTCTAAAACTACCTTCTCCCCGTTGGTTGGTTGGGAACCATAGCTGTCTCCAAGCAGTAGTATCTTAGATATAATATCCAATGCAATTCCTCTGTCAAGAAATATATTCACATACGGTCCAGATAATTTGATATCCTTCACAAAGTCCAAGCTAGATAATGCGTCTGCTATTCTTCTAACATTTTTTGACTTGTCCCCTTTCATTCTAAAAGCAGTCTTAACACTGATATCCGCAAACTTGCTTCTCTCTATATCATTAAAAACGGAATCCTCATGCAGACCACTTACCTTGCTGACAGCCCTCGCTATACTCTTCTTTATCTCAACCAAGCTCATATTAATCTTTAAGCTCTAATCCAATTTAATCCTTATGTTATGCTCACTCGTAACTTTTTTTAGTATATCCAACGCACCCTCTTTGCTGCCCGGATTAACGAGGAATTTCAGCTTTCCACCTTCTATGCCAGCTGCAAATGAATCCATAGTACTGTTACCCCTAAACAGTATCACGCCCTTTCCATCTTTTAGCACTATCTTAATAGTTCCGTCTCTTGTATGCTCCATCAGTCTCCTGGAATCTGGAGCCCTAGCAAGTATGTCATGCATGGATTGTATAGAAATCAAGTCTGCATGCTTTTTAATCAAGTCATGCACCTCTTCTGGGAGAGCTATCTCTCCCCTAGTTTGTGATAATATGCTCTGTATATGTTTTAGGAATTCCTCACTGCTCTTGACCCTCTCTGCGTCGTTCCTCGTGTGGAGCACATCATGCTCAACATTCCCTCCTAAATCTACCAGAACATCATGAGATATCTTACCCTGGCCACCTATAAATCGCACATATGATGGCTTCTTGCTTCCTTTCTCATAGAACACGGTCATTTTCACGGACGTAAATCCTGGTTCCCTTGACCTTATTATATACCTATTATCGCCTTTACGGATTATCCCTATTCTAGACACCTGTCTGCCTTCCTTGATAGGTTTACCCGCACTGACTTTTCTACTTACCAAAATAACCACCTCATTGATAGAGCGTATATTAGATTTAGGTCTGAGGGGTATATATTTGTTTTTGGAATTTAACTGAGGTGTGGTTAATGTGCAAATAGTACGGCAAATAAGCGGACGCTTACTACATATAGAACGATACCCCAATCTATTTTTAAAAGCATATTAACGAAAATCCACAAAATTGAGGTATATGGAAGCCTACGACACTGGATTTGGGTGGATAAAGGTAGGAAAAAAAGAGTATAATACAGACGTAGTCCTAGTTGACCTAGGGGATGGAAATGTAAGGGTCAGAGAAAGGGATAAATCTCATGCAGAAATAAGATACGGCACCAGCCATGTTATAGATTATATCGAAATAAAAAGCTACCTAACACCGTGGAGGGACGCAGGCATAAGCTTAATTGTAATAGGGACAGGTCAGTATGGGAAGGCGGAGCTTGATCCCATTGCCAGGGACAAGCTGGCAAACGAGGGTATTAATGTAGTTGCATTACCAACACCACTGGCATTGAAAAAATGGGAAGAATCTAACGAAAAAAAGCTAGGGATATTCCACGTAACGTGTTAAATGTAAACCAGGGGATTTCTAAAAGCTAAATCAGCGAAAAGCTTTTAAAAGGAGTTCAGACTAAAATAAGAAGCGAAGACGCCTCGCCACTGGCCTCCGGCTAGTTTTGAAAAATAGGAGGTAGTAAGTAAATGGCAAGAATTCACGCTAGAAAGAGAGGAAAATCTGGCTCAAAGAAGCCACCTAGGAGTCACAAACCCAAATGGGTAAAGGCTAGTGACAAGGAGATCGAAGAGCTAATTGTTAAGCTAGCGAAGGAAGGAAAAAGACCTTCTGAGATAGGTTTGATACTTAGGGATGAGTACGGGATACCTGGGACTAGGTATACCATAGGTAAAAAACTAGTTAAAGTGCTGAAGGAAAAAAACCTGGTAACAAAGATGCCACAGGACCTAATGGACTTGATGAAAAAGGCAGTAAAACTCAGAAAGCACATTGAAAGGCATCCAAAGGATACCCACAATAAGAGGGCGTTACAACTCACAGAAGCAAAAATAAAAAGGCTAGTTAAGTACTACAAGAAAGAAGGTGTAATAGAAAAGAGCTGGTACTACAACCCAGAGGAAGCTGCCATACTCATAAAGTGATGGTGGTGGAATGAAATTGGAGTGTGAGATAACGGTCGGTGATAAGCGTTTCTCCGGCCTCATGACTCCTATTGAAGCTTTAAATATCATTGAAAAAATCGTAGAGAAGGTGAACGCATGGCAAGACCTAAAAGAAAAGTAGATACATGGAAAACAAAAAAATGGTTCAAAATACTCGCACCCAGTATATTTGGGGAAAAGGAGATTGGTATAACTCCTGCGTCTGAAGTTAACCAAATCATTGGAAGAACAATAGGTATGGACCTTTACTCAATAACAGGAAAGAGAGACCTACAACACGTTAAGGTTGTATTCAGGGTGAACGACCTAGAGGGGGAAACAGGGAAAACTATACCTATTGGCCAAAAGATGCAAAGGGCTTACATAGGAAGGCTAGCTAGAAGAATGCATACAATAGTAAAAGCAATAACAACCATAATGACAAAGGATGGGTATAAGGTCCAGATAACAGCAATGGCGATGTCAAGGGGAAAGGCTAGACAAAGTCAGAAAAGGGAGATAAGAAGGATGATGGTTGAAAAGATAGGAGAGTCCGCAGATAAGCCGTTTGAAAAGCTGTTCCAGGATATAATCTATGGGAAGCTGGCAGGCGAGATGTTTAAAGCATCAAAGAAGGTCTTTCCAATAAGTAGGATAGAGATAGAAAAAACAGAATTACTTGAAATGCCTGGAGAGTAAGAGTGAGAGTATGGACTGGATCTGGTTGGTCCCCCTGGTTCTAGGAGGCCTTGCATACGCAGGTAAATCACTGGATATAGAAGCAGCGCTGGTAGGGATTACCCTAGGGTACATGTTTTTGTACCTAGGTGTGGGATACCTGGTACTCATACTAACATTCTTTATACTCGGGGTACTAGCTACAGAAACAGGTAAGAAAAAGAAAGAAACACTGGGGCTAGAAGAGGGTAAGAGGCACACTGGAAACGTTTTGAGTAATTCTGCATCTGCGCTGTTGTTTGCCATACTTGGATCACCTGCAGGTGTCGCATCTGCATTTTCATCTGCACTTGCAGACACATTCTCATCAGAAATAGGAGTCCTGTCTAAAAAGCCTCCAATATCCATACTAACCGGAAAAGAAGTGAAAGTCGGAGAAAACGGTGGAATAACCAGCCTCGGGTCGCTGTTTGCATTTATAGGCGCATTTATAATTGCTGCAACTGCTCTCTTATTTTGGGGGCCGTCAGTAGCGTGGTTGTCTTTTTGGTTCGGAGTGTTTGGTTGTACCCTAGACTCTATACTAGGAGATGCATTTGAAAGAAGAGGATTGTGGGGAAACAATACTACAAACTTCTTGTCAACACTGGTGGCTGGCCTATTAGCATGGGCTATAACCATGCTATGAATAAAAACAATAATAGGGGTTGATTGGAGTTCTTACTTTGTCAATGCTCCTATGGTGTAGAGCAAACCAAAGAAGAAAACCAATACTGGCCACATACCAACCTGCAGGGTGAATACCCCTGCGTCCGCCAGTATGTACACTAAACCTACTATCAAAGGAATTATTCCAAGGGCCCACAGCCCAATCTTTTCCAACACTTCCACTTCAATCACCTGTTTCTAGATATTCATAAATTGTTTATATACTTTTCGCTTTTTGTCATCAATAAATTCGCTGATAGACGAATAGAAATGATAACTATTTTTATTAAACAAACATAAAAATGAATGAAATGGTGATTTGGATGTGGACTGCTCCTGGCAATATATTCTTTTCAGGCGAACATGCGGTTGTGTACGGGAGGCCAGCGATAGTTGCAAGTGTTGACCTGCGAACACGAGTCAATGTAAAGCAAAGAGATGACAACTTGATAATAGTTAACTCAAAAGACCTCGGTATGGCTGAGATGATGATTAACGGGGAAAACAAGCAGGGGGAAGAGACGCTCCTACCTGTCCTCAACCTCATGGATAGCCTGGTCACTAGGTCTGGCGCTAGAAGCGGGTTTGAAATAAACATAGAGTCAGATATACCTGTGGCCAGTGGAATGAGCTCATCTACCGCAGTTTCCTCAGCTATACTAGGAGCGCTAAATGAATTCCTTAACCTGGGGATTGAAAGGAGTGGTTACTTTGACATACTACACAGGTTCCAGACAGAAGTCCATGGAGGGAAAGCTAGTGGGTCAGAGATTTATTCATCTGTTTTTGGGGGGTTCAATTACCTTGAAAATAAAAATGGTAATCTAGTGGCAGAAAATCTGGGGGATTTTCCTATCTCTGTGGTTATAGCAGACACTAGAGTGAAAGCACCTACAAAGCTAACCGTGGGCTACCATGTTCCAAGCTTGATGGACAGATATCCAGAGATGGTTGAGAACGCATTCGATGAAATAAAAGGGATCACAATCAAAATAAAAAAGGCAATAAAGGACAAGAACGTGGAAAAACTAGGTGCCCTGATGGACCAAAACCAAGGGATACTTGAAGACTTGTATCTAAGCCATCCAAAGCTCGATGACTGTATAAACGAAGCCAGGAAGGCAGGTGCCCTAGGTGCCAAGCTCTCAGGAGGTGGCTGGGGAGGCATAATGTTCGCGTTGGTAAGGGAAGAAGATATCAATGACGTTGCCTCTGCGCTTGAGAAGACAGGGGCCAGGGTGATAAAGACAAGGATAGGAGTGAAGGGGTTGAGGAAAGAATGAAAATACTAATAGCGGTAACAGGGGCAAGCGCATTGGAGGTAGCTGAAAAACTGGTCAACGAGCTAAAAGCGAGAAAGAACCAGGTTTACCTTATTGTGACAGATGGAGCTAGGAAGCTAGCCAAAGAAGAGGGGTTTGATCTATCTGTTGTGGAAAGACTAGCTGATAAGATATACGATAACTCAGACCTAGGTGCCAGCTTATCATCCTCAAGCAACCCCCCAGACGCAACGGTTGTCGTCCCAGCCAGCTTGAAGACAATAGGAAAGATAGCAAACGGAATACAAGACGAACTAGTGATCAGGGTAGCGAATAACACACTAAGGCTGGGGAGGAAGCTTGTTGTCTGCCCCAGGGAAACCCCAGTATCAGCAATAGACCTGGAGAACATGGCAAGGATTGCAAGGGCTGGCGGGATCATACTGCCCCTCAACATTGCATTCTACTTCAAGCCGAAGGGTATTGAAGACTTAATTAACTTCATAGTTGGCAAGATAATGGATGTGTTGGAAATAGAGAACAACATATACGCAAAATGGAAACAGAATGATAATAACAGAAATTAATGGATATGTGGATTAGAAAGGTGATGGTATGGTTAAGGACATTAGAACGTTTATAGATGAACTAGATAAATTAGGAGAGTTAGTCAGGATAGAACGACCAGTATCCAAGCAATTCGAACTAGCAAAGGTGCAACATGCATTAGACGGAAGACCTGTTCTGTTTGAAAACATCGCTGAAAGCCCGGGCTGGCGAGTAGTGGGTAACCTAGTTTCAACGAGAGACCTGGTTGCGAAAGGCTTGGAAACAAAGAAAGAAGAGATTATCTTCAAGCTAGCGAATGCAATAGAGAACAGGAAGAAAAACCCTGTCATTGATAATCTCCCTTCACAAGAGGTTGTGATAAAAGATCCAGATTTAGATGCGTTGCCAATAATCACGCATTATCCTACAGATGGCGGGCCGTATATTGCCAGTGCTGTATTCATAGTTAAAGATCCAGACTACGGCATAAACGCATGCTTCCACAGGTTGATGAAGGTAGGAAAGGATAAGTTCACGGCAAGGATAATAGAAAAGAGGGGAACAGATACTGCATTGCAAAAAGTGGATGGGGATCTAAAAGCAGTCATCGCCATAGGAAACCCAATCCACCTCCTTATAGCAGCCAGCATCTCCCCTGCAAAGGGCGTAGATGAATTGGAAATTGCTCAAGCACTAGGTGACCTACCACTGGGTAAGGCATTGACCAGTGACTTGCCCGTTCCAGCCTATTCTGAAGTAATACTGGAAGGGAGGATAACCAAAGCGAAAGATGTTGAGGGGCCGTTCGTTGATTTGACTGGGACCATTGACCACACAAGAGAACAACCAGTCGTAGAGATAGATATGATAACTCACAGAAAGAATCCCATCTGGCATTCCCTACTTCCAGCCAGTAACGAACACAAAATACTCATGGGAATGCCCAGGGAGCCTACGATCTATAAAGCAGTAAAAGACGTTGGGGTTGACGTGAAGAACGTCTTGATAAGCCCTGGTGGTTGCTCATGGCTTCACGGCATTGTCCAGATAAGAAAGCAATCTCCAGACGATCCTAAGAAGGCAATAGAAGCAGCCTTCTCTGGTCATAAATCAATGAAGCACTGCATCGTTGTGGATGAAGATATTAATATCTACGACCCCCAGGACTTAGAATGGGCAATAGCGACTAGGTTCCAGGCAAGCAAGGACTTGTACGTTTTCCCTAACCAGCCAGGCTCCAGCCTAGACCCCAGCGGAGAGCACCCCCCAGGTGAGAAGGCCAGGACAGACAAAGCCGGTGTAGATGCGACAGTGCCAGATGGAAAAGACCCCAAGACGTTCAAAAGGCTGGTGATGGAAGGGGTTGACTTGGATGAGTACGTGAGGAAGTAGGTTAGATATAATTGAGTGCATAAACTGATATCCATATCTTCTTATCCTCCTTATCGCATAGGATAGGAGGATAGGATAACATATAGTTAATTTGGTCGGTTTTTCGACCATTTTGCTAGGATTTTGGTCGGTTTTTCGACCATTTTTTACTAAAATTCTAAAACAGACTAACCGTAATTAACTGTTCAGGTCTAATTAATAATGTGTTATCAAATCCTTTCAGTTGCTTCTTTGTTTTTCCGGGTCCACCTATCTCAACAACAAGACCAGTCTTTCCTCTAATGTAGTAATCTGGTTGCCTCCTGGCGCCCTTTATTGTCCTAATATCAAATCCCCTCTGAACAAGCGAAAAAACTACTAATTCTTCCCTCATTGCTCCTACACTTGGGTCTGTCGCAAGGACATGGTTAATGGAAACACGTAAGTTTGGGTGATAGAAAAGCATTTTTGGAGACCCCCTAACAAGCTTGGATCCCTTCCCATACGGGCGAATTATCTTGATGATCTGCATCTTCTCAAGCGCGTCCAATAGTTCATAAACGGTTGTTTTTGACACTTCAGTGATATTTGCCAGTGTATTCAAGCTCAAGTCCCCTGGTTCAGACGTCGCTAGGAATGTAAGTATCTTGTTCATGGCAAATGCCTTTTCCTGAGACATCTTCAAGATTGACGGTGCGTCCTCATATATCGACTTTCTAATTGAATAGTACATAGCTTTAAGCGCATTGTCTGTGTCATAAACCATTGAGATAGGATATCCCCCCACCTTTAGATATTCCTTGAAATAGGAATCAAGAGAGGGGGAATATTTTGCAACCTTCTCTAAGCTCTTTCTTTCACTCTTCCATTCATCTTTGGCAGAGATATTGAATGAATATTTCAGTTCTAAGAATTCCTTAAAACCCATGGGCTCAACCTGTATGAGCTCCTCCCTTCTCTCCGGGATCAGTGCAAGAGGAGCACTTCCAGAACAGACCAGCGTTACACTTGGGAACTCATCATATATCGCCTTAACGTCTCTTCTCCAATCAGGATACTTGTGAATCTCATCAACAAGGAGCAAGCTGTACCCTTCTGAAATCAGAGATTTTAACACATCGTACAGTTTCTCCTCAGATACTATAGGGCTGTCCACAGACAAGTACATTGCATTGCCTCTATGCTCATTAAACAACTGAAGCAGTAGCGTGGTCTTCCCAACCCCCCTAAATCCCCTAACAAGCTTTATGCGTGGTTCTTTGTGTATATTTGACTCTAACCGTTTGAATACGTACCTAGGCGTTATTCCCTTAACGTTTTCACCAAGGCGTATAGCAGTTTTAAGC
>WAMD01000003.1 GCA_015522495.1 Nanobdellati archaeon
AAGATGTTGAAAAAGCAATTATCAGAGGTTCTATCACTCAAACCAAGATACTTCCTTGCAGACAAAGCGTACGATTCTGTCTCATTAAGGCAAGTGCTCTTGGAGAAGGGGATAACTCCTGAAATTCCTTTCAGGGATTACTCTAAGATAAAGAAAACATCAAGGTCACCTTCAGTTACAGGAGAAAGAAGAAGACAAATGAAAAGATTTAATGAAAAGATATACCACAAGAGGAGCGTGATTGAGGCTGTGTTCTCTGCAGTTAAAAGGCTTTACGGTCCCGGGGTCATGTCAAAAAGTTCCAAACTTCAAGAGAAAGAAGTTATTTTGAAGTTTGCGCTTTATCTGATCAAGGTGGTCAGATCCGGAAGTTCAAGGCAAAAGGCAATTCATATATATTTTTTGTTATTACCACCATAAGGTTTTCTACTGAGCAAGACTAACTCAATAACCCTAAAAACTCCCTAGCGTTATTCAACATGTCATGATTATTATTAAAGAAGACATACTCCCTCTTGGGTCTCCTAGATATTATTTTACCAGCGATTTCCTCCAACTCAGCTTTAGAATATTTATGAGAGTACCAAGAACCCCTACCGTGCACTCGCATATACACATAATCACTAGTTAGGAAGACCCATCTAAACTCTGGAGAATCCACAGACACAAGAGTCAAACCAAGATCCTTCCCCCATTTCTCAACTTCTGTATTGAACCATTCATTATGTCTTGGCTCCAATGCGAATCTTTCACCCAACCCCGTCTTCTGGTAAAACTTCTCAATTTTTTCCATCATCTTCGTAGAATGGTGTGGAGGAAGCTGGAAGAGGTAAAAATCTATTTTATCATCTAGTGGTTTGAAGAGTTTCAAGAATTTCCTCCAAGAAACTAAGGACCTTTCGCCAAACTGAAAGATATGTGTGATAAGTTTATTCACTTTAATGCTCCATCTAAATCCATCAGGTGTTTTTCTTGACCATGATTTTACTTGATTTGGGAATGGAAACCTGTAAAAGCTTGCATTTAACTCTACCGCATTTAGACCAGAGTTTTCAATATACCAATCAAAACCATCTGGGTTCCAAGAATAATACCAGCCACTTGTTCCAACAAACGGCTTAGTCTTTACCATAACAATAAGAAGGAATGCTAGTTTTTTATTGATTTCATCTGTTAATAGGTCATGCCAAAAAAATTCAACCATTACGCCGTTTTACTGGACAGAAGGATGGATCTAGCTAGTTTCTCGAGCAAACCGAGGGGAAGGGTATATGCCTAGAAAAGGTTATAGGGCGGAGTGGTTGGCGAAGAAAGAGTTAGTTGCAAAATATGGAAAGGAGAACGTAATAAAAATGGCCATTGGTCAAACGAGTGATTTTATAGTTTTGAAGCCAAACAGTGGAAGGATAGAAAAAATAGTCGAAGTTAAATCAACTGTTAAACCAAAGTGGTATCCAAAACCTAGAGAGAAAGATCAAATGGAAAGGCTGATTGCCCTTGCAAAGGAGCACAACATTCAACTCGAACTCTGGATAAAACAGCCTAGAAAAGAGTGGGAAAAAAGAGTGTTATGGTTAGGGTGAACATTAGAGAAATGCATTTTAATAACAGGTGTATAATTTTAATCATGGCAGAAGATGGATTTAGAAATCTAGCTGATATCGCGAGAAGGCTTGAGGATGAATTAGGAGATAAGCTGGAGGGGATAGACTGGCACTCCCTCGCTTCAAGACTAAAAGCGGATGCAGCATTGGACAACACATCTAACATAATACTAAGAAAACTAGATGACAGAGAAAGTCTTGAAGAATGGGAAAGGGAACACGTTATCCAGCTGGGTGAAAAGATGGGTGGAAAAAGAAAACAGGGATTAGAAACAAAAAGGAAAACTACACTCGACGAATTCACACTAGGTAAGAGGATAAAGAAAAGACCAAAGTAAAGAGAAGAATTAAAATTCAGACTGTTATAATACCTCTGTGTTTGAATGGTTAGTGCACCAATTTGGCTTGATAGGGCTTGCAGTTGCATCGTTTGTAGCTAATACTATATTGCCTATCCCATTTGAGCCAATGTTATTTTTAGTTCATGTCACTAAATATGGGGTTGGAATCTGGCTTTTTGTTGCAAGTATAGCTGCAGTGGCTGGAGAATTCACAATATACTTCATAACAGTGAAAGGGAAAAACTGGATAACAAAAAGTATTGTTTGGCTATCTAAAAAATTCGGAAAAAACTTAGAAACAAAAGAGATAGTTAACAATCCATCCCATAAATGGTTGAGAGAGTGGTTCGACGAATGGGGATTTGGGGCAGTATTCATAGGTGCATTTACTCCACTACCTATGTTCTTGTTTGATATATTCGCAGGCTACCTAGATTACCCAGCATGGAAGTTCTGCCTAGCAACCTTCCTAGGCAAACTAGCTAGATATACTGTAGTGTTGCTAGGTGGTACAGCCATCGTCTGGTTGTTCATGATAAGATAACAGTTATGCCTCTGGTTCTAACACAACAACTTTTGTATCAGTCTGGGATTCCACCTTACCTTTGAACTGGCTTGGATCCCTTTCTAATCCTTTTAATGAATTGTAATGCATAGGTATTGCAATATTTGGCCTTATTGCTTTCACAGCCTCAACCGCATCATCTATATCCATTGTATATGTCCCACCTATAGGCAATAAAGCAACGTCTATATGTTTTATATTACTCATTTCACTGATAAAATCAGTATCACCAGCGTGGTATATGCGCTTCCCATTTAATTCAATAACAAATCCAACACCTAACCCCCTAGGATGAAACGGCTTATTGGAGTTGTATGCTGGAACAGCCTCAACTTTTAACCAACCCATGTCTAGCTTGTCTCCCTCTTTAACTGTCTTGGCGGGTACGTTACACTTGCTAGCACATCCAGAAGTAGTTACTAGGATCGTATGCTCCTTCATTAATCTCTTTATGTTCTCCACTGCACAATGGTCAAAGTGCTCGTGGGTGACCAAGACTACATCTGCTTTTTCTGGACTAGTCGGTAGTATATAGGGATCAATGTATATTCTTTTCCCGCTTGCCTCCAGCATAAAACTTGCATGGCCAAACCAGTGAATTTTGATCCCATCCATCTCAAACATTTAACCACCCCTATTAGATATAATATTTTTGCTAGATAAAAAAATACACGCTGTTGTGGGTGCTAGCTGGCCGTTCCCAGGATGCTAGCTAGTCTGTTGTCTAGTTAATTCTTTAATATAATAAAACCAATAGAATTAGCGAGGGGATGCGATGAAAGCTCTTTGGTCTGGTAACCTAGTCATAGGTTTCATAACTGTTCCTGTAAAGATGTACCCGATGGAAAAGGAATCAAAGATTGATTTTAGACTCATACACAGAAAGTGCGGGACCCCAATAAAACACAAAAAATGGTGCCCAACATGCAATAGAGAAGTCAGTGAAAATGAGCTAGTTAGGGGAGTAAAGGTTGGGAAAGATGAATATGTAATATTAGAAGATGAAGAATTAGAAGCAATGAAACCAAAAACAACTCACAGAATAGAGATAGATGGCTTCATCAACCTGTTTGATATAGATCCTCACTTTTTCAATAACCACTATGTTTTAGTCCCAAACAAATCAGAGAAATCATATTCTGTCCTAATAGAAGCAATGAAGGAAAAGAGCAAAGCTGCCATAGGGAGGGTGGTCATAAGAGGGAGGGAGTTCCCAGTTGTAATATATGTATATGACGACTCATTAGTCCTGACCACACTGTACTACCCAGAGGAAATTGAAAAACCAAAGAGCCTCATAAATGGGCTGGGGATTGAACTGGTCCCTGCAGACAGAAAGGAGATAGACCTTGCAAAAATGATTATAGAAGAAATGACTACAAAGCTGGATCTAGAAAGATATCAGGATAGGTATAGAGAAGCCATAATGGACCTAGTCAAAAGAAAAATGTCGGGCGAGCTGGAAGTTGAAGAAGAGATATCTGATGAAGAAGTAAAGAACCTTATGGATGCATTGGAAGCCACAGTTAAGGCCTTGAAGAAAAAGAAGAAGGTATCGTCATGAGATACAAACCTATGCTGGCCTATCCGAGCAAGCCGTTCTCAAGCGAGGAGTGGTTGTTCGAGGCAAAGTGGGATGGGGCTAGGGCAATAAGTTACATCTACAATAATTCAGTCAGGATAGACTCTAGATCTGGGAGAGAGATAACTAGAAAGTTCCCTAAGATAGCTAAAGCGCTACTAGACTCCACTGAGGATATAGTCTTGGATGGGGAGATAGTCGTTGTCAAGAAAGGGAAGACCGATATACAAGAACTCATGTCGAGGATACAAGAGGAGGAAGACGCTTTACTGGCGCTAAAGGCAGAAAAGAGCCCTGCCATATATGTTGTATTTGATGTTTTGGAGCTTGATGGAGAACCAATAATTAGTCTTCCACTAGAAGAAAGAAAAGAAATTCTTGACTCGGAAGTGGAAGGAGGAAATAGGATAAACATATCTAAGTACATCGCAGGTGATGGTGAAAAATTCTACGAGGCAGCTATTTCCCTTGGTATGGAAGGTGTTATGGCAAAGAAGCTGGGGAGCATATACGAGCCGGGGAAGAGGAGCAGGAACTGGCTGAAAATAAAGAAGACCAGAACCATGGATGTTGTTGTCGTGGGCTTAAAGAGGGGAAAGGGAGAAAGAGAAAAGAGTTTTGGAAGCCTGGAAATTGGAGCTTACAAGAATGAGAAACTTGTTAAGCTAGGACACGTGGGAACTGGCTTCACAGATGAAAACCTAAATTTACTATCAAAGATGAAACCACCTTTTGTTATTGAAGTAGAATATCAAGAGATAACAAAAGATAGAAAGTTGAGGGCACCGAGATTCAAGAAACTGAGATTAGACAAGTTACCAAAAGAGTGCAGACTGGAGGACTAGGATGAACATAAAAATCCTTGCCGCTGACTCCATGGGAGTAAGGTCCATGGCCACGTGGGTTGAAACAGACGATGTCAAGATAGTTATAGACCCAAGTGCAGCACTAGGGCCGATTAGATATGGCCTGCCCCCAAACCAACTAGAAGTCGAGGAGCTTGAGAGAAGGATGGATAAGATCAAAGAGTATGCCTTGAAATCAGATGTTATCGTTATCTCGCATTATCACTATGACCACTATGACCCAGACGCTAATTTTTACTCTGGAAAAAAGCTATTCGTAAAGGACTGGGATAACAAAATAAACCAAAGCCAAAGGGCAAGGGCGAAGGCGTTCATACCTAAATTGAAAAAAATAGCTAAGGAAGTAAGAATTGCAGACCTTAACAAAACAAAGTTTGGTAAGACACTTGTGGAATTTTCCCCTCCCTTCTTCCACGGCCCAAAGAACTCAAAGCTCGGTTGGGTTGTATCAACAATGGTAGACGACGAAAAGAATAGGTTCGTCCATTCAAGCGACGTTCAAGGGCCACTAGTCGATGAAACAACTGAGTGGATAATTAAAAAGAATCCAGACGTGCTGTTCCTGTGTGGGTGCTTGACTTACTTCCTTGGATGGAGATATCCAATGGAACTGCTCAACACAGCAAATAAGAATGTATCAAGGATTCTCAAAGAGACAGATGTGAGAACCATAGTAGTTGACCACCACCTAGTTAGAGACAAGAAGTTCAGGGAGAAGATAAAGCCCGTGTATGACTTAGCAGACGAGCTGGATAAGAAAGTACTAACAGGTGCCCAATTCGCCGGAGAGCCAGAGAGGTTCCTAGAGGCCTGGAGAAAGGAGTTGTGGAAAACTGGGAGATACCCTAAAGCCAAATAAAAAATCGCCAATTACCGTTAAGTTTAAATACCCCTCGCCCTAAAACAATAGGAGAGTCTGGAGTATCTCCTTTCTGCGGGGGTTGACATGTTAGACCCAGAAATAATATTAAATCATGAATACGTGCCCAAGCACGAGATTCTATCAGAAAAAGAAGCTGAAAAGCTCCTAAAGAAGTATAAACTTAATTCTAAAAACAAATTACCCAAGATTTTACTTTCTGATCCAGTAGTCAAAGCTATAGGAGCGAAGAAAGGGGATATCCTAAGAATAACTAGGAAGTCCTACACAGCTGGAACAGCTGTGTATTATAGGGTTGTAGTTTGAGGTGTTTATAGATGTATCACTGGGATTTAGTAGTGGCTTTTCTGAAAGAGCATTCTATAGTCAAACAGCATATAGATTCATTCAACGATTTCTTGGACATAAAGATGCAGAGGATAATAGATAACATGGAAAAGATAGAGACACATCAAGAAGGACTAGAGATGAGGTTTGGCAAAATAAGACTCGGAAAACCAAGGACTATAGAAGCAGATGGTTCATGGAGAAATATAAGGCCACTGGAAGCCAGACTCAGAAACAGGTCATATGTAAGCCCAGTATATCTTGAAATGAGCCTAGTAGAAAATGGGACAGAGATAGATAACGACGAGGTATACATAGGTGAGATTCCTATAATGGTAAAATCAAAAGTATGTTATCTAAACGGCTTGACAGATGAAGAGTTAATAGAAGCTGGTGAAGATCCACTAGACCCCGGTGGTTACTTTATAATAAATGGTTCAGAAAGAGTGCTAGTTTCAATAGAGGATCTTGCCCCAAACAGGAAAATAACGTCTCTCGAAAAGAGAGGAGATAAGGAGATAGTCCAAGTAAGGATATTCTCTGTCAGGGAAGACTTCAGGGCCAAGGTGACCTTAGAGAGGAATCCTGATGGAACATTTTATGTAACGTTTCCTGCATCACCTAAGAACCTAAATGTAATACCAGTAATAAAAGCCCTAGGACTTGGTGACGATGTTGACATACTAACGGCATTCCACCCAGATCCTGAGATAACAAATGATATACTGCTAAACTTAGAAGCCGTGAATCTAAAAAGTAAGGACGATGCAATAGAATACCTCGGCAAGAGAGTAGCTGCAGGACAACCAGAAGAATACAGGAGGGAAAGGGCCTTACAAGTATTGGACAGCTACCTACTTCCACACCTTGGCACAAAGCCAGAAGATAGGATAAGAAAGGCTTACTTCTTATGCAGAATGATAGAAAGAGCTGAAGACGTAGCGTTGAAAGGGAGACCAGTGGACGACAAGGACCACTACGCTAACAAAAGAATAAAACTATCTGGGGCCTTGATGGAAGAACTGTTCCTGTACGCTTTAGGCTACTTAGTAAAAGACATAAACTACCAAGTTGATAGGGCATTCGCAAGAGGAAAGCATCTACAAGTAAAAACTCTCATAAGGCCAGATGCCTTCACAGAGAGGATTAAGTATGCAATGGCAACTGGGAATTGGGTTGGTGGGAGAACAGGAGTCTCCCAGCTCCTCGATAGAATAACGTATACATCAGCAGTATCTCATTTAAGGAGGGTTATCTCACCATTGAGTAAAACACATCCCCACTTCGAAGCAAGGGACTTACATCCAACTCATTTTGGAAAGATATGTCCTAACGAGACACCTGAAGGCCAAAGCTGTGGTCTAGTGAAAAACCTTGCCCTTGGTGCTGTGTTGTCCAGAGAACACCCAGAGGAAAGCATAACAGGGGAATTGGAAAAATTGGGAGTTGTACTAAAGAGGGTGTGAAAAATGAAAGAATCTAGCGTTTACGTTAATGGAAAGCTTGTAGGTTTTCATCCGGATCCGGAAAAGTTAATCAAATCTATAAGAGCTAAAAGAAGGCAGGGCAAGATACCACCAGACGTCAGTGTTTCATACTATCCAGACACAGAAGAAGTTTATATCAATCTGGATGCTGGAAGAGCTATGAGGCCCCTGATTGTGGTTGAAAACGGAAAACCAAAATTAACAGATGAACACATACAACAATTAAAGGAGGGCCTTCTGACCTGGCATGACCTATTAAGGAAAGGAATAATAGAATATTTAGATGCAGAAGAAGAAGAAAATGCATACATAGCTATATCCACAGATGAGCTAACAGAAGAACACACTCACCTAGAAATCCACCCTGCATTGATACTCGGGGCGGTTGCATCTCTTGCGCCCTTTCCAAATCACAACTCATCTCCAAGAGTAACCATGGCATCAGCGATGCTTAAGCAGGCTTTGGGTGTTTATCAGGCTAATTTTAATTTTAGAATGGACACCCAGATGCACATAATGTACTATCCTCAAATACCAATAGCACAAACAAAACAAACAAAATTCATTGGTCTAAACGACAGACCTGCTGGGCAAAACATGATAGTTGCTATAATGCCCTACCAAGGTTACAATATGGAAGACGCTATAGTACTGAACAAAGCAGCCATAGAAAGGGGTCTAGGGAGAACAATATTCATGAGAACATATTCAGACGAAGAAAGAAAGTATCCAGGCGGGCAAAAAGACAGATTTGAAATACCCAGACCAGAAATATTTGGATACAGGGGGGAAGACGCTTATAAACACCTTGGCGAGGACGGTATTGTTTATCCTGAAAGAGAAGTAAAGGGAGGGGAGGTTATAATAGGTAAAACTTCTCCACCAAGATTTATTGAGGAAGTCGGTGAACTAAGTCTTCTGGAAGAAAAAAGAAGAGAGAACTCAGTTACAGTCAGAAGAGGAGAAAATGGAATAGTAGATGCAGTAATGATAAGTGAAGCATCTGGTGGAAATAAGCTAGTAAAAGTTAGGGTTAGATCTGTAAAAATCCCTGAAATTGGTGATAAATTTGCATCAAGGCACGGCCAAAAAGGAGTTGTAGGTATAATCGTACCTCAACATGATATGCCATTTACAGCAGATGGTATAACACCTGATTTGATAATGAACCCACACGCGGTTCCATCAAGAATGACTGTTGGTCACATACTTGAACTGCTTGGTGCAAAAGCTGGAGCTATGGCTTACAAACTGATCAATGCCACAGCGTTCGAGAAACCAAATATTGATTGGATAAGAAAAGTGTTGAAAGCTTATGGATTCCGACCGGATGGAAAAGAGGTTATGTATAATGGGATAACTGGTGAAAGAATTGATGCAGAGATATTCATAGGACCAGTGTATTATCAAAAACTGAAACACTTAGTATCCCTAAAAATGCACGCAAGGGCAAGAGGTCCTGTACAAATATTAACAAGGCAACCAACAGAAGGAAGAGCAAGAGAAGGTGGTCTTAGGTTCGGAGAAATGGAAAGAGATACACTAATAGGACACGGAGCAGCCCTATTACTGCAAGAAAGGCTGCTAAAAGAATCTGATGAAATAAAGATACCAGTATGTGTGAACTGTGGAGTGGTTGCAATAAACGATAGAGTTAGGAAGAAGACTTACTGTCCACTATGCGGAGGCAGCAATGTTACAATGATAAGTACAAGCTATGCCTTCAAGTTGCTGCTGAGCGAAATGATGGCAATGGGTATATATCCAAAGCTAGTACTGAGGGATAAAGCCTGAGGTGTTTGTATGGGTGTTGAAAAAAGAATATGGGCTATTGATTTTGGGCTACTTTCGCCAGAAATGGTAAGAAAGCTGAGCCAGATTAGAGTCGTTACACCAGATACGTATGATGAAGATGGATACCCAATAGAAGGGGGACTAATGGACTTACACCTTGGTGTAATAGATCCAGGTCTAAGGTGTAAGACATGTGGAGGGACAGTTGCTACATGTCCTGGACACTTTGGGCATATAGAACTTGTTAGACCAGTTATCCATATAGCATACGTGAAAATGATATACACCCTACTAAAAGCCACGTGCAGCAAGTGTGGGAGACTACTATTATCGAAGGAGGATATTGAAAAATACAAACAATTAATAACAGGCGAAAAGGAGATAGACGAGGACACTGCTATAGAGATACTTGAGAAAGCAAAGAAAGTTGGGACCTGCCCCCACTGCGGTATTAAACAGAAGGACATAAAACTTGTAAAACCTATGTCTTTCTACGAAGATGATCAAAGGCTGTTCCCGACTGAAATAAGAAGAAGACTGGAATTAATACCTGATGATGATCTGAAACTCCTTGGGTTGGATCCAGATGTGGCAAGACCTGAGTGGGCAATACTAACTGTTCTCCCCGTACCACCAGCTCAGACAAGACCAAGTATCACTCTTGAAACTGGAGAAAGAAGTGAAGATGATCTCACTCATAAACTGGTTGACATACTTAGAACGAACCAAAGATTAAGGGATAACATATCTGCGGGTGCCCCACAGCTCATTATTGAAGACCTTTGGGACCTGTTACAATATCACGTAACTACATATTTCAACAATGAGATATCTGGAATACCTCCAGCTAGACACAGGTCAGGTAGGCCACTAAAGACATTAGCGCAAAGATTAAAAGGCAAAGAGGGTAGATTCAGGTACAACCTATCTGGAAAGAGGGTTAATTTTTCAGCTAGAACTGTAATTAGTCCAGACCCATACATCAATATAAACGAAGTTGGAGTCCCACGTGATATAGCAAAGATACTAACAATCCCAGAATATGTAACAGAATGGAATATAGAAAAAATAAAGGAATTCATAAAAGCTAATGACTATCCCAAAGCATTGTATGTGATAAGACCAGATGGAAGGAGGAAAATAGTAACGGATGCTAGCAAAGACACAATACTAGAAGAACTCGCTCCAGGGTATATAGTAGAAAGGCAGTTGATGGATGGAGATATAGTGCTGTTCAATAGGCAACCATCACTTCACAGGATATCTATGATGTGCCATGTAGTAAAGGTACTTCCTGGGAAGACATTTAGGTTGCACCCAGTAGTGTGTAAACCATACAATGCGGACTTTGACGGAGACGAAATGAACCTACATGTCCCTCAGACAGAAGAAGCTAGAGCAGAAGCTCTTCATCTAATGCTAGTCCAGAAGCAAATGATATCTCCTAGATATGGAGCGCCGATAATAATAGGTGACCAGGACTTTGTGACCGGTGCGTACCTAATGACATATGAGAACACTAGTTTCCCCAAGTATCTAGCCACGAAAATACTGGCTAGGGCTGGAATAACAAAACTTCCAAAGCCGGACAAAAAAATAAATGGGAAACCAATGTGGAGTGGTAAACTTTTATTTTCACAGTCTTTACCTAAAAAACTAAACTTAGACTATCCAGCTAGGATATGTGTAGGGAAAAATAAATGTGAATATTTCAAGAAGAAAGGGAAATGTGAAGGATGCCCACTTGATGCTTGGGTAAAAATAAGAAATGGTAAATTGCTTTCAGGTGTTATAGATAAAGTAAGCTTCCAGGGAATACTAGTTGATACCATATTCAGAAAGTTTGGCTCCTCAGCAGCTGCTGATTTCATGAATAAATCAACAAAGATGGCGCTGGAAGCATTAATGCATATAGGATTCACAGCAGCATTTGATGATACAACACCATCAATAGAAGCAAAGAGGAAAGTAGGTGAAATCCTGAGTAGAGCTGAAAAAGAAGTCAACAAACTAATCGCAAAGTACAAAGCAGGAGAGCTAGAAAGAATGCCAGGAAAAACTGTTGAAGAAACCCTAGAGGACATGATAATGGTTATATTAGGAAAAGCCAGAGACGACGCAGGTAACGTCATTGCAGAGCATCTAGACAAAAATAATGCCTATTTAATCATGGCTAGGGCTGGTTCTAGAGGTAGTCTACTTAATGTCACTCAAATGTCGGCAACTGTTGGACAGCAAGCAGTTAGAGGTAAGAGAATTTTAAGAGGATATAGGACAAAGACCTTACCCCACTTCAAACCAGGGGATATAGGACCTAGAGCTAGAGGTTTTGTGAGGTCAAGCTTTAGAGATGGGCTTGATCCAATTGAGTATTTCTTCCATGCCATGGGAGGTAGGGAAGGATTGGTGGATAAAGGTATCAGAACGTCCAAATCTGGTTACATGCAGAGAAGGCTGATAAATGCATTGCAAGACTTTGTTGTAAGAAATGATAAAACAGTGAGAGATGCAACGGATACTATAGTCCAATTTGCATTCGGCGAGGATGGAGCCGACCCAATGAAATGCTACGGAGAATATCCAGTAAACATAAAAGAGACTATACTGCTTGAACAGAAAGAATATGAAGAACTTCCTGAAGAGGGAGAGGAAGAAGTTGTTGAAGAGGGAGGGGAAGGTGGCAGATATGAGTAAGCTTATTGAAAAAAGAATTGAGTTAATAAAAGAATACAAAAACAAGCTGCCTAAAAAGATAGTTGAGGATTTATGTAATATGGCAGAAAATGTTACAATGGAAAAGCTAAGAAAGATGCTTAATAGGTTAGTTGAAGAGTACAACAAATC
>WAMD01000004.1 GCA_015522495.1 Nanobdellati archaeon
AAACATGCTATTAAATTTCATAACTAACATACATATGGAACTACTATATCATGATGTAAAATGACAAACAAAATCTAGAATCAATAATCAACTTGCCTGCTAATCATTAGTGAACCCTTTGATAAATAAGGTAGTTAGATCTACGCAATAGGCTAAAACAGCGTCTGTATCCTCCTGTTTGAAGCCTGTTGCCCCGGCTGCGCCGGCATGGCCTCCAGAATCACATTCAAACCTTTCGGAGACTTTGGACATAATATTTTTACCTAAATGCAAACCCTTACTAACTAAAATTTGGCTAGCCCTAGAGCTAAGCCTGGGTTGCTTCCCAGAAGAAACGACAAAACTTACATCAGAACCTAGCTCTAACAACGAACTTGCAACGCTCCCCTCAAAAGCCGATACTTTTGTTGTGGCAATGACGTACTCTCCAACTATGTATATCTTTGCCCTGGAAGCTGCTTTCAGCCTCGCAACTCTCTCAGACAAGTTTTTCCTCATTCTAGCTATTTCGGATACTTTATCATATTTCACCTTTTTAGTTATTTCAGCTAATGCAAAAAAGACCCTAGGATCAGCCACAACAAAATCAGCAGTATCTGTAATTATACCAACTCCCAATAATAATAGTGAGTTCTCGCAGAGTTCTACATTCAACTTTTTAGCTAGTTCAAATATTAAAAGAGAATTCGCTAGAGCTGTCTCATCGACATAAACAAAATCAAATCCAGGATAATTTTCTCTCTCGGCATGATGGTCTATAGCCATTCTCCGCCCTTTAAAATTCTCAAATATGTCCAAATCTATCATAGCAAGAGAGGACGTATCAACAACCACTAAAGTATCCCCCCCAGCTATATCTTGCAACTCCTCGTCTGAAGAGGATAACATTAGACTTGCCTGCTCGTTTATCTTCTCCGTTCTCATAACCCTAGCTTCTTTACCTAGCTTACGAAGAATTCTAGCTAGAACTATGGCTGATGCGATAGCATCAGGATCAGGGGACTTGTGCATCATTATCGAAAAATTCTTTCCCTTTAATAACTCAGTTATCAACTCATCCATCATTCCTCACTTTTTCCAGATAACTTACCCTCTAACTCTTTTAGTTTTTTCTCTAACTTGCCCCTCTGGACTTTTAGCGTCTCTAGCCTAGCCTCTATCTTCTTCTTCTGATCTTCTAATTCCTTTTTTATATCTCCTTTGCTCTTTTCGACAAGTATCCTACCTATTGCAAGATAGGTTTTACCCTCTGATTTACCTAGTTCTTCTAGACTAGCCTCTATCTCCTTTACTTGAAGGTCAGCCTTTTGTAGCTCTAGGTCAACAAGTTGGAACTGTCTAGCCAAGGCTTTATACTGTTCAACATCTTTTTCATCTACCATTCAAAACTACCTCCCAAACATTTAATAACATGTCAAATATCCTTAAATTACTATTGGCAGCTGCTCTAAGTGCGGTGGCGTCGTTGGCATCCATTATTATTCTTAACTTCTTGTTCTTAAGCGCTAGTGTTGTTTTACACCTCTTACTCTTCTTCCCTTTTCTCAGTGCAATGAGAGATGAACTTCCAAACTTGTCCTCAGGCAGCACAAATTCAAGCTCTGCTCGCATGATACCACCCTTTAACCAATAACGCTGGTCCTACTTCTTTCTTTCCCTTGTAAAAACTTATCTTATCCTCAGTCACCACTATCCTATTATCAGTCTCATCATCTGGAGTTAAATCAAAAAAATTAGCGATGTCGTAGCTTGTACTGTTGTCTATTTTCAAACTCTTGAACGATGCTTTATTATTAAACTCCCTTTGTAATCTAACTCCTTTTAGATTTATTATTAAAGGGTGCCATCTCCAAGAATCTTCTTCAACTACCAGACCTTCTAATTTGCCAGGGTTACCATGGATATCATAAACAAAAATAACTCTAGTGTGCCCTTGCCTCCTAGAAAAAGAAACCAACTCATCTAGGCTTCCCTTACCTCTTGTCACATACTTCCCTCTGATAACCCTAGCCAAGTCCCTCCCTAGTGTCCTAGATCTCCTAGATGGCTTCCTAGACGTAGTTATCAGCATTCTACTCAGCCTTGACATTTCTAGCTATAGGTGGCCTTTTTTTCATTATTATCTTATACCCACAATATTTGCATGTAACACCTTCTGGTATTTCCTTAAACTCTTTTCCGCACTTCATACAAACATACATTACTCTCCCTCCTTTTCTTCAGCCTGCTCTATCTCAGATATGGCCTCTAGCCCCCTTAAGTGGGCTCCAACCACTCTTAAAGCCGCCCTACCCATTTCTGTCGAAGGAGTGTAAGCGCCACCTGCAAACTTGTATCCACAGCTAGTGCATTCCCAAATAGCATAACCAACTCTCTTAACCTTTCTCTTACCACACCTCGGGCACTTGTACCTGGAAGTCTGTTTCTCCATCACATCCTTATACGAATCCCTAACTCTTTTACCATATCTGGATCCGAACTTACCTGCTATCCCTACTTTTTTGGTTTTTTTCTTAGCCCCTTTTTTGGTTACTTTCCTCTTGGACATTTATATCACCCTTTCATATTATCTTTTAAAATCCCTCTCAAAAAGTCTCCTTTCTCAAATGACTTATCAATTATCATTTCTATTTCCTCGACTGTCAGCGCACCTGAACCTCCCTTTTGAGACGCACATATGTACCCATCATCTGTTGTTGCTATTGTTAGTCTAACATCAGCCGCTTTTTCCTCGTCTAGTACAGGATCCAACAGCAATGTGTCTCCAATCTTTGCAAATGTAGTTTCAACAGGTACCCTTCTCAGTGGCATCTTCATGCTAGACTCTGTCCTTATGACTTTCTCATCTTCATACTTAGGAACATTTGTATGCATCAACGCTGCCATAGCTGCTAGAGCAGATGCATCAAATAAGTTCCCATCATAGTCTAGTATATGGAGGTCTATGAAAACCATCCACACTTTTTCTCCTTCTTCTATTACTAATTTTTCTAGGTCTATTGCCTTAGATTCCCTTATACCTCTATCAACAACTCTAGCCAGTTCTATCGCATCCTCACTAGGAGGACCAGACTCGAATGTAGGCGAAGCTAGAGGAACTAGCTCTGCACCAGTCATTATCACTCCTTCGTTTGGAGTATCTTGAAATGGCGTGCCAACATCCATAGATATCCCAGCTAGAACGGTGGTGTTACCAAGTTTAACAAGGGCCGAACCAGGTGACCTAGTGACATAACCTGGGGTTACTTCAATATCCCTGTATTCAAATGCATCCCTATTATCTACCCTTAAACCCTGTTTAGCTAATCTGTGAACGTATTCTGATTTTAGAGTCCATAATGTCTCATTCTCTCTATTCATTGTTATCCCCTCCTGAAAGATTTGTTATTTTGTACTTATCTTTCAGTGTTTCCTTTTGTATTTCATTTATCTTCCTGGCACCTTCCACAGCAAGGCGTAAAGCCTTCATATATTCATCCTTTGTCATTAAACCGTCCATTTGGAATAAGACTATTTCTCCTGTCCTAGGTGATATTGCTATTGGCATATCTGCTTCCCCATAGTTATCTTCCTCTTTCTTCAAGTCAAGCACAACTTTACCATCTATTTTTCCGGCAGCACAGGCTGCCACTACGTCCCTCATGGGGATACCCGCATCTGCTAACGCAAGTGACGCCGCAGTCAAAGCAGCGCACCTAGTTCCAGCGTCTGCTTGTAGTATCTCTACAAAAACATCTATCATCGTATTTGGAAAATACTCTAGCATTACTACTCTTTCCAATGCCTCTCTACTTATTTTAGATATCTCTATTGATCTCCTGTCTGGACCTGGTCTCTTCCTATCATCAACACTAAATGGTGCCATATTATACCTGTACTTCAAAACAGCTTTGTATGGATTTGCTAAGTGTTTGGGTAAGACCTCCCTAGGCCCATATACAGCGGCGATTACTTTGTTTCCCCCCCATTCAACGTAAGCAGAGCCGTCTGCTTTCTTCAAAACACCTACCTCCATTTTAACGGGCCTAAGTTCTTCAAGATCTCTTCCATCTATCCTTTTTCCATTCTTATCTAACAAAGGTACTTCTGATTTTCCTCCCATGCTATTCACCTTCCAACATTTCTTTTACTTTATCCGTAACTCCATAAAGATGAGCGTTTTCTTCTATGAAACGTATCGCCTTTTCTGCCTTTATGATATCTTCTCTTTCTCCTTTAAGCCATATCCTACCATTTCTTCCAACTATTATCTGTGCCTTGGTTCCCTTCCTTATCAGATCTAACATGGACCCAGCCTTGCCAAATACCCTAGGGATCTTAGTTGGATGTATCTCTATTAATTTGCCCTTTATCAACCTTCTTGGCGATTCCAAATGTGTGTTTCCCACTTCGTCTTTACTGGAAACTTTAACCGTTATAACATCTCCAGGTTCTAGTCTAACTCCTTCCCTAGGAACGTGGAGATAACCAGTATATGCTGAGTTTATGTCAACTAAATACCCAGAGTGTCTCATAGAAAGAACAATACCTATTACTATATCTCCAGGTTTAGGTAAATACCTCCCATGTATAGGAGTTACTCTTAACCCTTTATCAGGGTCATACAGCCCATAAATTGAGGAGTATATGGAATCTCCGTCTCTGAATGTCCATGAGGAAAGCTTTCCAGGCCTAGCCTCTCCTAACCTTTCGCCAGGTACTACTACAACTCTCATCAAAACACCTCTTTAAAGAACTTGCAATAACTTTGAATATACTTCTCCCTTCGTCATTGAATTCAACTTATCAAATATCTCTGACTGCATCCCTGCAGGGACTTCGATAACTGCATCAAGGCTTCCATCATTTTTCCAATCTGATTTTATCATATTAAGCTGTTTTAGATATCCATAAATCCTAGACGCATGAACAGCCGGAACTTTTATCTCTATCCTTGCCTTTGCTATTTTTATTGGCAGAATAGGTATGAGCTTATTTACTATCTCACCAACTTGCCTTTCTACTGATTTTAGTGGGTCTATGTGAACATTCGCCTCGTCCAACGCTCTCTCAATCCTCTCCATCGGATGAGGTAGATTAGTGGTTGGGTCAATTGCCTGCCTTGCAATGGTCGCTATTATCTGTTTTCTCTTTTCTTCTTGCATCTTTCTTTTTTGTTCTGTGGTCAAATGAAGTTCTCCATCTTTTATTATCTTAAAAAATACCCATTTTTTATCTTCTGATCCAAAAACCTTGGTCACTATTTCCTCGGAAGCCCTCTCTCCCTTCTTCGCATCCTTGAATATATCCAATGATGCCAAAGTGTCGTCTAGATTTGATAATACAGATATATCCCCTTTTTCCTTGATTTCCAAAGCTTTATCTGGATCTACTAAAACCTCAAACCTATGATCTCCTTTTTCATACCTAACAATTACTGCCTTATCCAGTGGTATCATCTTGATTTCACCTTCTTACCCACAATCTTACCAAGCTTATCCACTGAAAGCTCCTTGAACTTCTTATCCTTCTTAGTTATGTAATACACTTCAAGAGTATTCAAATTTGTTTTAGTTTTATTAGCCTTATTTAAGGCACTAACAGATAACCTGACAGCATCCTCAAATTTCATATCTTTTGAGTATTTGCTTTCAAAGAAGTCTTCTACATCTTTTTTTCCTTGACCTATTGCAGACGCATAAACTTCTGAAAATGCTCCTGAGGGATCCGTTTCAAACAGTTTAATCCCTGTGTCATCTATACCTAGTATAAGCATTGCAACACCAAATGGTCTTGCACCACCATACTGTGTATACATTTGCTTCAGATCACATATTTCTTTTGTCAGTGATTCAACAGGAATTTCCTCTTCGTATATAACTCTCTCTTTCTGAGCCTCTACCCTAGCATGCTGAATCAATCTTCTAGCATCTGCCACAAGCCCTGAAACTGCGACACCAACATGATCGTCTACTTTGAATATCTTCTCTATTGATTTTGGGTTCACAAGCTTTGACTTAACCAGTTTATCTGTGGCAAGAAGGCCTCCATCCTTAAAAACAACGCCGACTGCCGTTGCTCCTCTCTTCACAGCCTCTCTAGCATATTCTACCTGAAAAAGCCTTCCATCAGGGCTGAAAACCGTAATTGCTCTATCATATGCCGAAGAAGCAGGATACATCAAATCACCTCTCTATTATTTGTTTCTCCCTATTTAAAAGGTTTTTGTTTAAAAACTTTGACTTAGCTTTGTTCACTGTCCCGGAAACCCCAAAAACCTTCACTCCAACCGTTTTCCCTAAAATAGAGGGAATCAAGCTGATGGCTGCAATAACATTATACTCATTCTTATCCGTCGACCTAGCTATGCCCTGTTTAGATGAATGGTCATAAAAAACCACATCAAAGTCAGAATCTGCATACCCTAACTCTCCTAAGAATGTAAGAACTGATTGTTTTAAGGCTTGAATTACCTGGTTTTCTGTAAAGTCAGAGTTCGCCATCACCTCAAACGCAATATACCTCCTCCTTTCTCTTAAAACGGGTGGGTATCCCATAATATCACCCCTTCCTCCTAGCTAGAGACTCTGGAATCTTGGATAAACTCCATTTTGCCCTATTCGGCGTCATGCCTAAAATAACTCCAAGACTAATCAATTGTAGTGGAACCCGGAGTTGAAACCTATTCATAGCGCCAGTAGTGAGAAGGACTGAAACTCCAGACTTGTTCGCTAGGTTCACTAGTCTCCTGCCATTCACCACCAGCCTAGCACGCCCAACTCCCCTAGCTTCTAGGAACTTCGTAAGAGTTATAACAATGACAATGTTATTATCCCTGGCTATGTTTAACATCCCAGTATCAAATGATTTAGCTTTAGGAAAAAATGGATCAATAATGCCATCAACCGGAAGCCTGATTATCTTTTTATTTTTGTCTAAACTATTGGATGCTCTCACAAAAACGAGATCTTCTTTACTATACGCCTTATCTATGTCCGTATGCTCAACCACTTTGATACCTACTGGAAACTCAGAAAACCCCATCTCAAAAAGTTTCTTTTTAGCATCACCAAATACTAATAAATCATAGTAATTCAGAGTAACCCCTCCAACATGTCAATTACTTCTCCCTTTATTTTAGCGCTGTTATGTGGGTATGTCACAAATTTTATGCTCACTCTAATTTGCTCACCTGTTCCTAAGGATATCTCTCCGTCCAACGCCTTAAATTTATCCAGGCTAAAATGAAACATTCCGTCAGACAATCTGCTGTCAACTTCATTCAGCAATTCCACTTTATCCTCATTCGGCATACTCTTAAGCTTTGAAATAAATTCTGCTATATCCTTCTTCTTAGTTAGCCTGGCGGTTAATCTGATTATTTTCGATCCGAAATGGGTTGTTAATTGAATTACATCTGGTGACTTCGGACTGACAGCCATAAATGCTTTTTTCACTAGCTCAAAAGACTCAGTTGGGTGAGAGAAACACTCAATAACAACTGAGCGCATCATTTTCCTTTCCTCTTATTGGATCTCAAACTCGGTCTTATTTTCTCCGCACCTTTACCTTTGCTCCTCAGTCCTCTTCCTTTCTTTCCTGCAGATGTCAATCCCCTGTGCACTCTTCCCTTTATACCAAGGACCCAATTCACGTTTTTATCATTCTTTATTGCCGGATGATTCGGATCAACCATTATAACCTCATACCAATAATTCTGACCATCCTCTGCTATATAATATGAATTCAAAACTTCAAGATTTGGAAACTTCCTAGCTACTCTTTCCTCTGCTATCCACTGTATGCTCTTCTTCCTTTTTTTCTTTAAAACACCCATCCTGCTTGGCTTTCTCCCCTTGTTTGGCCTTTCATGCTTACCTGAGGTCCTCCTAACTCTAATTCTAGCAACTACAAATCCTTGTTTGGCCTTCCAGCCAAGGTTCCTAGCCCTAGCAACATTCGTGGGTTTTTCCAGTCTAACTATGACTGGTTCCTTTCTCCAGTTCATCAACCTTTCCTTCAGTTCTTGGCTTCTCTCAGAGTAAGCCTTCTGGAACGACTTTTGTATGTACTTATATGCACTAGCCATCTAAATTCCTCCTTAACTTATGGTATTCCTAACTTATGGTGTTCTGGCAATAAGGGGCCACGCCCCCCTTATCAACCCTCCGGACCAGGTAGGGGCCACGCCCCCCACTTGAACCGGGCAGGGAAAAGCCCATCGCCAACATTCACCACTACGAAAACGGTAGATTATTAGTAAAATCGTTTAAAAAGCTTTCCATAATCATCTAAATAACCGCACGCAGTTATTCATGGACCCCAGGTATATCACTATTTTCCAAAGCTTTTACTGTCTCATACAACCAGTCATTGAATTCCTTAAGCTTGTCCTTTATGCTGGTGAGATCTTCCTCGTTCTCAGAGACAAGGTGCGCAAATTGTTTTATGTTATCTACAACGCTTGGATCTATCTCACCTTCCCATACACTATCCCAAACTATCCCTTCTACCACATCCTTACCATTGACTATCCACCATCTCTGATCCTCAATTTTCAACAATCTGCTCCCAATAAAATGCAGAGTCTTATACCTAGCTTCCGGATCACCAAGCTGTTCGACATTTATGCTACTAATAGGCCTTTGAAGGAGAAGTCTAGGTCCTGTTCTAGTCCCATCAAATGAAAGAAATTTATCATCAGAGAGTTTAACAGATAAAAATACTTCATCACCAGGTGCTAGGTCTAAATAGAAATTCATTCTCTTTTCTCTTGCTCTCTCAAGGGCCTTTCTTGCCTTCTCCTCCTTCTCTTTCCTATCTTCTATATCGCGCTCCATTTCTGTCAGTTTTGGTTTTAGCCTATCTAACGCTGACGACACCGTTCCATTAAACCCATCAAATACCCCTACACCTAAATTTTCAAACAATTCTTTCGCTTTTTCCCCCATTGAAGAAACAACGACTATATCAACTCGTGCATCGTGTAAAAATTCAGGATATGCCCCATATGCATGATCTGGTGTGTTTAATGCCTTTACTAGTTTCGCATTACCTGAGTTAAATTCCACTATCAGAAACTGACTAGCCCGGCCAAAGTGCTTTGATATTTTAGAGTTTAATCCCTTGATACTATCAACAGGGAACGCTATTCTCATAACAATAACACCTTTGTTTCCTCGTCATCAAGTTCATAGTGCTCCCTAAAACTCTCCCGAACGTCCTTTGATTTTTTAGCCATCTCGGAAAGGTATGGTAGGTATTCGTGTATAACTTCATTTGGCGATGCATGTATCCTCTCCCCTATCTTTTTGGCTAAAGAGTGACGAACAGTTCGAATCTTCTTCGTCTTAGACAATAACTTAATGAAAGATGGAAATTGATATCCAGTGAACTTGTGGTATGGTTTTTCTTTTGATAATGCCACACCCCCAGTCATAAAGTCTAAAGCATATGACATCAAACCCCAATTCTGTCTCCTTATAATTCTACCAAAAAAGACATCAGACCTAGCCAGCCAGTAGTATGCATTAGCTACCTCTCGTGGTCTCTCATACTCTCTTGGAATATTCTCATCTATCCATGCTTTTATTATATCTGGAGTCTCATCCAAACCCATTATAGCTTGCCTCGCCTTCAAAAACTCCTCTGTCTTAAACAATGTCCTCAGAGCATTAAACATGTCTTCCTTTCTATCTCTCCCGCCTATAACATTTAACGATTCTTCTTCAATAGAAGTTTCACCCTCTGCCAAAGCTTCAAAATCGTTTATTGCAGATTTTAAATCTCCGTGGCATGAGTGTGCAATCTTTGTGAGCACATCATCTGAGACCCTCACTTTTTCTTCTCTAGCTATCTTACCGAGCACTGCTTTTACAGTAAGTGGATTAACTCTTTTCATCTTCACTATCTCGACATACGGCTTTAATGCCCTAATAGATACGGCGTATGAATCGTTTGCAGTCATTATAATTGGAAATGATGATTTCTTTATTACGTCAACCAATGCAGATGTCCCTCCCCTGTCGTTGGACGACATTCCATCAACTTCATCTATGAGTATGAGACGTGGCTTACTTGTCAAAGACCCATACAAGCTTCCAAGCCCGGCCACTCTTTCTACTGCTTTTTTACTTCTGGTATCGCTGGCATTCATTTCCAAAACATCTACATCAAATGTCCTGGCTAGAGCCAATGCTAGTGTAGTCTTACCTATACCTGGAGGGCCCACTAGAAGCAATGCCTTGTTACCAGGCTTCCATGATTGATACCACCCAAGCACTCTTTTTACTGCCGTTGGATTGCCTGCGAACTCTTTTATACGCTTTGGTTGGTACTTCACAGTCCAAGGAACCATCAGTAAATTGGTGAAAAAAAGGGATAAAAAGGTTAGCATGGATTAAGCGAATTAAGCCCAACTTGCCAACAACAAAATCAAATCTAGAAAGGTTTTTAAACGATAAGAGCAATAACCTTATGCTTTTTTAGAGCCATTCAACAACAAGGAGGTATTAGAAATGGGACTAAGACCAGCTAGATGCTACAGAAAGCTTGACAGGCCATATACTCGAACTGCAAAAAGATCTGCAGAAAAGGCTTACGTCAGAGGAGTTCCAGATCCTAGGATAAGATTGTTTGACATGGGTAATCCTAAGGGTAAATATACATATGAGATAGACCTTATAACGAAACAGCCTGTTCAGATAAGACACAACGCTCTAGAATCTGTAAGAATATTTGTAAATAAAAAACTGGACACTCAAATTGGAAAAGAAAATTACTGGTTGAAGATAAGGGTATACCCTCACCACGTTCTAAGGGAGAACGCGCTTCTAACTGGTGCTGGGGCAGATAGGCTTCAAACGGGTATGAAACACGCATTCGGGAGACCAATAGGGAAAGCAGCTAGAGTAAAAAGGGGTGCTACAATACTAAGTGTTAGAGTTAAAGACAAAACCTCCCTTGGCAAAGCAAAAGCCATTATAAAAGCAGTGACTCCGAAGCTTCCGCTAAAATACAAAACAGAGGTAGTTAAACTTGCTGCCCGGCCAAGTAGTCAAGCGGCTTGAGGAAAAATCTAGAGAACTAGGGACTAGGAAAGTGCTAGTCCAACTGCCAGATGGTTTGAAGCCCAAATGTCTTGAGATTACCAAAGAACTGGAAAATCTAGGCTTTGACCCTGTAATATCTGGCGAGTCCAATTTTGGTGGATGCGATCTAAGGTTTTTGGATAATGCAATAACATTACATGTCGGCCATTCTGAGTTCTTAAAAGATAATAGAGTTGTATACTGGGAATACAGAGTAAGCGTCGATCCAACTGACGCACTGGAAAAGGCCTTGCCAAAAATAGCAGAAAAAACAATCTGCCTAGTAACAACTGTACAACACCTAGATTACCTTGATGTAGCTAGAAAACTTATTGAAAAATGTGAAAAAAATGTTATCACCAAGAAAGGAAAAGGATATCCTGGGCAAGTATTAGGATGTGATGCTGGTGCGGTTGGAGAATGTGATGCCGTAATATTCATAGGATCCGGCGTGTTCCATGCTCAGTTCGTAGCATTAAAAACTGGTAAGAAAGTATACGCAATCGATCCCTACACGAGAGAAATGCAAAAAGTAAGCGGTGAGAAACTAGCAAACGAAAGATACATTAGAATAGAAAAGGGGAGAGATGCAAAAAGGATAGGAGTTGTGGTTAGCTCAAAACCTGGGCAAGGTAATATGGGGTTGGGAAAAACAATTGTGAAAAAGCTTAGGAGCAAAGGGAAAGAGACTGCCATAATATTAATGGATGATATAACACCATACAAATTAGATAACCTCAACCTCGATGCATATGTTATAATAGCATGTCCTAGACTAGTCATAGACGACTGGAAAAATTTCAGGCAGCCAATACTATTACCAGATGAAGCATTAGAACTATAAACTGGCGATCAGAACCAGTGGCGCTAATACTTGAGTTTTCCTCTCTGCCAGTCAAGTATGAGCCTTCTAGCCGCTCTGTCTGTATCTGGGGTTCCTCCTTTTTTTAGCATATTCCATTTCATAGCTAATTCTTCTAGCATTTGTTCTGGGCCACCGCTATCGATCTTATAATGCTCTGTAATAACCTCCCTTGGAAGCGACTGCATTAATTCATATGCTGCAAGTTCTGGGTCTTTTAGTTTTGTGATATCATACGCTCCTTTCAAAGCTAACCTCACATCACTCTCCTCCCTAGGTATGATCCCAGGTGTATCTAAAAGTCTAATTTTCCTAGAGACACGAACCCACTGCTTTCCTCTAGTAAACCCAGCAGTTGGTGAAGTCCTAGCTGATGCCTTTCCTTTTAACAGTGATATAACGCTAGACTTTCCAACATTTGCATATCCAATGACAACAGATTGTATCTTTTCTAAACCCTTTTTATCTGCAATGAACCTCAGTGCGTTTCTCAGTATCTTACTCCCCCATCTCCTTCTGGCTGAAAACAAGACCACGGTGTACCCCATCTTTTCTAGGCTTTTCTTGATTTTCTCACATTTAGACCTAGATACCAGGTCACACTTGTTTATAACTAAAATCAACGTCTTCCCCAGCTCATCGGCAACTTCCTCTAGCTTTCTAGACCTAGTTTCATTAACGAATCTAGCGTCGATAACTTCTATAACTACATCTGCCTCTTCTATCATACCTTTAATCTGGACCCAGTTCATAGCTAGGTTTATATGAAACCTGATTAATAATTCTTTGATGGCATCCAAACTCAACAAGTACATAGTGATAAGACACGGGCGCAAAGGAACTAAGAGATTTAAAAAGCACAGACTCAACGTTAGTGATATCCTGCTGGCATTTGGGGAAAACTTTGAGAGTGCGATAGTGTTAATAAATGGTGTTCCAGCCACTAGTGACAAATCTGCAAAACCGGGAGATAGAGTATATATAATGCCTACATGCGCTGGAACCTAGTATGTCAGTGCATATTGTATTGGTGGAAACAAATGAAATGTAGTATTTGCGGAGAAGAGGCAGTAGTAGAAGTGAGATATGAAGGAAAAGCATACTGTGAAAAACACTTCATCGAAAGATTCAAGAGGAGAGTTAGAAAAACAATTGCAAAAACAAAAATGGTAAAGCCTGGGGAGACGATAGCAATTGCGTTGTCTGGTGGGAAGGATAGCACCACTGCCTTATACGTGTTGAAACCAATACTTGAAAAATGGAAATCAAAATTCTTTGCAATAACTATAGACCAAGGTATTCACGGATATGGAGACAAGTTAATAAGATTTTCAAAGAAGCTAACCAATGAACTCGGTGTAGAACATCACATATACTCAATGAAGAATGAAATTGGGATTACAATAGACGACGTTGCTAACTTGAAAAGACCCAGAGCTGTATGCAGTTACTGCGGGGCATTTAGAAGGTGGATACTCAACAAAAAAGCTAGAGAGCTAGGTGCAGATAAAATAGTAATAGGACATAACCTAGACGATGAAGCACAAACTGCTTTGATGAATTTCATGCGTGGGGAGCTTAGTAGAACCGCTAGAATGGGACCTGAAATTGGTGTGATAAAAGACGATTTATTTGTCCCAAGAGTGAAACCGCTTAGGGAAATACCTGAAAGAGAAGTCAAACTGTTCGCATATCTCAAGGGCCTTTCCCCTGGCGATGAAGAGTGCCCGTACATAGGGGAAGCCTTTCGTAAGGAAATAAGAAAAGAATTGAATGAACTAGAATCAAAGTTCCCAGGGACAAAATTCTCAATAGTCAGGTCAAATGACAAGCTGGCCAGCATACTTAAAGGTTATTATAAAGATATTGGAAAGCCGAACAGGTGCAGGATATGTGGAGAACTTACTGCTGGCGAAATCTGCCAAAAATGCAAATTCCTGGATGAACTAAGTAAACTAAAGAGCTAATCAAAAAAGAATGGATGGCATCACATCGGTGTATATATACTTCTATTGCTGATCTCCCCAGATATATTCTCAAGCATTTTATTTTTAACCTCCTCTAGACTTAGATCATGACCCAGCAACCATCCCAACTTGACTAATGCAGTCTCTGATAGCATATCCTCCAAGTACACAACTCCTGCGTTACTTAGCTTTCTCAGGTTTGCATAAACACTTGGGTGTACTCTTCCGAATACGCATTGACTTGTCATACCAACAAAAACGCCTTCACTCAATGCCCTTTCAATAGATGGGAGAAGGGTAAAAGATTTATCGTTTACAGATACGTGCCCGAGTCCAGTGCCCTCAATTACTATTCCTTTATACCCTTTATCAACTAAAAAATCTATCAATTCATGTGAAAAGTTTGGATGTACTTTCACAAGAGCGGTCTTTGGTTCAAATTTGACGTCTGCTGTTGGTGAGGTGTCTCTCCTCCTGGGAACCCATGGTGCAACACTTGCTTTCCCATCCCATGAGATTTTAGCAGCGTAGTCATCGTTCACTGGTTTAAATGCATCTCGCCTACTGGTATGTAACTTCCTTGCCCTTGTCCCCCTTATCAAAGCAGTGGACTCATCACTCACTGTGTCGTGCATACCAACAAAAACACCAGATATATCTAGCTTAGCACCTCTAAAACCGTTTAGCAAATTCAAGAATGCATCTGAACTTGGCCTATCACTAGACCTCTGAGATCCAACAAGTATAACTGGTTTACCCAAATCCTCTATCATAAAACTCAACGCAGATGCTGTGTAATGTAGAGTATCCGTCCCATGTGCTATCACAACTCCATAGCTATTCTCAAGTTGTTTTACGGTCTCTCTAGCTAGTTTCTGCCAATCCTTGTAATTCATATCCTCGCTCATTTTATTAAAGAAAAAATCTGCTTTAACATTTGCTTCATCAAAAAGCTCAGGAACAGATAAAACCAAATCTTCCTCTGTGAAACCTGCAGATACCCCACCAGTTTCATAATCAACCCGGCTAGCGATGGTCCCACCTGTGTGGATTAAAGTAACTGTAGGTAAATCAGGATTGTGTGGTATTTTCACTTCTTTTTTTGGTTTTTTTCTCTTTTCAATAAGTTTGATCTCTACGTTCTTAAAATCTATGCCAACATTATACCCAGAGTCCAGTTTTATGACAATATGATTTGGATTTCCTTCAGGCCTAGGTAATAATACACCTTCCCATACCTCGTCTCCACGCTTTATCCTAACTCTATCTCCTATACCTATCCCCTTCTCCTTCAGTGCTTTGTTTATTCGCGTTGAGTACATTAAACCACCTAATCCCTAATTAACGTACCCCTAAACTTTTTACCAGATATAATCTTTCTTAAGTTGTTTAAGTCTTTTCCATTTGCTATGATAACCTCTATGTTTGATCTTTCTGCAATTTTAGCAGCCAGAAGATCAAAAACAAAATGCTCTCTAGCTCCCCTGGAATCATACTTGGATGCCATCTTAACTAACTGGGAATGTGTCATCCTAGGGATTAGCTTTGCTTTTGGATTTTTGGCAGGATCAGAATCATATATCCCATCAACCGTTGTAAGGTTTATCAGTTTAGCTCCTAATGCCTCCGAAAGTAGGACAGACACTGCGTTTGTCGTGTGACCTGGAACTGTTCCACCCATAACAGGGATTCCACCTGACCTGGATATAACTACTGCCTCATCCACACTCTCTGGTATAATTGGCCATGCCTTCATGGACAAGGCTAGTAACTTTGCATTTAGTCTAGAGGCCGTGATACCAAGCAAGTCTTGGTAGTATGGGGATATACCAACAGCTCTGGCTAGGTCCACATATGCACCTGCAGTTTTGCCCCCACCTGTAACAAAGGCCAATCTATACCTTTTTAAACCAGATACGATAGAATTTATTCCATGGACATATGCCTTGAACTCTCTCTGGTTGGTATGGAATAGCGATCCACTCAGTTTTATCACTAAATTCTTCATAGTATATCTTACTCACAAGTGGTTTAAAAGTGATGATGATGACAGGACTAAAGGATTATGAATTCAAGAAGATGCTCCGATTTTTATCTAGCGTTCGCGGTCAAGGCACTGAACTAATAACTATATACATACCCCCAGATTACAACATAGCCGAGGTCAGCAATAAGTTGAGAGGGGAATACTCCCAAGCAGAAAACATTAAATCAAAACAGACAAGAAAAAATGTCCTGGGAGCAATAGAAAGAATCCTTCAGGCATTAAAGCAGTGGAAAAAACCACCTAAGAACGGTCTTGCCATATTCTGTGGGAATGTATCTGACCAACCAGGAGTTAGTAACATAAAGCTATTCGTGCTTGAACCACCAAAACCAGTTCAAATACAACTATACCGATGTGATTCGTCTTTCTTTTTGGAACCATTAACGGACATGCTTGAACCAGAAGTGGTGTATGGTATAGTTACAATTGATAGAAGGGAAGCCACACTCGCCTTCTTGAAGGGAAAAAGAGTTGAGATAATAAAAAATCTGCAATCGAATGTTCCAGGGAAGCACAGGGCGGGTGGGCAGTCATCAGTGCGTTTTGAAAGGCTCATTGAAATCGCTGCTCACGAGTGGTTCAAAAAAATAGGAGATATGGCAAACCAGTATTTCTCTCCCCAGGAAGTCAAGGGAGTTATTGTAGGAGGTCCAGGTCCCACCAAGAATTACTTCATCAACGGTGATTATATAAACAATGTCGTAAAAGACAAAATTGTTGGCGTAGTTGATACAAGCTATACAGATGAGTTCGGGATAAGGGAAGTACTCGAAAAATCAGGGGAAATAATGAAAGAACTAGGAGTGGTAAAAGAAAGAAAATTGATATCTGAATTCATAAAAAGGATATCAACAGATGGTTTGGCAACATATGGAGAAGGTGAAGTTAGACAGGCTTTAATGGAGGGTAAAGCTGAAACACTGCTTATATCAGAAAAACTGACGTGGTTGAGAGTAACAATGAAATGCCCTCAATGTGGGTATAAGGAGAAGATAACAGTTAAAGGTGAAAACCTCCCCACCAAATTATGCCCTAAATGTAATACTCCAATGCAACCAGTTGAAGAAGAAGATGTAATTGAAGAACTCGCAAAACTTGCAGAGACAAGTGGAGCAAAAGTAGAGGTAATATCCACAGATACTCCAGAAGGAAAACAGTTTTATGAAGGTTTTGGGGGTATAGGAGCATTGCTTAGGTATAAGTGAAAGGCCGAAAGGAATTTAAACAAGCTGATAAAACGGTAGAAAGCTGGCGAAGTAAATGTATAAAATTGAAAGACCCCAGGACTTTATTGTGGAGGAAATAACTCCAGATGGGACTGTGCTCGAAGTTGGGAAAGATTGGAAATTTGAGGGAAGTACTGGTGAACACCTAATCTGCGTTTTAGAAAAAATCAACTGGGATACCAACAAAGCAATAAAATTTATATCTCGGCAGTTACATGTGTCCAGAAAGAGGATAGGATTTGCAGGGACAAAGGATAAGTGGGCTTGGACATCCCAACGGATAAGTATCTGGGGAATAAAAGAAGAAGACGTTCAAAAAATAAAATTAAAAGATATCCAGGTAAAGCCACTAGCGTATGGGGATAGGATAAACCTAGGTGACCTGTGGGGAAATAGGTTTACAATAAAATCCAAGGATATGGGATTGAAAACAGGTGAACTCGCAGAAAATCCACCTAGGGATATCCCAAATTATTTTGGTATACAAAGATTTGGGGAAAAAAGGCCTGTTACACACCTTGTAGGAAAAGCAATTGTGAAGGAGGATTTAGAAAAAGCGGTGAAAACTTATCTTGCGTGGATAGGGCCAGGAGAAAGGGATGAAACTAAAGAAGCAAGAGCTAAACTTGCAGAGGACTGGGACTGGAAAAAAGCATTAAGTTACTTCCCAAACCAACTTTCGTATGAAAGAACACTCCTTCAACACCTAGCAAACCACCCTAGGGATTATGCAAATGCACTGCGAAAGCTACCAAGGAATTTACTAAAAATGTTTGTCCACGGTTATCAAAGCGTCTTGTTTAACAAGTACCTAGCTATTAGAATTGAGTCCCTGGGATTGGGAGAGAACGAGGGGGATATAATAATAAACGATAAAATAACTGGCCCATTGTATGGATATAGCATGAAGTTAGCAGGTGGAAAACCCGGAGAAATAGAAAAGGACATACTAAAATCAGAGGGATTAGAGTTAACTGATTTTAAGATAAAGAGTTTACCAGAGGCTTCGAGTAAAGGAGCTAGGAGACCAATAGTCTCAGTGGTATACAACTTCAACGCAACCAATGACTCTATCACGTTTAAACTTGAAAAGGGATGTTACGCAACTACGGTCTTAGATTTTATATTTGGAAATAAGCCGTTCACAGGAAACGGTGGAAGTGGACCATAACTATTATTATGCATGCATTCAATAAAAGATTGGGTAAATGATGATATGAACAACCACTGATGAATGATGACTGAACCCTGCACTGATACCCATACGCTGTTGTGTAGTCACTCTAAGTACACTCCTGGCTTCCCAGGTATTGCAAACCTTCTCTTGTTCATTGGATCATAACTGTCATTTATATGCAATTCAAGCCCAGTGTCCTTTTCTATGTGATCTTTCATTTCGGTTAACGCCTGTACTTCATCTATCTTAACAAATGAATTAGTTAATCTTTCCTTCATTGCTTTCTTAACAAATGCTGCGACAGCTTTTTTATCATCATAGGATTTTATGAAATCAGATAATTTCTGACCAGCATTCAACTTTTCTATTACTTCATACATCCATTCAGGAGCAGTGTACACGTACAGCTTTGAATAATTCTCCTTTGAGACTTTAAGAATGTTCTTTACATCACTTATGAGCCTCTCCACATAATCTGCCTTTGCCACAACTGTTTCATCTACTTTTGCACCTGTGGGCCATGGCTGCAGTGACACATATCCAGAGCCAATCTTGTTCCAGTACTCTTCACACGTATGTGGGATAATGGGACTCAAAGCAATTAACCAATCTCTCATTATCCCTTTGACTGCTGGTTTGTAATCTCCAATCCCTTTAAACTTCCGAATGTCATTTAGAACGTTAAAAAACAATTCAATAATGACATCTCTGAACTTCAAATCATTGTATAGCTTGTCTGCTCTTTCTAACCGTGAGTGGAACATATGATACAACCAATTGTTTGTATCTGGATTAACGTCAATAGAAGAATCAATTATTTCCCTAAACTCATCTAGTTTTTTCTTTACTGTAGATACATCCTTTTCCCTCCAGTCTAGGACACTATCCAAGTCAGCTGCAGACAATATGTACAACCTAAAAAGATCCGCTGTGTACCTATTCGATATCTCTGCCAAGGGAATTACATTTCCCTTCGACTTTGACATCTTTGCCCCTTCCATTATGAGCATCTCATTCAGGGATATACCCCTAGGCCATGCTTCCTCAGGGAATATTGCTATATGATGCATTATGAAAAAGGTTAAATGGTTGCTTATATGTGCTGGAGCTGTGTGCCTAAGGTCATTTGGGTACCAATATAAAAACTCTTTCCTTAATTCCTCCCACTCTGGTTTTGGTTTACCTTTACCCAAGAAAACGTAGTCCAACATTTCTATACTTGGTTCTAAATCTTTTTCTCTTATCTTGTTGGCAATAGTGTAAAAGGCCATGTATATTGTTGAGTCGGACAGAGATTCTATAATCCAGTCCTTATCAAAAGGTAAGGGAGTACCTAATCCTCTTCTCCTAGCACAAGGTCGTTGATGTAGCCAGTCTATAGTATCGTGAAACATTCTCCTGTATTTTGCAGGATAAATGAACATCTTGTCAACCCATTCGTGAGCTTTCTTTTTCCATTCTTCACTTGAATAATCGATAAACCATTGATCTCTCAACACAGCAACTATGACCTTATTTCCACTTCTAGTCACTGCTTTCCTAGATGTCTCGTAAAACACATCCGCTAGGTTATTCTCCTTCATCCACACTTTTACTTCATCTTTTATTTGATTAATTTTCATTCCTGCAAACTGCCTGCATCTTTCATTCAGGACGCCTTTATAGAATTCCTCTTTGTATATGGTTTTGGTTGCTTCTTCCAGTCTCTCATCAGTTTGATCTTTTATCCCCATCTCTTCACATACTTCCTTTGCAGGGATGCTGTGACCAGGTATATCTATTATGGTTATCGGCTGAACTTCTTTGTACTTACCTTCTTTCCAAAGATCATACAAAGCGATATAGTCATATGGTGCATGTGCTGGGACACTATACACAACACCTGTTGCGTTATCTGGGTCAACAAAATTAGCTGGTAGTATTGGCACTTTAAAGTCAAGTATCTCAATATACTTGTCAATGAAATAACTCCCAGGTACCTCATCCACAACTTCCACATTATCCCTCTGATACATTAGCTTTTCGGCAGCTTCCTTTGATATATACCAAATCTCGTTTCCAACCTTTGCTTTAACATAAGTCGCGTCTGGATTTATCCACAAGTTCGTGATACCAAATATGGTTTCAGGTCTAAGGGTTGAAGCAACTAGGTAACCATCCTCAAACTTGAATTTTATAGCTGTAAACTCCATTACAGAAACTTTGTTTAAGTCCCCATCTTTTATATCATCTTCTCCAACAGCACTCTCATCAGCTGGGCTATACAATACTGGATGCTCTCCCTTAACTAGGAGCCCCTTTTCTTTCAGCTTGTGATACTGCCACTCAACAAACTTTTGGTATACCCTCTCTCCTGTATTAAACTTCCTCCTCCAATCTATGCTAAAACCAAGGCTCTTGAAATCCTGTATTATATGAGAAGAAAAAAATTCTGCAATCTCCTTAGGATCTTTGAATTTTTTCACAACTTTCTCGGCTTCTTCTTTAGGCACATACAAAGCCGCATAATCAATGTACTGTTTTATCTTCTTTTCATCACCAGCTGTTATCCTATCTGCAACAGCCAATACAGGTGTCCCAGTTAGATGGAAGGCCATCGGCCAGAGGACATTATAACCCTTTAACCTCTTGTACCTTGCTATTACATCACCTATTGCATATGTCCTTCCATGGCCTATATGCAAGGGGGCGTTAACATATGGATATGGGACTGTCAAATAAAACTTAGGTTTTGATTCATCTATTTTAGGCTCAAATATCCTATCACTTTCCCAATTATCCTGCCACTTTTTTTCCACATCAGCCCAATTAACCATTCTACTCACCCATCTCTTTCTTCATGCGTTTTATATCTGCTTTCAAGGTTTTAACGAATTTAAGTACATGATCTGGATCAGAGTTTACTCTATCAGCAGCGTCCTCTAGGTAATAAGTCCTAACTCTTTTTTTCATAAATTCATCACTCATATTATCACCTATTTACCTTTTCCTCAACCACTTTCAGCACTTCTTCTAAATTATGTTTATCTACAGCAGGAGCTGCACCTTCCCCACGCTCAGCTGGGCCGCCACCACCGCCACCCAGTGAAGCAGCCGCTTCTTTAACTATCTGACCAGCGTTTATACCTGTGCTCTTTCCAGCATAACTGAATATATATGTCTTATCCTTTAACCCGATAAGAAACAAGAATACATCATCAGCTGAGAGCTTCTTGGATACCTCCCTCAATGCTTGTATATCCATATCATCAAATACACCAACAAAATATCTAAACCTGTTATTAGACTTCAATTGAATGTTAGATATCATATCTCCTGCCTTTTCCTTTTTGTACTTCTCAAGTGCCTTCTTAGTTAACTTCCATTCTTCAAACAAAGATTCTAAAGCTCCTGGAAGTTCCTCGTCTCTGCTAACTCCTAGTTCACTCTTAACTTTCTCCATAACATTGATCATTGCATCAAGCTTGGCCTCCGCACAGTCACCAGCAACAAAATTTAACCGCACTACACCATCCTGCACTCTCTCTTGACCATACAAAAGTATATTGCCAATCTCAGATGTCTTATCCACGTGAGTTCCACCACACGCCTCAACATCCCAACCGACTATGTTGACAATCCTAAGCTCTGCAAATGGTATAACACCACCTTGATATATTCTAAATCCATACTTATTCTCTGCCTCAACCCTCGGCAGGATCTCCTTCTCAACAGCTCTATCTTCTAATACAACCTTATTCGCCAATGCTTCGACTTGCCTAATCTGGTCTTTTGTCAACAACGCATAGTGACTTATATCCAACCTTGCCTTGTCAACTTTCTTCTCAGCCCCAGCCTGCCAGACATGATCACCGAGGACACGCCTAGCTGAGCCGTTAATGACATGAGTAGCAGTATGATTCCTAGTCAATGCTAGTCTTCTTTTCCAATCTATATTGCCATCAATTATATCACCAACAGACAGACTCCCAACCACTTTATGTAGCACGACATCTCCAAACTGCCTTACATCAATAACTGGTTTACCATTAACTGTTCCCACATCGTGATCCTGACCACCAGAGATTGGATAAAATGCAGTCTGGTCGAATGCATACCACTTTTCTCCCTCAATGTTGTTAACAGCTATTACCTTTGCCTTGAAATTAGTAACCTTCCAATTCTCCCTATAGAGCTTCCTGGTTGGTGGAATTCCACTAACGTCTACTTCCAATTCTTCCTTCTCCTGTTTTTCACTCATGTGCCTCTCGGTCAGCTTTATGTAAAAGTCTGGAGGTATCTTAACCAGCTTTCCAGAACTGGAGGCCACCTCTTGAACTAACTCAGGGGTTATTCCCTGCGATTCATATAATTCAATTAATTTCCCTGTACTAATGCCTTTACCAGAGGCCACCAACCTATCTAGATACCTCCTAGCCCTAGCCATAGACTTCTTGTGCTTTTGCTTTTCGACATCAAATATTTCCCATATCTCATCCAAATGATCTCCTAGCTCTGGAAATAACGGCTTTAAATGCTTTGCATGCATCTCAACGATATCCCCCAGCTCAAAACCAAATCCATTTTTTTCCATTAGGTTTAGGGCCCTCCTGAATATGACCCTGAGGTTATATCCACCTCCAACGTTTGAAGGAATACCCCCATCTGATATTGCAAAGCCTAGTGTCCTTGCATGGTCCGCTATCGCATATATTGCTTGTATTGGAGATATCTTCTCTTTCAAATCCTGAAGGCTAAGCCCTAGGCTGCTTGCTATGTCAGCTTCAAGTGTTGTCGGATCAACCTCTGTCGCATCTATGTTTGAGAGCTTTGCATATCTCAAGAAAAGTTCTTTGTCGTACTCAACTCCTGTAAATTTAATCATCTTCGGAATTACAGGCCCAAAAACAGCATCGTATATCGTTGGTGTCCCTTGAGTCATCCAAGTAAACCTTTCGTGGCCTGCACCCATATCAACCACTTTAGGTTGCATCTCTTCAAACTTTTCAGGCGTACCAGAAAATTGTGTGAAAACTGCATTGCCAACTTCTATACCCTTAACAAAATATTCTAAACTAGTACCAAAGGCAGATGGACCTAACCATACATCCTCGTGCCATACTATATCCTCTGGCTTTACCCTAAAAACCTCTGTTAGCAAACGGTAATCAAGCTCTATGGTTTTATCCTTCCAATAGCCCTCCCCGTTTTCTGGATGGTATAGTGAATGCTGCCCTACCATAACAAATGAAGACATGTGCCTACCTGAGACACCAATGTTGGGGATATCATTAAACCTTAAACACACCTGAGGGACTACCAACGGATTTGCTGGCATTTCAAAATTAGTTCTAGGCCCAACCTTTCTCATGAAGTCCACTATACTAGCAATGGTAAAGTAGAGACCAGGAAACCATCTACATATAACTGGATACCTTGGTATGCTTGTGTGCCCTTCCTTTACAAAAAACTTCTCTATTTCTTTCCATGTTTCAACATAATCCATTTTTCTATTGGTCGCAGGATTTCCGATAAAAGTATACCCATGGTCATCACATACATCTCTATCTGGGTCAAGCGTCCAAAAATACCTGCCGCATACCTTGCACTTTTTCCTAACCCACCCCTCATCGAATAGGTTAACTTTCCAATACTTGTCAGGGTCTTTCTGAAATCGTTTTATTAATACTGACTTATCCATAATTATCACTTGTAGAATCCTCAAAATCCTTTTAATTATAGAATATAGCATTTAAAAAGTTTGATATGCCAAGCACAACAAATGCTGGGAAGCATGGAAAAGTCTAAAAATACCAAGCGGATAAAAGGACTATGCTCACAGCTACTATAATCCTCTTGGTGTCAATAACATTCCTCGCCTTGGTTAGCAAAAGGGTAGTAGACTACGGTCTTAACATCGCAAGTTATTTTGGCGCTGAGGAGTCCGGTATTGGGTTGCTATTCATAGCTATATTCACATCTATACCTGAACTGTTTATAGGTGTTTTTTCAGCTACGAGCGGGCATCCTGAGATATCCCTTGCAAATGTTGTCGGATCAAACATAGCTGATATACTACTGGTACTTGGAATGGGTATTCTTCTAGCTACTACTGTTAGGATAAGCCAAGAAAAGATAAAAGGGCAGATAGATATACTATTCCTATTTTCACTCGTCCCTATACTCATGCTTGCCAGGGAGTCAGTTAGTAGGATAGATGGGGTTATCCTAATTATTCTCTTCTTAGTTTACTGTGTATTCGTCTTGAGGAGTAGATTCAACAAAGGAAAACGAAAAGACTACTCTGTAAGAGAATGGACATGGATAAATGTAAACTTCTGGTTTGGCCTGGCTGTAGTGGTAATCAGTGCGTACTATGTAGTTAATTCAGCAGTTGACATTGCAGCAATGGCAGGAATACCTGATTGGATAATCAGCCTATCTATAATTGCTTTAGGGACTAGCTTGCCAGAGCTATCTGTAGATGTATCTGCAATAAGAAAAGGGCACATAGACTTGGCAATAGGGGATATACTTGGTAGCTGTGTAGCAAATATAACGTTAGTTATGGGTGTCACACTTGTATTGTCCCCAACAAGTTTATCTGTTTACAAGTATGCATTTCCAATACTTGCACTGATAGCAACTAACCTTTTATTGTGGTATCTATCCTTCAAGAGAAGAATTTTGAAAAAAACAGATGGGTTTATAATGGTGACTCTATACATATTTTTCATAATAACAAGTATGCTCCTCGGGATATCTATATAAAAACAGTTATAGGAAAGCTGTAGAGGATTACTCCTCCTCTTTCCCTTCCTTCTCAGCTGCCTCTTTCTCTTGAGTTGGGATGTCTATCATCCTCTGGGCGCCTTCCTTGTTAACATATATGACATGAACCACGCCGTATGCTTTTCCTTGATCAACAAGCTGTTGGAGCAATTTCAAAATCTCAGTGTTTTTAACGCTCAATCCCCCTTCGAATACTATCTCAATTACCTTTAATTCGTTATCCTTGAGCATTTTATAAGTCTCTTTTACTTCCTGTTCCATAGTCATAAGACCACCTAACCTAGTAATGCAGGACCTATTTAAAAAGTTTTTGAGCATCTATCAGCAATGCAGACACGGCCTTTGCGGCTTGTATCACATCTGGCCCAGGCGATTGTATAGTAAACGAGCTGTCATCAACCCTAACTTGGGTAGTTGGGTACTCTGGGACATCAATCTGAACAGTTGGATATCTTTCATTCATGCATTTCTCTACTGACATCGCATGTGTCTCATTCTTTCCAGCTATGACGTACGTGCAGTTATCCCCAGAAACCACATATGTATGGACTGTCTTGTTCAAAGCAGTGAGGGTTGCTATTACCACGACCTCGGCCTTCACAGCTGCTGCATTCCTGGGTGTCTTGCCTGGCTCTAGGAACACCCTGACAGCGGTGGCGTTGGCAGTGAAAGCCTGGAGTGTCCTGTTCAGGCTCTCGTTTCCGGTCCAGTAAAATGTAATCCCTTCCTTTTCAACGTAATCGGCACGGTTGAGTATACTCACCCCCAGTTTTCCAGAGTTACCATCAGCCAAATACCTAGCAGTGTAGTTGCCACTTGGATCTGTAGGTGATACCCAATATGAGAAATAGCAGGTGTTCCCTGTGCAGTTATCCAGCCTAGCATCCCTAGCTAGTGAGAGAGTGGCGTTTCCAATAGGTTGATTGGAACTTAGCACTAGGGTTACCCAGCCAGGGCCGTCTCCTTCAGCTGTCAAGTGGAAGCTAGGCTCCATGCAACCAGCCAGCAAGGAGACCAGTAGTACAAATGCTGTTGTGAATAACCTTCTCATGCTAGCACCTCTTCATATCATAATGAAATTGGCTGATAAAAGCATTACACTAAAAGGATAGAACACCACACAAGTAGAGCATTATACAAATAGAAGGGTTAAAAGGGTTAAAAGGGGTGGGTGGGGTTAAAGGTTCAAGGC
>WAMD01000005.1 GCA_015522495.1 Nanobdellati archaeon
GTAGGTGGGAAAGATAGGAGCCTTGCTGAGAAACTGGCAAAACAAGTTGAGAAACACCTAATCGGGGAATTCGGTGAAGATTACATTCCAAGTGTTGAGGACGTACAGGACGCTGTTGAAAAGATATTAATAGAGAATGGACATGCAAAGACTGCAAAGGCATTCATAATCTACAGGGAGAAGAAGGCCAAAGAAAGGGAAGAAAAGATAAAGATACTAAACAAATCCTCACTTGATGAAGTTGATAAGAGATTTAGTACAAACTCATTACGGGTTCTAGCCTCTAGATATCTAATAAGAGATGAAAATGGCAATGTAATAGAATCCCCAAGTGAGTTGTTCCAAAGAGTAGCTGTGACTATGTGTCTTCCAGAGATACTTTATGATCCAGAGGTATACGACAAAAAAGGTGGTCACAAAGTTCCAACAAAACTATCACACTACAAAAAGAACCTAGACAGATGGAACAATGTTTTAACAATAGGTAAATATAAGCTGACAAAATGGCATTTTGAAAGAATGCTAGCAGCTTATGAAGAACTGGCCAAGGAAGGAAAGATGAAACTGAGTTTTGGTGAAATAATAAAAGCAGTAATTGATGGAAAATTCAAAAAATACGAAAGCATGATAGACGAATACTACAACTTGATGACCAAGCAGGATTTCATACCTAACTCTCCAACATTGATAAACGCAGGCAGGAAACTAGGTATGCTATCCGCCTGTTTTACCCTTGATGTTGATGATGACATGGAGTCAATCATGAAGCTGGCTAGAGATGTTGCTCTCATACAAAAAGCCGGCGGTGGCTGTGGGATGAACTTCTCCAAGATAAGACCTGCAGGAGACATAGTCGGATCTACAATGGGGGCATCATCTGGGCCGTTATCATTCATGCGCATAATAGACACTGTTTCTGATGTTATAAAACAAGGTGGTGTCAGAAGAGCTGCAAACATGGGTATTATGGAAGTGTGGCACCCAGACATTGAAGAGTTTATATCCATGAAAGCAAAAGATGGTACATTTGAAAACTTCAACATATCAGTGGGTATATGGGGTGACTTCTGGGAGGCCTTTAAAGAAGGAAAGCCCTATCATCTGGTTAACCCTAGGAATGGAGAAACATTAAAAACGATAGATCCTAGAGACATGTTCCACCAGCTCTCGTACTACGCCTGGTTAAGGGCAGACCCAGGTGTTCTCTGGATGGACAATATAAACAAAAGAAATGTCCTAGAAAGAGCTAGAGGTGGGCCCGTTAGAGTAACAAACCCCTGTGGTGAGGAGCCGCTGTACCCTTACGAGTCATGTAACCTGGCTAGCATAAACATAGCAAACTTTGTGATAGATAAGGATGGAAAAAGGGTGTTTGACTGGGAAAGATTTAGAAAGGTTGCCAGGAAAGTAACCAGGGCATTGGATAATATAATAACTATGAACAAGTATCCGATACCTGAGATAGATAAAAGAACGAAAGAAAGTAGAAGAGTTGGATTGGGTATAATGGGCGTTGCTGACGCCTTGTTTGACCTTGGTATAAGGTATAATTCAGAAAATGGTTACAAATTTATGAGAGAAGCCTCTGAGAACTTAACATATTACGCGTACAAAGAATCTATAGAGATGGCAAAACAAAGAGGAGTATTCCCTATATTTTACGAGACAGAGTATGTTAATGGAAAGCTACCAATAGAAGGATTCTACGAAAAGGAGTTATGGACATTAAACTGGGACTCACTTGTCAAAGAAATAAAATCAACAGGTCTAAGGAATGCAATGGTTACGACCTGCCCACCAACAGGTTCAGTATCAATGATAGCTGACACCAGTAACGGAATAGAGCCAATATTTGCACTTGTATACGAAAAGAGGGTCACCGTCGGCTCATTCTTCTACGTTGACAAGGTCCTTGAAAAGAGGCTGAAAGACATTGGATTATATAACGATGAAATACTCTCAAAGATAGCAAAAAATTATGGGAGTGTTCAAGGACTAGACGAAATCCCAGATGAGATAAAAGATGTATTTGTTACATCAATGGACATACACTGGATTGACCACGTCGTAGCTCAAGGAGAGCTCCAAAAGTGGATAACAGACTCTATATCAAAGACGATAAACATGCCAAACGATGTTAGTGTGGAAGATGTCAAGCAAGCTTATATAATAGCTCACGAAGTCGGATGTAAGGGCGTGACGGTTTACAGGGATGGTTCAAAGGCAAGCCAGGTGCTGAATCTAACGTCGGAAGAGAAAGAAAAAAGATTTAATGTTGAACCGTCTGAATACGCTAAAGGTATTCTAGAAAGAATTATGACAGATAACCCATGGCTGTCAGATTTCATAACAGCCGTAAATCTTAGAAACATATCAAAACCAAAGATAGAAGCAAAGCTAGTTGTGAATGTTCCAGTATCCAAGAACGTAGCTCCTGCTGGAGGATCAAAGCCAGATAGTCATGTAATATCAGCAGATAAGCACGAAACATGCCCAGTCTGTGGGAGTGAAGCCCTTGTGTATGAAGCTGGTTGTGTGGTTTGTAAGGACTGTGGCTGGTCGGAGTGCATAATCTCGTAAGGTGGCTTGGCGTGATCCTTTTGTATACAGGGAACGGAAAGGGAAAAACGACATCTGCAGTCGGAACAGCTATTAGGGCAAGGGGCAGAGGTAAGAGGGTTGTGTTCATCCAGTTCATGAAGGCCAGGGACAGCGGGGAGATAAAACCACTTAAGGAGCTTGGAGTTGAGGTGTACAGGTTTGGAAGAAAAGAACTGGTGAACCTTAAGAATCCCAGTGAAGAGGACAAAACTCTAGCGAAAAACGCATTGGACCTAGCTAGGAAAAAATTAAAAGAGAATCCATTTCTAATCATCCTAGATGAAGTCAATGTCGCTGTTACAGCTGGGCTGGTTGACATAAAGGATGTGATAAGTCTAGTAAAAAAGGCTGGTGACACTCACATTCTCCTAACTGGAAGGTACGCTCCGAAGGAGCTGATTGAACTGGCAGACCTTGTCACAGAAATGAAAGAGATAAAACATCCGTTCCAGAAAGGTCTTCTGGCTGTTGAAGGCATAGATTATTGAAGATGGGCGGTCAAGATGATAAATAATACCAAGGAAGTTTTGCTCACAAAGGATGTTGAAAACGAAATAAGCGTTGAGTTAAGTTCAACTAGGCTTCAGGAAAAGTGGAAGGTTATTGCAAAGCTGGCTGTGTTCACAGGTATAGGGATAGCTGGAAGGGTTGCTTTGCAGTATTTGCCGAGTGTTGAACCATTGACCCCTTTGGCGATAGCCTTTTCGTACTTCTTTGGGATCATGTATGGTGTAGTCCCAGGCTCTCTCGGGTTTTGGATAAGCAACTTCCTCGTATGGGGGGGTCAGGGCCCGTGGACCATCTTTCAGGTGGCTGGAATTGCAGCGGCCGCTTTGATAGCTGGGCTGGTTGGGAAGACCACCCAGTCTAGGAGGGGCTTCCTGCTAGCTACTGCACTTGGGGTCCTAGCATACGAGTTCATAGTGGATTTATCCTGGGTGTTTACCTTCGGAGACCTAAATCCAATAACAATATTCATAGTACCGTTACCGTTTTCAATAACCCACCTCATAACAAGCCTAGGATTTGCCCTAGCATTATACGAAGCCAGGGACAAACTCCTAGACTACCTCAAGGGTGAAGTTAATGAGATTAAGGTATTTGCTTCTAGGTATTCTCCTAGTATTGCTAGGAAGCTGGGTGTCCCTACAGCTAGGATCAACGCAGAGCTTACAGTCAGAAAACACTACAACGATAAGCAAGTCGAATTCAACAGATGGATGGAAACTGGTGATAGACTTCTCAAACGGGACAAGCCTTAGTATGGGAATGAATGAGACAGGTAAATCACTGTTTTACTACATGAACAAATCTCTAAACATCAGTTACATTGAGTACAATGGAATGGGTGCATTCATAACATGCATAGAAGGGGTTTGCCAGGACTCAAGTCACTACTGGTTCCTATTCACCAATGGAAACTTCGCCAACGTGGGAGCATCATCATATTACCCCAAACCTAATGATAATATAACGTGGGAATTCATGAGCTTAAACGAGTCTAAATTCAGTGGTTCTAATAAATAATCTCTTCAGTCTCTACTGTAGTCCCTTTTTATAGTATCAGCGGAAGCATAAACATGCACCTCTAACAAAAGACATTAACGTTTGTTTTAAAAAAGATCCCTTAATAAAAAGAGTGGATCGAGGAGAAAAGGATGAAGCAAACAAGTTTAGATAAGTTCGGGTTAAGGGCTAAAATAAAAACAAAGAGGATATCACAAGATAAGCTCGGTAGTCAAATTAGAGAGTCAAAAAGAGGAAAAAAAGCGGCCGCTGTGGGGAAAGAGACAGAAGAACTTGTTAAAAAAGAACTTGGCCTGGAAAAAAACAAAGCGCCCTCACCTGATCTGATTGGGCTCATCGACGAAGAATCAGTTGGTGTAGAAATAAAGCATTCCCAAGAAAAGGACGTTATCATATGGTATAATCAGTTAGTAAAAATTCATAACACCAGAAAAAAGAAGACACTTGATGGTAAGACAATAAAGCCATATTATGCAATAGTGTTCACAAAGCAAGATGGAGAAAAAATAATGTATTTAGTTCCTACAAGTGAGCTTCTAAAACTGGCTGAAGGAAGAATGAGAAGAACAAAGTGGGGATTACGTAAACATGAAAAAGAGTTACTTAAGGTAGTCACTAATCAAACCAAACCGCTACCATTTGAAAATGAAGAAGAGATTAGAGCAATGGAGAAAGATAGGTTAGAAAGATTGGAAAGGAAATTGAAGAAACCATACTTCAGAGTAAATGAGGAAGAACTAAAGACGATTGCCAGAAAGATTATTAAATTAATGAGATAAACCCAGCAACAAACAAACCTTTAATAAAAATGTATATTAACACTTAAAAATAAAAACCATACACTCGGGCCGGTAGCTTAGCCAGGTGGAGCGCTCGGCTGATAACCGGGAGGTCGAGGGTCCGAATCCCTCCGGGCCCATTGATGGGCCCGTAGCTCAGCCTGGTTGGAGCGCCCGTGCTTGCTGGTTCATTATTTTTCATTGTATGGTGAATGATTATGGTTTTAAAATGGTTTTTTAGGGATCACTTGTTTTTCTTGGTTAAAGATGATATCACTGAGTGTGATGTTGATGCTATTGTGAACCCTGCTAATTCTCTTATGATTATGGGTGGTGGTGTAGCTGGAGCTATTAAGAGGCGTGGTGGTGCTGGGATTGAAAGAGAGGCTGTTCAGATGGCTCCTGTGAAAGTTGGGGATGCTGTTGTAACATCTGCTGGTAAACTTAAGGCTAGGTTTGTTATACATGCACCCACAATGGCTTACCCTACTATGAGAATAGGTGTTGGGAATATTAGGTTAGCTGTTAGGGCTGCATTAAAAGTTGCTGGTGAAAAGGGTTTTAGAAGCATTGCTTTTCCTGGCATGGGAACTGGTGTTGGTGGTGTTGACCAAGTTGTTGCTGCTGAAGCTATGGTTGAGGAGATAATTAAATGGTTTGAAATCAGTGGAGAAACTGATGTTTACTTGGTTGCCTTTAATGATGCTTTGTTCAATGCCTTCAAGAAGGCTTTGGAGAAAAGGATTCCAAGCTTAGCCTAATGGGTTAGGAGGCATTAAACCCATAATGTACTGAGCATATAGAAGAC
>WAMD01000006.1 GCA_015522495.1 Nanobdellati archaeon
ATCTAAAGCCAATAAGTGATATGCGCGTCTCCAGAGATACGACAATCAAGGAGCTTGCTGATAATTACTTTGGATCGGGTGGGTTCGTTGCAAAACATCTCGGTGTCGGCGTCAAAATACTTGAAAGGATGTTTTCAGGAGACAGCTTTAATTTTCTATCATTTCCTGCGTGCATAATAGCTACAGGTACTAGAGGTGTTGTTAAAGACCTTGTAAAGTCTAAGAAGTTCCACGCGGTTATAACAACCTGCGGGACACTTGACCATGATCTTGCTAGGATCTGGAAAGATTATTACCATGGTTATTTTCTTGCGGATGATAAGGAGCTTCATGAGAAGGGAGTCAATAGGCTTGGCAATATATTCGTTCCGAATGAGAGCTATGGAATAGTCTTGGAGAAGAAGTTACAACCAATATTGAAGGATATATACGACTCTGGAAAAAGGGAATTATCAACTTACGAGCTGATATGGGAGATAGGAAAGAGGCTTGAGAATGAAGAAAAGAAGGATGAGAGTATAATATACTGGGCTTGGAAAAACAAGATTCCAGTTTTCGTTCCGGGCATAACAGATGGAGCTGTGGGGAGCCAGATATGGATGTTCATGCAGGATCACAAAGACTTTAAGGTGAATGTCTTCAAGGATGAAGATGAGCTGGCAAACTTGGTGTTCGACCACAAGGTTACGGGGGCTTTGATGATAGGAGGAGGGATATCCAAGCACCATACAATATGGTGGAACCAGTTCAAGGACGGCCTAGACTATGCAGTTTATGTGACCACGGCGGTCGAGTGGGACGGCTCTCTCTCGGGCGCTAGAGTGAGGGAAGCTGTGTCATGGGGCAAGGTAAAAGAAAACGCAAAGTATGTCACTATAGAAGGGGACGCAACGGTTATACTCCCTTTACTCGCTGGGCCTTTCCTTTGAGTCTGTTCATGATTACATAATAACGTGATGGTAGCATGCAGTATTGGAGGAGATATATATGAGGAATATAAAAGTTGAAAAAAACAAGTGGATTATGCCGGAGACAGAGATAGTTGAGAGGAAGGGGTTTGGGCACCCAGATAGTATATCAGATGGATGTGCAGAGGCCGTGTCCAGGGAATTGAGTAAGTACTACATAGAAAATTTCGGTACTATACTACACCACAATGTTGATAAATTTTTACTCATAGCAGGTAGGGCATCACCCGAGTTTGGTGGAGGGAAAGTTATAGAACCTATGCTCTTACTCCAGAGCGGAAGGGCGATGTCAGAAGTTGGAGAAAAGAAGGTACCTGTTTCTGAGATAGCAAGGAAGGCGATAATTGATTATATGAACCAGTTCAGAAATCTAGATGTTAATCTCCATATAGACATAGACGTTAGGATAGGTCAAGGTTCTCAAGACCTCACAGAGCTTTTTGGAAGAGGAAAGATACCTCTAGCGAATGATACCAGTTTTGGTGTTGGGTACTATCCTCTAGACTCCTTGGAAAGTATGGTTTTGAAGACAGAGAGATACCTAAATTCAAAGGAGTACATAGACAAACATCCCTGGCTAGGAGAAGACATAAAGGTTATGGGTTTAAGGACGGGGAGCAAATACAAGATAACTGTAGCAGCGGCGTTTGTCTCAAAGTACGTTAATAGCGTGGATGAGTATGTTAAGTTCAAGGAAGATATGCAGTCAGATGTGACTAAGGTCTTAACTGGTAATGAGGACGTCAGTGTTTCCATAAACACAGCAGATGACCCTGCCAATGAGAGTGTTTATTTAACCGTTACTGGGTTATCTGCAGAAAACGGCGATGATGGAGAAGTAGGGAGAGGAAACAGGGGTAACGGTTTGATAACTCCAAGCAGGCCTATGTCACTAGAGGCTTTGGCTGGCAAGAATCCGGTAAATCATGTGGGAAAGATATACAACGCGTTAGCAGAAAGGATAGCAAAGGATGTAGTCGAGGGCATACCTGGGATCAATTTTGCAAGCGTCGAGATATTGTCTCAGATAGGGAAGCCAATAGATCAGCCCCAGGTTTTAAATCTCTCACTTGAAGGAGATGTTGACAGCGCTAGAGACAAGGCCATGTACATAGCTGAGAAGTGGCTAGAAGACATAACTTCAATAACAGACGAGTTTGTTAGGGGGAACATAAATGTTTTCTAGGGGTATTCTCGTATACCTATACCCAACTACCAATTGACCAAATCTTTTTTATTTCCCTTTTTTCTAATCTTACCGGTGAGTGTGTGAAACTAAATATTTTTGTTGGATTGGTGTTTGTTCTTACTTTGTCTATCGTCGGTTCAGCTTTGGCATATGAGAATGTTGTAGAGTGTAACTCTTTGGTTGACCAAGGGAGGTATATAGATGCAGGTCTTTGTTATGAGGATATGAAGGTCTGGGATAACTGTACATATTACCTGTTGAAAGGTGCAAGGGAAGCAGAGAAGGAATGGAATTTTAACAAAGGGGATTGGAATGGAAGGGTGATTGCTTTGGAGTACTACGGTGGAGCTCATACAAAAGCGTGCATACAGAATTACGGTGATTATGCTCTTTTGGACAAGATAGATCAATACCATGAGTGGCTCGTTTACTGGCTAACGTCTCACGCAGATCCTCCATTCGATATGGATGCCCTGCTTAATGGCCTTCACGAGAGGATTTGGCCTCAGAACACAGAGCAGCCTTCTGGAGAGCAAGTCAACATCCCACAAACCAGTGGAGGGCAGTTAACTAATAACTCAAAGAGTAATGGTGGAGGAAGCTCACAGCCCACCCCGGAGACAGTTAGTATAGACCCTGTTCTCCTAGGTGTTGGGGCATTGGTCATTATAGCGATCCTAGGCGTAATAGGTTATGCAGTGACAAGAAAGCCGAGTAAGCCTGCAGAGCCATATCTTAAAGAGAATGCAAGAAAGAAAAAGAAGGGCAAAAAGTAACTCCACTTTTTTATTTCCTTTTTCTACTTTTTTCTTTATATACTCTCTCCCCGCTGTATTTATGCAGTCTCCTTAGGGGTTCTTCAGTCACTATGTCCTCTGCATCAGCCGGAGGAATCCCCAATGCGATTAGTCTTTCCATCCTTTCTTCAGGTGTGAATCCTCTTCTCCTTAATCTGGCCAGGTAGTGGTATAAAGCGTCTTTCACAATATGAGGATATGCATCGTACTCCCCCTTTACCGACATATCCGGACTCCTGTTCTTTTCCCAGTTCGCTATTTTCTCTGCTTTTAGTATGTTATTGAGTATACTCTTTGCCAATTCATTTTCACGTTTTGGTTTGGAGTTATTCCTTTTAACAAGTTCCTCTAGTATATCTACTTCCTCATGTTTAGCAAGGGTAGTTTCTAACACTGTATATCTCATTCCCTCATAGTCCGGGTGGTTTGATACTAAGTGCTTGGCGATACCTGTCAGTGTCTTCAGGTTGTTGTACTTTGCTGCTTCAATGGCATCTTTCAGTACCTTTTCTTTTCCCATCTTTATGATCTTTATATAGTCTCTAATCTCTCCTCTTCTCCTTAATATTTCTCTTATTATCCCACCTACAGCGGCCTCTGGGAACTTCTCCTTGACTTGCATTGCTAGTTCTTCAATGCTTTCAAACCTCCACGGATTTATTTTAACAAGCTTTTCTATATGCTTAATGAGTTGGATCTTTAGCTGTTTTAGCTCTCCCTTCAAATGTTTCCATCATCTCATTATACAGATCTCCACCTAGTTCTGCAGGTTTTTCTTTAGTGTTGAATATTCTTTATCTCTGAACTCAGGATACTTCCTTAGCTCATTTATCACCTGCTCTATTATCCCAAACTCCTCATTCTCAATGGCTCTTTTGATTACATCTTTAATTTTCTTTTCTCTTTTCTCCCTTCTCCTCCTCATAGACTCCTTCCATTTCTCACTTCCAAAGCCATACTCCCTCTTTATCATGAGTTCAACTTACAATCTACTTCTTTTTAATCCTAGTTGTTGTGTAACCTCGAGTATGTAGTTATGTCGCATTAGAATATAAGATTTTGAGATGCAAGATCAGTTAACAATTAAAATACTATTTGAGTAATCCTTTTTCATGAAATTGGTTTTCCTTGGAACAGGTGGTGGGAGGTTTGTAATGACCTTTCAGAAGAGGAGGACAGGCGGATTTTTGGTAAAAGTAGGAAAGCTCCAGATGCACGTTGACCCAGGACCAGGTGCGTTGGTGAATATCTGGAGAGCCAAGGAGAATCCAACTAAAACCAGGCTCATATTTGTTTCCCACATGCACACTGATCATTATACTGAGAGCCCCGCAATGGTCGAGGCGATGACGGAGGAAACAAGAGTCCACAGAGGCATGCTAATAGGGAGCAAGGCATTCCTTGAAGGAGTAGACGGTGAAGTCCAGGGCATATCTGAGTTCCACAAAAGCTTGACTGATTGTAAGGTTGGAATCCCTGGAGATGTTATAAACCTGTCCCGTTTAGCTAATGTAAACGGATTGACCATGAGGATAACAAAAGCATTCCATGAAGAAAAGACAGCGGTCGGTTTTGTGCTGGATGATGGGAGAGTAAAGCTTGGTTATACATCTGATTCTGGTGTTAATGAAGAAATGAAGGAGCAGTTCTCAGGCGTGGATGTTATTGTGATGAATACAATATCCCCATGGATGAACGTGCATAGCGGGTTTATGACGCTTGGGGGGGCGATAGAATTGGTTGGGAGCGTGAGACCAAAGCTAACAATCATCCAGCATTTTGGTATACGGGCTTTGAGGTATGGCCCAGAGAGGATGGCAAAAGAACTAGCAGAGAAGACAGGGGTTAGGTGCATAGCTGCAAAAGACTTTATGAAGCTGGACTTGGATGCGGAAATCAAAGAGAAAAGCCTAATGAGTTGGTAGGATTACAACTTTACATAATTAGTCAGTTTTTATTCATGAGCTTTTCAATCTCCTTCTTTTCTACATCAAGCCAGTATTGCATGTCATGCTCCTTTGGTAATTCCTTTATCAATTTAGATATTATTTTATGTGCTTCTTCGTATCTACCTAAGTTCTTCAGTATATCTGCTTTGTGCGCATGGATATACTCAAACTCAGGAAATTCTTTTTCTGCTTTTTCTATCAGTTTAAGTGCTTCTTCACTATTTCCAACTCTATTTAGTAAATGTGCCTTTGTCATTAAAGCTAATGGATTTCTCTCATCTAGCTCCAGCGCCATGTCTAATGCGTTCAAGGCCTCGTTAAATTTACCCCTTTCATACAGTGCCACTGCATGATTTGCAAGTGCAGTGGATGCCATTCTTTCTCTACTCAGTAGTTTACCTTCATATTTTGACCCTATTTTACCTTTTTCCACATCATATGTCTTTCCATCTATCTTGAGATACCCTCCCAAATGGCCATATTCAAGCCCTTTCTTTAAATTTGGAATTATATAGTACTCAACGCTTAGACCCATTTCCCTGGCCATTTCCCCAAGTGCGAGTGTACGTGCTACTGGCGAACTTGCTTTATTAACAAACAGGTGTGATAACGTGGATCCATTCACAAAGATCTTTGGCTTACTTTTTTTCATATTTTTTATTAAGGAACGTTCCAACTGGTATAAGTCAGGGTGATATTTTGCCAATCTCTCAGGTGGAGTGTAAAGTATGTTATATGTGTGAGCCCACCTGGCTAGCTCTTTCAACAGCTCCTCCTTTGGTAGTTTGCTGTTTTTTAACATCCATCTTCCCAATTCTTCTTTCTTTATCTCTTTTGGCATTTCAGGGAAGATGCTTTTCTTCTTGCCATACTCATAGAATTCCTTCAGAAATTTACGAGTAATTTTGGGGTGCATTACAGCGTTGACCAAGAGTTCCTTCCTTTTTGAAATATCGACTTTACTTGGCATGTTATTCTTATACAATTGCGATTATTTATTTTTTATGGTAAACCTGATGTTCTAATACACTAGTTGGTTCACTGATCTGATTACACCTATGAAATGTTTTAATTAGTCTTTCTGTATTAATCTAGCATGGCAAAGGCAAGGTTGGATAGGGCAAGGGAGGAGCTAAAAAAGCTTGGTCTTAAAGAAGTTGATAAGTGGCTATCCAATCTTGGGGAAGACGTGGACGACATATTCAAGATTGCTGTAGATCTAGGATTATCCCAAAAAGATATAATCATACTTTCGTATGTTAACAAGATAAAGGATAAAGATGCAAGAAGTCTGATTCTTAGACTGATAAAGGAAGGCAGAATAAAACCATCACACCTTTACAATAACGGGTATATAATGGCAAGAACATCTAAGGATCTCTTAGAGAGGTTTCTAGATTCTGGCATATCTCCTAAGAACATAGTTCCAGTGATCAATGCCATGGGAATTAACAGGGAGTCTGCAGAGAAGGCAATAAAACTATGGAAGGAAGGGTATGTACCTGAAGACAAGATAGGGATGGCAGCTGATTTTATATACTCTAGACCTGACTTGCTTACTAAGCTTATGAGGGCAATGAAAGAGAGAGGTATACCAAAAGAGTATTTTCTTCCAATGTACATGGCGAAAACATACTACGATATTAGCTGGAAGAAGATGGCAGATCTGATACACAAGTACAGCGTTAAACCAGACTACCTTTGGAGATGGGTGGATGTATTGGAATCGGATGAGAAGATTGCAACCAGACTACTGGAGGCTGTAAAGGATGGTAAATTAGATGAGAGAGTTGTAGTTCCACTTGTTAGGAACAAGTTTTTGTTTCACAAGTTGGATGAGATAGGTTTTGATAACCTGGAAGAAAAGGTTAATGAGGCAATAAACAACCGAGCAAATGAAAAGCTTGAGGGCTACATAAAGTCAAGAGACTACCCAGGCAGTGAGAAGCTAGTTGAAGAGGAGCAAATCCTGCTAAATAGAAAGGACATTGATAAAGCAATACAAGCCTTGCGGGACGCTATATCTGCAATGGGCGAGAAGAGGATTCAAACACCCAGTGGCAGCTTACTTGTTCCTGAAAGAGAAGTAATAACAAGAGATGAAGTTTTGAAGATAGCTAGAAAAAATAAAAACTATGTTAAAGGTCTAGAAAGCATAATCCCTGAAAAGCTGGAATACGCTGGTGCATATAAAATCATACAGAAACTCTATGCTTCCAAAGAGTCAAGAATGCCAACTGGGGCATTGGTCAAGACAGCAGTTGGGGCGCCCCTTGAGAGCGACGATTTCTACAAAAAGGTAAAGACGCTTGTTTTGTATCCAAAGACATCATCTGGCCTAGAGTGGTGGCCGTCTTTAATGCCTGGTTCAATAGGGTATGCAAAGGTATACCCAGTTGGTAAGACATTGATAGTTTACAATATACAGTCAGAAGTGTTTTCACCTAAATCTATGAGCAACGCTAAGATAAGGAAAAAATTAAAGGAATGGAAGCATGTTCTTATGGATGCGGTCGAAGAGTACGCTAGGCGCCATGGATTTGAAAGAGTAGCTGTAACACCAGCTAGGTTCCAGATAAAGAGGTGGAGGTTTAGTCCAGATGTTATGCATGAGATATACACTGAACTCCCATACTCTAGAGGGTATAAGTTGAAGGAGACAAGACCATATAAAATAGACAATTTAGTGGAAAAAATCTTCTGGGTAAAGGAACTTCCATCAGAGGGAAAACCATCTGTCTTAAAGATGTTTCCCCCAGAGCTAGATAGGGTGAAACCTAGAAGAACAAAATCTAGGATTAAAAGACCCAAGAAATAGAAAAATATTAAAAAAGACTCATCCCTAATTTCTACCTGCTAGATGTGATTGAAATGGAAGGTCTTATTCAGGATTATGAAGAAAAAAAACTGTTTGAACGGCTAATTGAGTACTACAAAAAGCTGTATCCAGGAGTTGACATAAGCCCCAGTGAGATGACGCTATCACCGAGCGAGCTAGGGGATATATACTATACCTATCCTGGTATAGAAGAGGAAGCAACTTTTAACGAGAAGGTTGAAAGGGTAAAAAGAGCAATCCCATATGGATACTCGACTCCCCTCATACTCCTGAAGAAAGGGAATAAACTTATTCTGCTAGACGGCCACAGGAGGCTTAAAGCAGCTTTGGATTTAGGCAGTTCTTGGAAGGCGTTTGTGATAGTGGTTCCTGAGAACCTATCCCTAGGGATCGAGAAGCTAGTTAAGGGAAAGGCAAAAGAAGTATTTTGAGGGTGCTATTTATGCCAAGGTATGACTTTGAAGAAATAGAAAGAAAGTGGCAGGAAAAATGGCTGGAGGATGGCATATACAAGTTTGACCCAGAGGCGGATGGCGAGGTGTACAGCATAGACAACCCACCTAGCTTCACGTCTGGTAGCTTGCACATGGGGCATGCGTTAAACCATTCATGGATAGATTTTATTGCAAGGTACAAGAGGATGAGAGGATATAATGTCCTGTTTCCTGTCGGTTTTGACTGCCATGGTTTACCAACTGAGCTCAAGGTGGAAAAGGTTTATGGTATTGATAAAAAAGACAGGGATGAGTTTAGGAAAAAGTGCGAGGAGTGGACAACAGAAGCGATATCTAAAATGAAGGAGCAATATATGAGGCTTGGTTATTCAGCTGATTGGAACGAATACTATGAGACCAGGATGCCATGGTACAAAGCCCTAGTTCAATACTCCCTACTTGAGTTCTACAAAAAAGGGTTGATATACAGAAGTGAAGCCCCAGTCCTTTGGTGCCCCAGGTGTGAGACTGCTTTAGCAAAGGCAGAGGTAGGTTACATACCAAGGAAGAGCAAGTTATGGTACATATCCTTCCCTATTGTTGATAACGGGAAGAAGACTGAAGAAAAGATAACAATAGCGACTACTAGGCCTGAGCTGATGTTCTCGTGTGTAGCAGTGTTTGTTCACCCAGATGATGACAGGTATAAGAATCTAGTTGGAAAGAAGGCATTCATACCATATGTGAATAGGGAAGTCCCGATAATGGCAGATGAAGCCGTTGACAAGGAGTTCGGCACTGGTGCTGTTTACCTGTGTACATTTGGTGACGAAATGGATGTTAAGTGGCAGATGAAATACCATTTACCAGTGTATATAAGTATAGACTACCAAGGCAGGCTTACTGAGCTTGCGGGTGAGTTTGCAGGTATGAAAGCAGGGGATGGAAGGAAGAAGGTGGCGGAAAAGCTGAAAGATGATGGTTACCTCGTCAAGGTGGAAGACTACGAGCAGAACGTTCTGGTCCATGCTGAGAGGCATTCATGCATGCATCCTATAGAGCTGCTACCAATACCACAGTGGTTCATAAAGGTAAAAGAGTTTACGGAAGATGTTTCAAAGGCCTCTGATAATATGAGTTGGTACCCAGATCACATGAAGGAAAGGTTGAAAGCCTGGGCAGACAGCCTAGACTGGGACTGGATTATATCTAGGCAGAGGGTTTACGGAACCCCAATACCCTTCTGGTACTGCAAGGACTGTGGGGAGATCATTCCCCCAAAGGAGGAGGACCTGCTAAAATTTAGGTTTGTTGATCCAGCAAAAGACAAGCCACCTGTTGACAAGTGCCCTAAGTGCGGTTCTACAAACATAGAGGGATCAAAGGATGTATGTGATTGCTGGGTTGATTCTTCCCTAACTCCTTTAATGGTTGCCCATTGGAAAAAAGATGATAAATTATTCGAAAAGGTATATCCAGTTACACTTAGGCCACAGGGATATGACATAATAAGGACATGGGCTTTCTATACTATATTCAGAGATTTGATATTGACAGGTAAACCACCGTTCAAAGACGTCGTCGTGAACGGTATGGTTGCTGGTCCTGACGGGAGGAAGATGGACAAGTCGTACGGCAACATAATCCCGCCAGAGGAGGTCCTAGATAAATACGGGGCAGATACATTGAGGCAGTGGGCACTAGGGGCCTCCCTGGGTGAGGACTACCCGTTTGACTGGAAGCAGATAAAGTATGCAAGCAAGTTCCAGACAAAGCTATGGAACGCCAGTTTCTTTATAGGCAATCACCTTGAGGAATTTGATCCTAACTCTTCCTTTGACAAGGATAAGCTTAGACCAGCAGATAGATGGATACTCTCTAAAATGGAGTCTGTCATTGCATTATCCACTCAAGCATTAGACAAGTATGAGTTTGGGAGGGCTTTGAATGCCATACGTGAGTTCTTCTGGCATGATATATGTGATAACTATCTTGAGATGGCCAAGCCCAGATTGTACGGAGATAACGAGGATGAAAAGCTGGTTGCAAGGCATGTGATTTACCAGCTGATTTTGAGCAGTGTAAAGATGCTGGCCCCATTCATACCGCACATAACAGAAGAGATACATGAGCTTTACCTGAAGCGGTTCACAGGTTTATCTTCAATTCATCTAGCTAGATGGCCAGAGACAAAAGGATTTGCAGACAAGGAGATAGAGAAAAGCGGGGATATAATAGTTGCAATTACCTCTGCTGTTAGGGGGTTCAAGACTCAAAACAAGATGAGTCAGAAAGAGGAATTGTCTAAACTGGTTGTATACAACGGAAGCTCACTTGCGGAATGGGAAACAGACTTAAAGGAAATGTTAAAGATAAATGAAATAGAATTCGCCAAGGGAAGTGGAGACGTTCCTGTTGAAGGAACGGATATAACACTAATGATAGAGAAGTAAGATAGAAATAGCCAAATGTTCGTTAGTAGTGAATGATATGATAAGCCTTTGGGAAATGTGGAATTTTGTCAATTCCAATCCAATTGGTGTAATACTGGTTGAGATTGCATTTTTGGTGTTTGTTTACTACCTCATCCGCAAAAAGCCAAACTCCGTTTTAAGTGCCTCGTTGAGCTTTAAAATCGACGATGAATTATACGACATTATACTCCCGATAATCCTGGCACTTGCAATTGAGTCTCCATTTGTAGTTACTAGAAACATTAATATGAACCCTGTATTGATATCTGTGTTTGGTTTTCTGTTAAGTGTCGTGCTTGCCCCTGTTGCTGAAGAGGTCATGTGGAGAGGGGTGTTCTTTGCAGTGTTTATCTGCCTTGTAGATAGATACGTTAAATCAAGATATGTTAGGCATATTTGGTACATTTCATTTGGTTTGATAAATGCAGTGTTCTTTATGCTATTCCATTCGTTTAAGGGGATAACGATATTCATCGTTGGACTGCTGGCCTGTGGTCTGTACCTGTGGCGTAGGTCTTTAGCGCCCTCGATTGTGTTTCATTTTGTTTCAAATATGGTGATCTGGGGAGTATTTGTTCTTTCTTAATCTGCGACCTCACTATCTGCCAACGCCAATTATGCCAACTGATGTTGTGCTAGTGTGCTGTTAGAGTTTCTGTACTCGTAAATAAATATAACGTGAGAGTAACATTAACATGGAAAGACTTTTCATTAATTTCAAGGTTGAAAAGGGCAAGCTTGTTTTCAAAGGCAAAGGGATAAAACCAGTCCCAAGGATGCCAATCGAAATGAAAGACGTTGTAATGGACCCAGACGGGCTCGAAATCTGGGAAAGGAAAAAGAAACCGCTTTACCTTATGTATAGGGGGGTTGAAAGACTAGCCGATAAAGAGATTAGAAATGTGTTTAAAGAAAATAGTGTTAGGTATGACCTTACTCTGATTTCTCCTGGGTTCATAGGCCAGGAGTATGTGAAAACTCACGGTCATTTTCATCCAAGCTCTGGAAAGGGAAGGTATTACTCAGAGGTATACGAAGTCCTATCTGGCCATGGAATGATACTTCTTCAGCATAGAAAGATGAGGGACTTTATCGTTTATTATGTGGAAAAAGGAGATTCTGTGTTCATACCTGGGGAATACGGCCATGTAACCGTGAACTCTGGAAAAAGGCATTTGCTCTTGGCTAATATAGTCATAGATGGATTCAAGTCAGAGTACGGGCCAGTAAAGAGAAAGAGGGGATTTGCATACTACGCTTTGGATGGAGATATTTTTATCCCAAACCCAAGGTATAAGGAGTATCCAACGATTGCTATGACATATGGGGAAAGAACGAGGATAGATAAGGCATTCTTGGAAATGCCAAAGATATACAAAGATTTACTTCTTGGAAAATAATTCACTTCCACTTATCCATGTTTTTCCATCCATGGCCTGATGTGGTTTCAATGGGATATCTCTTTTCATTATGTTTTAGTTTTTCAAGTATTGCCTCTTCTGGATCAACTCCCAACTCGTAGCACAATGTTAAAGTTAGTATGAGAACGTCAGCTATCTCATGCCTAAACTTTTCAGGGCTCCTTTTGAATCTTTCTATTATTTCCTCGTCGTTTCTCCATGCCATCAACTCTGCCAGCTCCCCTACTTCGCCAGTGAGTGCTATGACCAGGTTCCTAGGTGAGTGAAACTGCCTCCAGTCTCTCACGTTGCTAAATTCGTTTACCTTTTCAACTATATCCTTCATGTCCATGGTATCACCTTACAGCTGTCAAGCCTGTTTATTGTTTATTCCAAAATCTTTAAAAAAGAGATATGATTTATTTGAAAG
>WAMD01000007.1 GCA_015522495.1 Nanobdellati archaeon
GGTAAGAAGAGTGGAAAAGCCAGAAAGGAGAAAGCTAAAAAGAAGCCCACAAAAACAGTGAGGGCTGTTAAGAAGGCTAAGAAGGTTAAAGAGAAGAAAAAGGGAAGAGAGAGTAAGAAGACTAGTGCGAAAAAGAAAGCCAAGGGAGTAAGAAAGAAGAAAGAAAAGAAAAGGGAAAGGAAGGTTGTGAAAAGAGGGAGAAGAGAAGATTTCAACGAAGAAATCGTTATAACTAAGATAGAGCCGTCAAACATATCAGAGGAAATCGAAGAGAAAGAGGGAAAAATAATAATAGATGATTCAAAGTTTAAAGAAGCAAAGACTAAGCCTCTTGAGGAGAAAGAGGAAAAAACTAATACAGATAAAGGAGACGTATTTCCAACTGAGACAACCCACAAACCAATAGCCCCAGAGGTCCAACCAGTCAAACAACGCCAAGTAGATGAAACGCCAAGCAAAACAAAACAAGAATATGAACATGAACACGCCCATGGAGAAAAACCAAAGACAGGCCTAAGATGTCCAGAATGTGGGTCAACAAACCTAAGATGGGACTATGAAAGAGGAGAACTTGTATGTGAAGATTGCTGGACTATAGTGGAAGAAAGCTTGATTGATTTTGGTCCAGAGTGGAGAGCATTTGATTCTTACCAAAAAACAAAGAGGCAAAGAACTGGCTCACCTGTAAAATACACCAAACCGAATAAAGGCCTCGTGACAGAAATAGATAGGTATAACAGAGACATACGAGGAACCAAGTTATCACCCCAAGCAGCTAGCCAGATGGGCAGACTGAGAAAATGGCATAGGAGGTCCAGCGTGTCTAGTTCCATAGAAAGAAACCTAACCATTGCACTGGGAGACTTGGACAGGATAGCATCATACCTAGGATTACCCGCGAACATAAAAGAAGCCGCAGCTTTGCTCTACAGAAAGGCAGTGGAGAAAGGACTTATAAGGGGAAGACTTATTGAAAGCGTTGTGGCCGCTGTCGTGTACATGGTGTGCAGGCAGTATGGGATACCTAGGACGCTAGATGAGATAACAGAAGTATCCCAAGTTTCAAAAAAGGAAATAGGGAGAACGTACAGGTTCCTCAAGAAAGAGTTGTATGTAGATGTGCCTCTGACAAATCCAGTATATTATGTGCCTAGATTTGCCAGTGCACTAGGACTAAGTGGGAAGGTTCAAGAAAAAGCTAAAGAGATACTGCAAGAAGCGATAAGCAAGGGTCTTATATCTGGGAGGGGCCCAACCGGAGTTGCAGCTGCAGCTGTTTACATAGCGAGTGTTATGACAGGTGAAAGAAGGACGCAGAAAGAGGTTGCAGAGGTGGCGGGGGTTACAGAAGTTACAATAAGGAATAGGTACAGAGAACTAAAGAGAGAACTTGGTCTGGCAATAAGTGGAGAGGATGACGAGGAATAAAGGTCAAATCCCTGAAACAACCCCTTTTACTACTTTTAAACTCCTAGTTGTGACGCAAACATCCTCGCCTAATTCAGATTTCAATGCTTTTTCAATCCAACTGCCAATAGTGGCATATTGAACTCCTGCTTTCTTGAACATTATTATGTCGCTGTGCTTCCCGTAAATCCCAATAAATCTGACGTTTGCCTTATGCGCAAATTCCACTCTCTTGAGTAGCCTTCTAATCTGGGAACTACTAATGTTCTTCCTCCCAAACATATTCAAACCTTTTACAAAAGCTATTCCAATCTTACCAGAGTCAAGCATTGTCATAACCAAATTACAGCAAAGGATTTAAAATAAGCAAGAGTAAAAAATAAACTATGTTCATATGCTTTGAAGGTTTAGACTCTAGTGGTAAAGAGACTCAGGCAAAGCTCCTTGTTAAGGCATTAAAGAAAAAGAAATATAAGGTCTTACATCTGGACTTCCCTAACTACAAAACACCTATAGGAAAGTTAATAAAGAGATTTCTAGAGCACAAAGTGGATATAGACAATGGAACTCTAGCCTTGTTATATGCAGCTGACAGAAAATACCATCAAAAGGTCATAAAAAGAGCGCTAGAAGAAGGCAAGATAGTTGTTGTGGATCGGTACATATACTCTAACCTAGCGTATCAAGGAGCGTTTCCAAACATAAGTGTAAATTGGTTAGCTAGTATAGAATCAGATGTTACATTCCCTGACCTGGTCTTTATGGTCGATATACCTGTAAAGGTTAGCCTTAAAAGAAAAAAGAAAAAAGATAGATATGAGAGGGATAAAAGGTTCCTTGAAAAGGTTAGGGAGTCATACATTGAGATGGCTAACGGGACTTTAAGGCCGTTTAGGAGATACGGGGATTACTCGGAGTGGATAATGGTAGATGGGACCAAAGAAATGAAAACAATCCATGAGCAGATACTACAAGATGTCTTGGAGAGAATACCTAGAAAAGAGATATTGGAAGAGTTTGAGGAGGGATAAGTGTGGAAATAAAAACCATAAAAATCAATCCTGAGACAGGTGTAGAGTCAATAATAGGCCAAGGTAATTTTTCTCTAAAGACTGTTGATGACATAGCGAGAGTGCTAATGACATCTGCATCGCGCATAAAAGTAGGTGTAGGGATGAATGATGGAGGTATGAAGATTACAAGGACAAGCGGAAACGACAAAAAACTAGAGAAACTCGCCGGGGAGCTGGCTTACCTAATAGGGGCTGGGCATATATTTGTAGCATTGATAAAAGACGCTTACCCTATTAACATACTAAATGACCTAAAGCACGTACATGGGGTTTGCAGGATACTCGCAGCCAGCTCAAACCCACTAGAGGTAGTACTCGCGGAGACAGACCAAGGGAGGTCAGTCATAGGTATAGTCGACGGTTATATGTCAGAAGGGATAGAGGACGAAAGCACAAAGAAAAAAAGAAAAGATATATTAAAGAAAATTGGGTACCACCTTGGATAGAATATGTCAGTAACTGATAATCTGTTCAATTTGACCTAGTTTTTTAAATTAGCAATTGATTATATACACATATGATAAAGCCAAAAGAAAGCCCGAATAAGAGGCTTGTGAAAGAGAAGAGGTTAAAAAATCCTCCAACGCCTGCTAAAAAAGAATTGCCCCCTGTACCTGAGGGAGACATACTCAGGATAAGCAGTAGAAAAAGTACTCCTATCCTTAAAAGGCCGAAAAGGATGCCAACTAGAAGGCCTGAGGATATTGCCATACCAGAAGAAAACCTTGAGAGAGTATTAGACGCTTGGAAGAAGAGAATACAAAAAGGAGAAACTCTCACAGAGGAAATAGAAAATATACGAACGGGAATAGAAAGCATATCCAGTGTCTTAGACAAAGAAAAGAGGAATAGATTTCTTGATCTTACTCTGTCTGTAATAGATAAAAAAATAAAGGCTAACAATAAAAATCCATACAAAATGCAGGAATTACTGGTACTTAGGGCGCTCACTAGAAAGGCGAAGGGGGAACTAGAAGGTGCGTTGAAACACCTGGAGGCAGCGTACAATAAAGTAGACCCAGAAACAAAGGAGAGAATAGTGAACCCAGAGGTTTCCCATTTATATGCGATGCTATTATTAGAAAACGGAGATTATGAAAAGGCATTAGAACCGTTAAAAGACTACTCCAAGTTCGTGCTAGACCCTAGAGAAAAAGAGCAGGTAGAAAGCTTGATAAAAGAGATAAAGGATATGCTTGGGATAAGCGATGAAACAGAATAAACTAAGACAATATTTAATCAGCTAATCAACTACTTAAACCTCCTACCTAACCTCCCACCAACCATATGCATTCTCTTCTTTGTCCTTATACCTTTTTTTATTTTTTCATAACTTTCCATTGATATCCAGTACCCCTTGCCAGCATACACTATCCCAAGCGCAAAGATAAGCAACGGTAAGATTACATACTCCTTGGCAAATAACACAGATATCCAACCAAGTAAGATGGACATTATAACGAGAGTAAATCCAGTAAGCAAGTCTGCTAGATAAAACTGCATCCACATCACGTGGTATGCCTTTAAATCAGGGAACAACGACGGGCCTGCTATCCCAACCAAACGTATTCCCAACCACCTAACCTTCATAACTATACCATATAAAACAGGAATGAGAAATGCAATCGCCAAATACCTAAAAATCTCTGCTGACGTGTATCCAAAGATTGTAAACTCTATTTTAGCGCTCATTATTGTAATTAGATAGATAACAGAAAAACCAGCAATGAGGTACATGCCCAACACCCTAAAGAAGTTTGTAATTGTCTGGTGCATTTCTCTGCTAGACCTGGCCGCGTGGAACAAGGACCCAGCAAGTGAAAGCCTCTTACTAGATGGAAGCCTTGCCAAGAACTGGGAAAATGCAGGGGTAAATTCCATTGCATATGGCATTACAAATGCAGTTAGCAGACCCAAAGAAACTGCTGAATTTAAAATATCTTGGGCGTGGGGGAGATGGAGATTGAATGCAAGAGTGGCGATAATCAATGAAAATTCACCTATCGGGACCATTAAACTTGATAACTTTGAGGATAAATCAGAACCTAGTCCTAGGAACTGACCGACCAGGCCACACGAGATGTATGTACCCAACACAGAAGTAACTAGAAGCAAGAGGATTATTTCAAATGAGATTATACTATTGGGGACAACAAACAACATCCCAACGCTGACAAAAAAGAATGCAGAGAAGAAATCCCTAAACGTGCCTAATTCTTTTTCTATTAATTCATGGTGCCCCATCCTGGACATTAGATAACCAGCAAGGAACGCCCCAATAGCCGCTGGTAACCCAAAAAAGCTAACAAGGTACGAAAGGAAAAAGACTATCCCTAAAGCGTAAAGGGATATATGTTTTCTGTACTCAAATCTCTCAATGAATGAAAGGACATACTTGGAATACTCAGATATAACGTAAATGAAGACCAGCACTATCGCAACTGACGTCAATATAACAGCGCTTATGCTTCCATTTGAACCGGCAGACCCCAAAACAGCAAGGACAAGGACTGCGGCAAAATCTTCCATCAAAAGCATGGTTATGGATATACTAGCCTCTAGCGTCTTCATCTCGTTTTTATCCATCAAGTACTTACCTACTATAGCAGTAGAGCTCATCATTATGATAAAGCCCAAGAACGCAGATTCTATAGTTGACAATCCAAATAGCAAACCAACCAAAAAACCTAGTCCAAAGTTTACTGCCATCTTCAAAGGACCCAGTATAAAAGCAGCTAGTCCTCCCTCCCTGAGCCTATCAGGATCAAGTTCTAGGCCTATGTAAAAAAGTAACATTATAACTCCTACCTCTGAAAAGAGCTCCAAAACTTCACTGGACTGAACCCACCCTAATAAAGGACCAACGAGAACACCTGCAAGTATGTACCCTAAAACTGCTGGAAATTTATATCTTTCTAGCACCGCTCCTAGGAGCATGGCAACCGCTAAAATGACTCCCATGTCTAGAATCATCTTTTCTGTGATCATCAATGAGATTACTCTGGAATGATTTAAATACTTTTGAGACATTAATCTCTACGGTGATAAAAGTGGAAGAGAAGGAAGCAGAGAAAAAAATGGTAGCAGAAGGAACAGAAGAAGAACCCACAGAAGAAGGATTACCGTTCCCAAACGCTAGAGTGGTCGCAATTATGAGGAAATACTTAGCCCACGATAAAATGATAAAGAGTGAAGTAAAAAAAGCAATGAACAGGTTCCTAGAACAAGTAGTTGCAGACGTTTGCAAGAGAATGGACCAGTACCCGTATGCAATGGTAGACTACTGGATGTTCGAGAAAGCTATAGAACCGTATGGTAAAGTAAAGGTACTTGGAGAAGAGAAGGAAAGGGTGATAAAGCACTTGGAGACTATGAGAACAGATGTTGAGGCGTTAATAAGGGATATAAAGAACGTCTAATCTCTAACCCTTCAATAGACTCCCTTTTTCTTTTTCGACAACCCTTTTTGTGCCGGCATCTATCTTCAGATACAGTGTTTTCAGGTTCTTCCCTATGATCAGTATATCCCAACTGTCCTCCCTGACGTTTATCAACAACTTTGCAATCTGAGATGAAAACTCAGAACGAACTATCTTTAGTATATCCTCAATATCACCCTTTCCTTTCGTAGACATCTCCTTGTAAAATCCTTCCTTTAGAGGTCTTTGCACATCGGACACAGATATGCCTGAATCGCCAACCTTCACAGAGAATACATTCCCTGAGTTGGGATTGAAAAATATGAGATTCCACTCTCCAACAGATTCTGCATTATCTTGGTTAACAAAAGCAGAAGATAAGTAAAATCCCTTTTTCACCATCTCTCTAACTCTTTTGTCTGATATAGCAATTTTATATGCTTCGTCTAACTCCATTAAACCACCGTTATAACGATTGAAGGTATAACTAATCGAACGCCTCCAAGAACTCACTTACTGCATCATCCAAGTTAATATTGGTAACTATCTTAATTGGAATCCCCAAGTCATAACTTATAGCCGCTGCTATCCCTCTATCCATATCAAGATGCCTGGATATATCATCAACACTCTCAGCAAACCTCTGCCTTTTTGATGTATCCTTTTTCCTTCTCTTGGATATATCCTCTGGTGGAGCCTCTATTAGTA
>WAMD01000008.1 GCA_015522495.1 Nanobdellati archaeon
GGAGATGTGTATAAGAGACAGCAACAAATCTCAAATAGAACCTGGAGAGGCAGTTGGGATAGTAGCAGCTCAAAGTATAGGTGAACCAGGTACACAGATGACCATGAGAACATTCCACTTTGCTGGAGTCGCCGAGTTGGCTGTTCCACAGGGTCTTCCAAGGTTCATAGAAATAGTAGATGCTAGGAGGGAACCAAGCCTACCTGTCATGGAAATACACTTTAAAGAAGAAATAGGTAAGGAGAGAGAAAAAGTCAGAGAATTCGCAGAGAAGATTGAAGAAGTCCTTTTGAAAGATGTTGCGGAGCTAATAGAGGATTTCACTGATAAATCAGTAAAGATTGTGTTTGACCTAAAGAAGATTGAAGACCATGAGATAGATTTAGACGAAGCTAAAGTAAAAGTTGAAAAGCAAGCCAGAAGGAAGGCACAAGAAACTGGTGAAAATTATATTGTATTCAAACCTGGTTTCTCAACGTTGAAATCAATAAGGAGGTTCAAGTCAAAGTTAGAAAACGTTAGATTAACTGGGATACCTGGGATTAGGAAAGCTGCTGTGCTAGAGGAACAAGATGGTTCTGGTTATTATATCCAAACAGAAGGTACAAATCTAGCCGAGGTTTTAGCTCTCCCAGAGGTCGATGCTAGCAGAGTATTCACCAATAGTATAATGGAGATAGAAAGAGTATTAGGTGTTGAGGCAGCTAGACAAGCTGTGTTCGTTGAGGCAAAAAAAGTTCTCGATGGACAGGGACTAAAGGTCAACTCGAGGTACTTGATGCTGGTTGCGGACGCAATGACGTACGACGGTGAAATTAAAGCGATAGGGAGACAAGGTTTATCTGGAGAGAAAGCGTCTGTTCTAGCCAGGGCCGCGTTTGAAGAGACAGTCAGGCACTTGCATGAAGCAGCTGTCACAGGAGAAAAAGATTATTTAAAGGGTGTGACAGAAAACATAATAGTCGGACAGCCAATACCAGTAGGGACAGGAACAGTAAAACTCGTGATGAAGTTTAAGGAGGAGTAACATATGAAGGAGATAAGTAGATTACTCGAAAATGGAAAATACACAATAGGTTTTGAAACAACGGTAAAAGCTTTGGAAAAGGGAAAAGTCAAATTAATTATTGTTAGCGCTAACTGCCCAAAGAATAAAATGAATAAGATAGAAACAATAGGAAAAGAAGTAAAGATATTAACATACCCTGGAACCAGTATTGAGCTAGGAGAAGCATGTGGAAAGCCATTCCCAGTGTCAGCTATAGCATTTGAAGACCTCAGTGGGGTTAGCATATCAGAATTAGAGGGATAAACATGATAAAAATTGGACCAGAAGAACTACAATACATGAATCTCTTTGAGATGATAACAAAGATTTCTCCAAAGGATTGTGTTGTGCTAGGAGATACCATTATATTTGTTGTAGATGAGGATAAAGTGGGAGCTGCAATAGGGAAAAGAGGAGAAACCGCAGAAAAGATTAAAAAGGCTGTTAAGAATAAAAAAATCTCAATCGTAGGTTACACTCCAGACCTTACACGATTTGTTCAGAATATACTTAGACCAGTTGAGGTTCTGGGTATTGAAAGGAATGACAATGCAGTGGTTATATTCGTAAAAAAGGATGAATACAAACGAGCCATTGGAAATCAAGGAAAAAGGCTCGCAAGGATAAAGAGCCTTTTAGAGAGGCACTTTGATATAACAAACATAAAACTCCAAGCAAAGGAAGCTTAAGAGGTGTGTGCATGTCAGAAGGTGCAAAGGGTGAATTCGCTGGAAGGAACATAAAGGAAAAAAGAAAAAAGTTTAAATGGGCTGGGACTGAGTACAAAAGGAAAAGGTTAAAGCTGAAAGAAAAATTTGATCCACTGGGTAGCGCTCCTAGAGCTAGAGCTATAGTTTTACAAAAAGTTCAACTTGAAGCAAAACAGCCAAACTCCGGACTTAGGAAATGTGTTAGAGTTCAGATAATAAAAAGTGGAACACAAGTTACAGCGTTTGCCCCAGGAGATAAAGCAATTAATTATATTGATGAACACGACGAGGTTACTATAGAACCTCTAAGATCTAGTAAGAGGGGTACACTAGGGGATATTCCTGGTGTGCGATTCAAAGTAGTAGAAGTAAACGGGATACCCCTTGAACTATTAAGGACTGGAAAGAAGGAGAAACCCAGAAGGTGATGAAATGGAAAAACCCGATGTTAACATGATATTTGGAGAGTATGATATTAAATCAGTAAAGGTGGAAGACCCTAGCCTTTCCAATTATCTAGATCTCACACCTAGATACTCTTACCACACACACGGTAAACACAGTGGCAGGCAATTTGGAAAACAAAAAGTGTTCATAGTAGAAAGATTGGTAAACGCCTTGATGAGGTCTGGATCAAAAGGGAAAGTAGGGGGACACTTTGTAAGAGGGAGATACGGTTGTGGTAAAAAAGCATCTGCTGAAAAGATAATTAAAGAAGCTTTCGAGATAATTGAAAAGAAAGCAAAAAGCAATCCCATTCAGATACTTGTTAATGCAATAGAAAACGCAGCACCAAGAGAAGAGACAACAAGAGTCAAATTTGGTGGTCTCACTAGGCATATCGCAGTTGATGTTGCGCCCCAAAGGAGGATAGATCTGGCCTTAAGGAGTATTGGTCTGGCTGCTCTTTCTAGATCATTTAGGACAAAAAAACGTGCGGCAGAAGCTCTAGCCGATGAACTAATAGCTGCAGCCAACAATGATCCGTCAAGCATGGCAATAACAAAGAGGATCGAGATTGAAAGAGTTGCAAAAGGTGCTAGGTGAAAGAAATGGGTAGAAGGGAAGAGATGATAAAAAGAGTAAGGACATTGATGCCTAAAAGGGATAAAATAAGGAATATTGGTATCGTAGCACATATTGACCACGGTAAAACAACCCTTTCAGATAACCTAATCGCAGGGGCTGGAATGATGTCTGAAGAACTAGCAGGAAAACAACTTGTACTGGACTTCCACAAAGACGAACAGGAAAGAGGAATCACAATTAACGCAGGTAATATCTCAATAGTCAATGAGTACAATGGAGAAGACTATTTAATAAACATGATTGACACACCAGGGCACGTTGACTTCTCTGGAGAAGTAACAAGAGCTATGAGAGCTGTCGACGGTGTGGTAGTGGTTGTCTGTGCCGTAGAGGGCGTAATGCCCCAAACAGAAACTGTTTTAAGGCAAGCGCTAAAAGAAAAAGTAAAACCTGTACTTTTCATAAACAAAGTAGACAGATTACTGACAGAGCTCCAACTGGGACCAGATGATGTCCAGCAGAGATTTGCAAAGATTATAACAAAAGTTAATTCATTGATAAGAAAATACGCACCACCAGAATTCAAAGAAGATTGGCAAGTTAACCCAACAGACGGTACTGTAGCATTTGGATCTGCTTATCACAACTGGGCGATAAGCATTCCGTTTATGCAAAGGTCTGCCGTTAGCTTCAAAGATGTATATGAATTTATAAAAAATGATGACCAAAAAGGCCTAGCAAAGAAAAGCCCCTTGCATGAAGTGGTTCTAGAAATGGTTATAAAACACCTACCAAACCCACTGGAAGCACAAAAATACAGGATACCAAAGATATGGACGGGTGATCCAGAGAGTGAAACTGGTAAAGCAATGATGAGTTGTGACCCTAATGGTCACTTGGTATTCATGGCAACTTACGTAGTGGTAGACCCGCACGCAGGTGTTGTTGTCACAGGTAGGGTATTTTCTGGGACACTAAAACCCGGGCAAAAAGTCTGGTTAATAAACGCTGGGACACAAAACACAATCCAACAAGTAGGAGTATATATGGGTCCTGAAAGGCTAAATGTTGATGAGGTTACGGCTGGGAATATAGCCGCTGTTATTGGACTAAAAGATGCATATTCTGGTGAAACAGTTGCGTTAGATAAAATAGAGCCGTTCGAACCAATAAAACATTTTTCAGAACCAGTAGTCACAAAATCAATAGAAGCAAAAAGCCCTGCAGATCTACCAAAACTAGTAGAAGTTTTGAGAATAGTCGCCAAAGAAGACCCCAATATAAAAGTAGAGATAAACGAAGAAACAGGTGAACACCTAATATCAGGTATGGGGGAATTGCACCTGGAAATCATAGAAAATAGGATAAAATCAGAGAAAGGATTGGATGTTATTACATCAAAGCCAATAGTCGTTTATAGAGAAACAGTAACTACACAATCACCAATAATTGAAGGTAAGTCACCAAATAGGCATAATAAACTTTACTTTGTGATAGAACCATTAGAAGATAAAGTATGGAATGCAATAAACACTGGTGAAATAACCCAAAGAAACCTAAAAGATTCGAAGGCATTGGCTAAAAAACTTGTTGAACTCGGCATGTCTAACGATGAAGCAAAAAGGATTTGGGATATATACAAGAGTAATATGCTCGTGGATGCAACGAAAGGTGTTCAATATCTAAACGAAACTAAAGAGCTTATAATCCAAGGATTTAGAGAAGCTATGGATAGAGGTCCACTTTCCCACGAAAAGGTGACAAAAGTAAAGGTTAAATTAGTGGACGCAAAGCTTCATGAGGATGCAGTCCATAGGGGGCCTGCCCAAATACTGCCAGCAGTTAGGAACCCAATATATGCAGGCATGCTTCAAGGTAAAGCTATACTATTAGAACCAAAACAGAAGTTATTCGTTAGTATACCCCAAGAGTTAATGGGTGCAGTGACCAAGGACATACAGTCTAGAAGAGGGCAAATAATGAACATGGAACAAGAAGAAGATGCAATATCTGTAACTGCAAAAGTCCCGATATCTGATATGTTTGGATTCGCTGGAGACATAAGATCGGCAACTCAAGGTAAAGCCATATGGACAACAGAGTATCTTGGATATGAAAAACTACCCGATGAACTGCAGAAGAAGGTTATAGGTAACATTAGAAAGAGAAAAGGATTGTCTCCCGAACCTCCAACATATAAAGACTTCATTGAATAGGTATATTAGAAAAGCTTAATAAATAGATTAGTTAAAATATAGGTCGCATGTTAAAAAATAATGCTAAAAGGAGGTTATGGAAATGGCAAGAGGAAAACCACACCTTAACTTGGTGTTTATAGGGCACGTAGACCATGGAAAGTCTACGACTGTTGGGAGAATATTGTTTGATACAGGTAGCATTGACCAAGCAACGCTGAGAAGGTACAGAGAAGAAGCAGAAAAGCTAGGGAAAGCAACATTTGAATTCGCCTTCGTCATGGATAGAATGAAGGAAGAAAGAGAAAGAGGGCTTACAATAGACGTCGCTCACAGAGACTTTCAGACACAGAAGTACTATTTTACAATCATAGACGCACCTGGACATAGAGACTTCGTTAAAAACATGATTACTGGGGCCAGTCAAGCAGATGCTGCAGTGCTTGTAGTAGCGGCACCTGAAGGAGTTATGGCTCAGACAAAGGAACATGCATTCCTCGCTAGAACACTCGGAATAAAACAACTAATTGTTGCTATAAACAAGATGGACGCCGTAAATTACGATGAAAAGAAATTCAATGAGGTTAAAGAGCAAATTGCAAATCTTTTGAAGAGTATTGGATATGATCCGAGTAAAATACTCTTTATACCAATATCTGCATACGTAGGAGATAATGTTGCGAAAAAAAGTGATAAAACGACTTGGTATAAAGGCCCGACATTAGTTGAAGCTTTGGATACTCTCACAGAGCCCGAAAAGCCAACAAACAAGCCGTTGAGGATACCCGTACAGGATGTATACTCAATCACAGGTATAGGAACAGTCCCAGTGGGTAGAGTCGAAACAGGTGTGCTAAAAGTAGGAGATAAGGTTATTTTTAACCCAGCAGGTGCAAGTGGAGAGGTAAAGTCTATTGAAATGCACCACCAGCCAATGCAACAGGCAGAACCTGGTGACAACATTGGATTTAATGTGAGGGGTGTAGGTAAGACCGACATAAAAAGAGGAGATGTATGTGGGCCTGTAGACAATCCGCCAACAATTGTTAAAGAGTTCACAGCCCAGATAGTCGTCCTACAACACCCAAGTGCAATAGCTCCTGGGTATACCCCAGTGTTCCACGCCCACACAGCTCAAGTAGCCTGTACGATAACTGAGCTATTGCAGAAGATTGATCCAAGGACTGGGCAAGTAGTTGAAGAAAATCCAAAGTTCATAAAGACAGGTGACATTGCAATAGTGAAGATAGTTCCAACGAAACCAATGGTTATAGAAAAGGCAAGTGACTTTCCACCGTTAGGGAGATTCGCAGTTAGGGATATGGGCATGACAGTGGCAGCTGGTGTTGTCAAAGACGTTGTTCCTAGGCAATGAAATAACCCCCTAACCCCCATATATTTAATTTTAGGTGAAAATTTATGCAGATAGCTACAATAAAGATTTCGGGGCCTGACTATAAGAAACTGGATGAACTAGGAAGTCAGATAAAGGAGATCGCTCTAAAATCAGGATTGAAAGTAAGCGGTCCTATCCCATTACCAACTAAGAGGATGAGGATAACGACAAGACGAACTCCTTGTGGCGATGGATCTGATACATTTGAAAAATGGGAAATGAGATTACATAAAAGATTGATTAATATAGAAACGGACGAGAGGACAATAAGGCAGATAATGAGGATACAAGTGCCAGAGAATGTCCATATAGAAATAGAATTAAAGGAAAAATGATGTTATACCCTTTAATTCAACGCATCATTAACCTCTATTTTTGCAAAAACATTTAAATACCCTTAATTCGTTTAGTGGTCCTGGTGAGGTACATGGACATAAACAGATGGATAACGGCTTTCGTAAGCCCATATACAATAATGAAGAAATATAAAGGGAAAACTAGTTGGGATCAAGCGTTGGTCAGAGTACTCTGGGCAGGAGCACTAGCTGGGTTGATACTAGGATTTTTCAAGATGCTTGTGTCAACCAACATAATCAGTCTAGCGTTCTCAATAGCCCAGTGGTTTACAGGAATAATAATGATGCCAATATCTCTAGTAATAATCTGGTTACTGATGGCTCTCTGGCTATACCTGTCAGCCAAGCTAATGGGGAGTAAAGCTAGTTTCACAGATCATGCGACTGACTTAACATGGTACATAGCACCGCTAGCAGTGATAGAGTCAATACTAGTGTGGATACCATTGATAGGTGGATGGTTAGGTTTGTTGATATTCCTGTGGAGTCTATATCCGCTGACGGCAATACTACAAGCAACGCATAAGTTATCAGTAGGGGGAGCAGTGATAACATGGCTAGTATGGATCATACTAGAACTAATTGTAATAGCGTTAATAGGGACAACAGTAGTAACCCTTGGTTCTATAGGCATGCTGGGGCTTCTAAATCAGTATGTTATAGGCAAGATAAACCTAGCTGCTTTGGTGTCATCCCTATAAACCCCTTTTTCTTAACTTTTATATAATTTGTTATATTCATTGTAGAGGTGATTAAATGAGTATAGAAAAATTAAAGAAATGGATTAACGAAATAATACATCCGAAAGAAATTCTAAACGATGTAGGTACGGCAGATTGGGCAACAGCCTTCAAAGATATACTACTATCAAGCTTCCTGGCTGGGCTGATCTGGGGATTCTTTGCTATGATACTGGGGTCAACAGTAATACCCGTGCCACTCATTGGAGTGGGTATGGGAATTGCAATGTGGATATCAGCTATGATAGGCCTCCCAATACTAGCTGTTGTTGATTGGATAATACTAGGTATTATGATATTCATAACAGCAAAGTTATTAGGGGGTAAAGCAGATTTCTCGAGGAATACTATAGATATAGGAGAAACACTAGTGCCAATGATATTTGTTTCAGGGTTAGTCGGTTGGATACCATTCATTGGTTGGTTCCTAGTTGGTATCATAATGTTGATATGGTTGTACCAATTAACCATTGCTATTGAGAAAACACACAACCTATCCACAGGAAAAGCAGTACTTACATGGTTGATATGGGGCATACTATGGGCAATACTAGCTGCGATACTTGGAGTAGTGATGATTGCCGCTTTCTTTGCAAGTGCACCAGCGTACGCCTACTAAAACCCAAAAACAACCCCAAACTTTTTTATTATCTATCTCTTCCAATCTAAACACTGCCGGGATGGCGGAGAGGTAACGCGCTAGCCTGGAGAGCTAGTGGCCTTCGGGCCGCGAGGGTTCGAATCCCTCTCCCGGCGTATGGGACTTTATGCCCCATTCCCGCAGGGATTTCTGTGGTTGCTGGAAGGTAGAGGAAACCCGCTGGAGGTTTCCCTGTTCGAATCCCTCTCCCGGCGTATGGGACTTTATGCCCCATTCCCGCAGGGATTCCTGTTTCCCAGAATTAATGGTGGTAAATACGTTCAAGTACCTGGACGAAATAACTGGTGATGCTGAGTTCATAGTCAAAGCCAGCTCGTTAGATGAACTCCTGGAAGAAGCTGGAAGAGCGTTGGTTGGTCTAATGTATAACATAAAAAAGCTAAATTCCAACCGTGAAATTGAACTTGAAATTAGTGGTAGTAATGAGGAAGAGCTAGTGTATAACTGGCTGACTGAAATACTATCCCAGCAAGACATTGAGAATGTTTTCTTTAAGGACTTTAGAGTCCATGTAAAGAAAGCAGGTAGTGGGTTTGTAGCCAGGGCTAGGTGCCAAGTCCAGGAAGGGGATCCTAGCTTGGTCCAGGCCTATGTGAAGGCAGTAACCCTCCACAACTTTTATGTTAAAAAAACTGGTAATGGTTGGGAGGCCAGGGTAGTAGTTGATATGTAGAGAAGTGTAAAAAATAAAAGTTGGACTACATAAGAAAAACAAAAGGTGAGCAAGTGGGCATAATCAAAGACCACATACCTGCCAGAAGCAATGGAAGGGTAAGAGAGTCCCTTGAAAAGCTAGACAA
>WAMD01000009.1 GCA_015522495.1 Nanobdellati archaeon
GATATAGGTAAGCCAGAGAAAGAGTACCCAAAGAGGGGTGAATCCATAGAAAGGGCAAAGAGAAAGATAGAAGATGAATACATAAAAGCTCTGATAAAGGAAATTGAGAGAGAAGACGTGAAAGAAGCTGGAAAAGAAAAAATTGGGAAGAAAGAAAAGCGAAAACAGTAAAACATCAACCTATGGTGTATTTGTCTATTTCTGACTTGCCTGTTATATCTACCTTGACTTTTATGTATTTCTCCAATCCAGATATCTCTATTTTGTGCTTTAGCAGCTCATCAACTTGGAATATGCCTGCGGGGTTTGTCATTTTTATTGTTATTTCAATGGGCTTTTCTTTTCCTTCTGCGATTTCGACCTTCTCAATTGCCATTGCCGATACTGAGTGTATATTTATCTTCCCTTTCTCATAGGGTATCCTTGCTCTTCCCCTTTCCATGTCCAACCCGTCTGCTATGCGGACTATTCCTGCCTCGATGGTCAGAGGCCTTGCCTCGCTGTCGTGCATAAGGATGGCATGTAGTACCTCGCCGGTCATAACAGCTATTTGTTCTTCTGAGTAAATGCCATCAAGAAGTTCTTCAATTAATGGTTTAGCTAGTATCAAACCAGTTTCATCGTGCTTCACTCTATGTATTATCATTCCGATATCATGCAGGACAGATGCTAGGACTATTACAACCTCAGCATCTTCATCTGTGAAATTGTAGTCTGGAAAATCCCTTACAAGGCTTGATTGAACATTCTTTTTTTTCAATATCCTAAACAACCTGAGTGCGATATTTGCTACTATTTTAACGTGTACTGGTCCGTGGTCTGTGTACATTAACCTGTTTATCGCCATCACATTTGAAGACTTTAGGTATGTCATCAGTTTTGCATTGGAGTTTATTCTTTCAATTACATTGGCTAGTTTTTCGTTATTTGCATTTGGAACTGAAATTATCATAGCACTCCTTACGAGAATGATATATAAAATTGTGCTACCAACGTGATACAAATCCTAAGGAATCTTTTTATAAGATTATTAATTAATTTGATTGGTGATTGAATGATTGGGCTAATAGTATTGGGTTTACTAGTTTTGATTGCTATAGGTGCTATTGCTTGGATAATCGTAGTGTACAACAGGTTGATAGGGTTAAACAATGCAATAGAGAATACATTCCACCAGATACAAGTTGCCATGAAAAAGAGGATGGACATGATAGGCCAGCTGGTTGACACAACAAAGAGCTATTTGAAGTATGAGAAGGGTGTGTTCACAGATGTTACGAAGCTAAGGAGTACACCACTTGCAACACCTGACGATATAAAAAAGGCGAATGACATGGCAACTGCTGTACTAGGTCGAATATTTGCAGTCATGGAGAACTATCCGAAGGTCCAAGGCGTAGAAGCAGTAAAGCAATTGCAAGAGAGCATAAAGAACATAGAGGCAGAGATAGCAAGGCAAAGGTACCTCTACAATGACCAAGTGCAGACCTTCAACGTGACCATACAGGTATTCCCAAACAACCTAATAGCTGGTATGCTAGGGTTTAAGAAGAAGCCATACTTGGAGTTCGGTGAAGAGGTGTCAAAAAGGCCTGAGACAAAAGTCTGGTGATGTATTGTTGATAACAATTGGTTTAACAAACCATAACCCCCACATTTTTTTATATGATTTACTCATTATCCAACCATGTCGTCCAAATTCATGGATATTGTGAAGTTCGTTGTATTGCTCATAAGCGCTCTAATCTTATCCTTTTACTCTGCTAGTTTCATATCAAGCACGTCAAATATCATGATACTTTTTATAACAGTCATTATAGCAGCAGTGTTGATACCTATATCCTTAAAACGAAGATGGAAATACTCTACAAACATATCTGACAAAAAATTTCTAATTTTGCTATTATTGACTATGCTGTTTGGCTTTTTCATAGGCCAATTCCATTTTAAGCCAGACGTTTACGTTGAACCATATGCATTAAACATAAGCTTGGGCCAGGACTCTGCCTACGTGGTTGAGACACTAACCTACCACGTCTCGCCTGCTGCGCGCGGTCATGAGTTTTACAGGAGCTATTACCATAACGGCCCACTGGCTGGGATGGTCGTTGAAGGTATAAAATGTCCTGATGGATTTGCCCCGAAGACCTATGAAAGAAAGAATAGAATTGAACTGGCCTGTCGATCAAGTGATTATGTTAGGCCCGGGGTCTATAAGGTTGGTTTTATTTACCACATTCCAAGGCCTTATGTTTGTTATCAAAACCTTTGCTTCTTTGACTGGAACGTGCTGACTAACTTCCAGCTGGATATTTACAATGCCAGGGTGCATGTCACAGGAGGAAAGGAAGTATGGGGTTATCCACCAATAGACAATAGATTTGACCTACCAGCCAAGACGCTCTTAGAAGTAAAGGCGACAAAACCGAGATCCGAGGTAACTGCTTATTGGCTGGACAAAAAAGAGCCTGATTCAAGGATATTCGAAAAGGAATGGCAAACCCATATTGCGGCGTTCACGTATAGGTACAGCCAGATTGTAGCCCTAGCCGCACTGGCTGTTGTGCTTTTAGTCCTATATGCAATATACCTAGTGTTTGGAAAGGAAGTAACTGTCACAGGAGTCCCAGATGTTCTTCACTATCCTCCAACAAAGAGAAAACCGTATGATGTAAACAGGATTGCGTTTGATGATCCAAACACAGTAGAACTAGAAGGGATCCAGGCAACGCTTCTAGACCTAGCTAGGAAAGGCTGGTTAGAAATTGGGATGTATAAAATAAAGTTCAAGCAAGGAAAAGGTGAACTAGATGAGTATGAAAAGGGGGTGTACGACTTCTATAAATCCCTTGTCAACCAGGGTGATACGTTGGACATAAGGCTATTGAGAGACAAGATAAACACGTCCAGTGACCTATCATGGTTGAAAAATCTGAAGAGCAGGCTGGATAAACTGAAACGTCCAAAGGCAAAAAACGCATTTGACAAAAAGGGCAAGTGGATAGCAGTAGTATGGCTACTAATATCGCTTATAATAGTTTATATGTTTAGGTTCGCGCTTAATGCATGGGTTAGGAACGGATTACTAACCAGTCTATGGACAGGAGCTTGGATAGTAATCATACTTGATACATACTGCTTCGGTAGGTTTGACAAAAAATTGTACAAAGAGATTCTTATGTGGAAAGCATTTGCCAGGCTGTTGGGTGACTACTCTTTGATAAAGAAATATGCTCCACAGGACATCCTTATGTGGGGAGACTGGTTGGTTTACGCCACTGCCCTAGGAAAGGCAGATAACGTGATAAGGGCTATGAGTGAGTTTAACGTCAACATACCAAACATAGACAGGACATCTATTGACACAGTTTCACCTATTATTATTTACTCCGCAACCACGTCCAGGTATTCCCAGCTGACTTCATCTAAAACCAGTGGGTTCAGCGGTGGAGGTGGGTTCGGTGGTGGATTTGGAGGAGGCGGAGGGGGGTTCAGGTAGTGTAACTCCCTAAGACAAACTTCACGTTATCTTTTTTTAAAATAAACAGCCTTAATCATTGTAATATTATACAGATGCTAAGAGTGAGGATATGGTAAAGGGCAAAAAGAAACGACTTGTCAAAAAACCTAGAATGTCCCAACCTAGTTGGTACAAGGAGTTCAAAGACTTGAGGGAAGAAAGAATTAAAAATGGATTTCATAAAGACACGTACGATAAAGACATGAAAGAGCTAGAAAATGGAGTTCTTCCAATAAGCAAAAGGACTATACTATCTAGAAAGGGAGCAATGAGAACGGTGGCTAGCAGTTTTAAAAAAATAACCAATAGGGTGAATAGGACTGTGGGGATGGCAAGCGATAAGCCCGCCCTTTTGACGAAGAGAGTTAGTAATGGGGGCGTTCTTGAAGTCTTAACACCATTTGACTACACTTACTCAGAGAATTTACTCAATATACTAAATGATATTGATAAAGATGACAGTGACCATATCTACACATTGTACATTAACGGGGGGTACATTGAGGGGACAGGTAGAGTGTTGTACAATGGAATAATGTCTGCAGTTAATACAATGATGTATGTTGGTAAAAAGAGTAAATACGACGGGCCAAAAACGTGGCAATCAAAACTTATAATAAGATCAAGGTTTTCACCCATGGACAAGTCCGGGCTCAAAAGGACTATGAGAGAGATCATATTACACCCAGAGTTTGACAGTATGGATACTAGGGTAGCATACCACTCAACACTTAAAATTAATCATCCTATATTCGGTGATGGGTGGAGAGTTAGACTAAAAGGGGGTATATCTAGTGAGCCAAAATGGAAGAAAACAATAGAGGATAAGGTAAAAAATAGAGACGTCTCCTCAGAGTACGAGACAGGGCTCCCAGGCTTCTACTCGAAGCACCACGCTAAGAAGTACTTCAAGGTTGCACAATCACTGGTTAGGAATGGTTTGTACGATAAGATGATAAACATACCCATAGCTATATTTGAATTCCCGAACATAAAAGCACTAAGATTCTGGAAAATGGGTAAGAAAATAGGCATAACCACAGCGTCGACTGCTGTTCTTGAGCTGAGTAGAGCATCAGAGAGAATGCTGTATTTGAAGAGATTATTTAACTCCCCAGATAACTTGATGGAAATACAGAGTGTATTACACAAAAAGTATAAGGGTATCCCAGTTGATAGGCCGGCACCATTAGACGTAGTTAAATACACAAAAAGGCTCACAGAAGATCTAAAAGAAAACCTGAAAAGAAATCTTGTTGAGATATGGGAAAAAACGGGCTACGCACCTAACCCAGATGAATGGGGATTCCACGACTTTGACTTCTATGGAAGAGTTGCAGACTACGACGCGTTCTCTAAGGTGTTGTTCAAAAAGTCTGCCATGAATAGGATAAATAAAATAATATCAAGGCTTGACCAGATGAACTTAGAAGCAAACAAGCTAATGGAAAAACTTGGAAGAAAGAAATAACCATAATCTAATGAGAGTAATAATATAATGTGAGTAAAATAGGCTGGTAGATAGCGATTGTAACTGTAATTGTTAAATTGATGCGGTTTGTATAATAAGTAGTTTGATAACAACGTCTAATGATGGTGGTCCATGTCTGAGAAAAGAATACCTCACAAGAAAATGGGGGAAGGTATATATTACGAAGATGAAAGGCTATCGTCCATACTCCCAAATCTACGATATAGGGTAATCATGAAAGGTATGCAACAACCGAACCTAGGTAATGATTTGATAGGTAAAGAATATTTGGATAAAATAAAAAATCTGCCCGATAAAGGATATATCCTAGTCCAATTGTATCAAGGATACCCTGGGAAAGGAGTGACAGGGTACGCAAGGATATTAAAAAGTGATTCTAAGGCTAAGATAGAGGATGCGCATGTAGCTAGTTGGGTTGATGGGGGAAAAGATAGTTTAGTCAGCGAGATCGCCAAAAAGTTATTCCTAGAAGACCTGAGGCCAGAAGGTATGTTCAAGGATGAAGTGATCCAAAAGTTGAAAAAACTAGCTAAAACGAAAAGGATAATTGAGAAGACGTTAAAGGAGGAAAACAAGGGGTTTATAACGTATGAACTAGCCATTGAGACATTCAAGAGGATAAAGGGTGTTGATCTTGGAAAGGATGATGAGATCGGAAAAATAGCTTTGATGTTTCCAATAGAAATAACAGAGCAATATGGAATAAAGAATTACATTCTAGAAAAGTACAAGGATCCAAGATACCTAGACACAATGGATGAGTTCAAGAAGTGGTACCTAAATCAGTTCACACCTGCTCTTTGGAAGTTGATAAAAGAAAACAAGGTTGCACAGAGGATACTGAGAAAACCAAATAAGAACCTAGGCGAAAGCCCAAACCAAAGGATAGTCGCACATATAACCGCAAAGGAGAAAGTTAAAGAGAGGTATAATAAGTTGCTCGACAAGCAAGGTGAAGTTGAGGGCAAACTCCAGGATGCATTAACTTATGTCATGGAAAGGTTAAAATCAGAAGCTCCAATAGATAGGAGTAAGATGAGGTTTGCAGGATCATCTACTAGGCGAGCAGTGAGGACTCCGCTAAGCGACATAGACCTGTGGGTACGCGCTCCATACTCTAACTATTGGAGTACACTCTCATGGGATGTCTTTAGGAAGTTTGGGGTTAGGTTGAACATTGTAAGTAAACAAGAATTGCCAGATGTTCTGGACGAACTCAAAAGGATGAAAAAGAGAAGAGAAAAGATTAAGATGAAAAGGGAACGTTGGAGAAACAGAGCCAAAAAATAAAAACAATGATAATATAATTAACTCAGCTAAAGCGTTAAAAGGTGGTGTAATGGGTTTTATTGATAACATTAAGTCAAGGTTAAGGAGCTGGAGAATAAAGAGGATGCTAAAACCAAATATACAAACTCCCCTTAGATATAAGCTTGCCCAAAACGTAAAGAGGCTTAGCAATGAGGTTAGCGAAGGTGATTTCAACCAGGAGTACAAGGACAGGGTGAAAAAGCTAGCTAAAGATTTTGAGGTGGCTTACGGTGGAGTTGGCAAAAAGTCTAGGTTCAGGCCTAAGAAAAGGCCAGTCTAGTCAGTTGACAGTGAAGCTCAACAAGATTAAGTTTAATATACTATTTCTTTTCTAATTAGCTGTACGCGCCGGTAGTCTAGCTTGGTAGGACTTTGCCCTCCCAAGGCAACGACCCGGGTTCAAATCCCGGCCGGCGCACTGTGGGATCTTGTGTCC
>WAMD01000010.1 GCA_015522495.1 Nanobdellati archaeon
GAGATTGTAACTCCATAGACGTTCTACAATAGTTAATTTTTAATTAAGTGCTGCAATTAACCTTTTAGGTGATACTATGCCAAGATTTATGGAGCATAAGAAGCCTTACGAGAGAAAACCTGTTGGACCTAAGCCTAGAGGTAATCCATTTAGCTTGGAGATAACGCACGAGTCGTATCCAGGAGCAAAAAAAGAGGTAACCCATAAAAGGATAACATTGGAACCTGGCACATATCATATAGGTCGTGCAGAAGGATATAACTTAGCTTTGAAGGATGAAGCAGGGAAGGTTTTACACTACCTTGGCAAGACTGATGCCACTGTCTCAAGAAAACACTTAAAGATTGAAGTTACACCTGAGGGTAGAATAAAGGTAACTGATGTATCCACAAATGGAACGTTGGTTAGAAAAGGAGGGATGTCCTCCAATCAGGCTACGACCATCAGTGAAATGAAGGATGAGGAGCATATAGGCTCCAATAGGAAGGGGTTTTACCTGGGTGTGAGGGATGTACCTTCACTGATCACTATGAAGCCCTCAATGGTGACAATAAAGAAGATAGAGAAAGACTTAGGTATTTGAATTTTAAACCAGAACCAACATAACTTTCTGAATGCGGTTGATAATTGCTGAAAAAGACAAGGCAGCTGCTAGGATCGCTGAGATACTTGACAAAGGAGTTCAAGTCATTAAAGAGGGAAAGCTCAGGGTATACAAGATAAGGTTGGGTGGTGAAGAGGCAATTGTACTGCCTTTGGCTGGTCACATAGTTGACGTGGAGTTTAACAATGATTTTTCATCGTGGAAAAATACAAATCTATATGATATAATTGATTCTAGTTTTGTTTACAGACCTAGCAGGATGGATATTGCCAGAGTTTTGAGAAAGTACGGCAAGATGGCTGATAGGTTGACAGTTGCTACAGATTTTGATAGAGAGGGGGAGGCAATAGGAAGGGAAGCTGTGAGCATAATTCGTAGAGTGAACCCAAATGTGAAGGTAGATAGAGCTAGGTTCTCTGCAATAACAGATGAAGAGATAACCAATGCATTCAAAGAGGAGAACCTTTATGAGCTAGATGAGGCTTTGGCTGACTCTGCAGACGCTAGGAGAGAGATAGATTTAGTGTGGGGAGCAGTCCTTACTAGGTTCATATCTCTAGCGTCTAATATGCTTGGAAAAAACTTTTTATCTGTTGGAAGGGTGCAGACACCAACGCTAGCTTTGATAGTAAACAGGGAAAAAGAGATAAAGAAGTTCGTACCTGAGAAATTTTGGGTAGTCAATGCTTTACTTGAAAAAGCCGGGGCTAAATTCAAAGCGCTTCATAAAAGAGAAAAATTCAAGGACAAGGAGAAAGCATTCGCTGTAAAGCAGAAAACCGTTCATTCTAAAGAAGGAGTAGTAAAATCAGTTGACCTGAGAAAAAGGAAACAAAGCAGACCAGTGCCATTTAACACAAATGAGTTTCTTAGAGCAGCTGCATCGCTTGGGGTGTCCCCTGTAAAGGCGATACAAATAGCCGAGAACTTGTATATGTCTGGGTACGTGTCTTATCCAAGGACGGATAATACAGTTTATCCAAGCTCAATAAATCTGAAGGAGATAGTGAGTAAGTTCTTGAAATCTGAATTTTCAGAAGAAGCTAAAACACTCTTGCAAGGTAAGTTGATTCCAAGTAGAGGAAAGATGAGGACAACAGATCATCCACCTATCCATCCAACAGGAGTGGCCAAAAAGTCAAAACTTGATTCTCAGTCATGGAAGATATATGAGTTAATTGTCAGGCGTTTCTTTGCGACTCTTGCAGAAGACGCTCAGGTTGCTAGCACTAGAGTTGAGATTGATATTAATGGTGAAGGGTTTGTTGCAAAGGGTCAAACAATAGTAAAAAGAGGTTGGTTAGAGTTCTACCCATACTCTAAAGTAAAAGAGGAGGAATTACCTGGGATGAATAAGGGAGACGTTGTGCAGGTTATTTCGGTTGATGTTGTTGAGAAGGAAACCCAACCACCAAACAAGTATACCCCTGCATCCCTCTTAAAGGAAATGGAGAAGTTGGGGCTTGGGACTAAATCAACTAGGCCAGCTATAATTCAAAAATTGATAAACAGAAGTTACATCTCTGGGAAGAAGAATTATCAACCGTCAGACATTGCATTTAGGGTAGTGGACAGCTTGGAAAAACATGCTAGAGATATAACTCTCCCAGATATGACTGCTAAGCTTGAGAAAGAAATGGAGAAGATAAGTGCAGGTGATATTCTAAAGTCAAGTGTTGTTATTGATTCAAAAACTCTCCTGAGAAAGGCTCTGTCTGAGCTCGAGGCGAATAAAGAAGTAATTGGTGCAGATATAAAGGAGGGTGCAAAGCTAGATAGGATTAAAGCGAGGATGATTGGAAAGTGCAAGTGCGGCGGTGAGTTAGTTATACGGAGGTCTAGAAAGACAGGAAAGAGGTTTGTTGCGTGCAACAGGTATCCAGATTGCAAGGAGATATACCCTCTACCTCAAAAAGGAAAAGTTGTCCCCACAGGCAAAACCTGTCCGAAGTGTGGGACTCCAGTAGTGCGTATATACACAAAGAGGGGTAGTTACGAAATGTGCCTAGATCCAAACTGTGAAACAAAAAAGGACTGGGGAAAGAGGAATAAGAAGCATGAAGTGAGGGCCAATAGGTCTAAGTCAAAGAAGGTGAAGAAGGGTGAGAGTTGAAATAGATATGAAGAAGAGTATACCAGAGAACGCATCTAGATATTATGAGCTAGCGAAAAAGGCTAGGAGAAAGATACCCAGGCTTAGAGAAGAGATAGAAAAAACAAAAGCCTTGATAAAAAAGCAAATTAAATTGGCAGAAAAAAAGCCACAGATAAAAAGAGACAAAGATTGGTACGAAAAATTTCATTGGTTTTTTACTTCTGATGGATTTTTAGTTCTTGGAGGGAAGGACGCAAAGTCAAATCAGAGGCTGGTACGGAACTATATGGATAAAGGGGATTTGTTTCTTCACGCTGACATAAAAGGAGCATCTGCTGTTGTCATAAAGTCTAATGGTAAAACAATCTCTGAGACCGCGAAGCAAGAAGCAGCCAATTTTGCTGCAGCATTCTCAAAGGCGTTCTCTCTTGGTTTGAGGGCTGTGGATGTATATTGTGTTTCTCCAAGTCAGGTAAAGCTGGCCGCCAAGTCAGGGGAGTTCCTGCCAAAAGGTGGTTTTGTTATACTCGGCGAGAGGGAATGGTTTAAAGATGTTCCAGTTGAAATTGCTGTTTCTTATGATACTGAAAATAAGAGGATAGTCTCAGGCCCAGTTGATGCAATCAAAGTGTATAATGAATATGTCCTAGTTATCCCAGGTGGTGATGATAAAGGAAAGGTTGCCAAGCAAATAAAAAAGTTAGTAGATGGTTGGTTTTCTGTTGATTCATCCTTGGACGAGATACTAGCATCGCTCCCAGCAGGTAAAGCAAAGGTTATTACTAAAAAGTAGTAGCTGGTTCACACAAGACCTGATCCTATTATCCTAAACCTGGCTGTTCCTTCTTTTCTAAATGGATGCTTTACAAGCCTCCCAATCCTAGCATCTCCACTCCTCAATAACTCTACTATTACTTTTGCTGAATAACCTAAGACTTCCCTGGCAAGTGGTTCGTACCTACCTCTGAAGTCTGAATAGACCTGGTTTGTAACAAGCACAGCAGCATTCTTTTCTCTAGCATGCCACGCAAGTAGCGCAAGCTGCTTTGCAAGGACTTGGTTTATTGGGAATGGGTCTGTTCTGTCCAATTCAAGTCTGTAGTGATATGTTACTGGGTCTGCCACTATTAGTGAAAAGTCTCTACCAACCACATTAGTTATCATTTCCCCTTGTTCTTGGAGACTTTTTGGTTCTAGCAAAACAGTTCTTTCTAGAACCTTATCATACTTACTTCCTGCTATTTGTTCAACTCTTTCAAAATGGAATGATCCTTCTGGGTCTATGTAAGCGACCCTCCCATTGGCCTTTATAGCGTTGACAGTCGCCTGGATGGCAATATTACTTTTTCCAACACCTGGGGGGCCGTAAAACTCAGATATAACACCAGTAGGTATCCCCCCACCAAGGAGATTATCCAGTGAGCACCCAAGCGGGATGGCCCTTCTCCCTGTAATAGCTTTTTCCATGCAATTATTCTAAATTTCCTTCCTAATAAGCTTTATATCCTTGTTAATCTATAAACATCTATTACGCTATTGCTTCTCCTGGGGTGATGATAATGGCAAAGAAAGAAATAATTCTTAAGGTTGCAGAAGCTTTTAGGTCTGACGCTGGTAGGGGGATAGTCAGGTTAGACACAGAATCCAGGCAGGCACTTGATGTTACGTCAGGTGATATAGTAAAGATAACAGGAAAGAGAGAGACAGCAGCGATAGTGTGGCAAGCACATCCTCAGGACGAGGGGCTTGGTGCTATTAGGATGGATGGAATTCTTAGGCAAAACGCAGATGTTTCTATTGGGGATAAGGTTAAAGTGGAAAAGTTTGAGCCTGGTGAGGCTGCAAAGATAGTTTTAGCCCCATCCCAACCAATTAGATTTTCACCTGGTTTTGAAGACTATGTTAGGAACAGGCTTGTAGGGAGGCCAGTTTCTAAGGGAGACAGAGTGCTCATAGGAGTGTTTGGTCAGTCTTTGATGTTAATGGTTGTAAATACCAAGCCAAGGGGCATAGTCCAAATAGGTGAGAAGACAAGGATAGAATTGAAGACAGAGCCGGTTAAGGAGTTAGCTGGCGTGCCACAGGTAACTTACGAGGATATTGGTGGACTAAAGGATGCAATACAAAGAGTTAGAGAAATGATCGAAATCCCAATGAAACATCCTGAGTTGTTCGAAAGGCTAGGTATAGAGCCACCTAAAGGTGTTTTGTTATATGGCCCTCCTGGAACAGGAAAGACACTGCTCGCGAAGGCTGTCGCTAATGAGACAGATGCACACTTCATTGCGTTGAATGGTCCAGAGGTCATGAGTAAATTTGTTGGTGAGGCTGAGGAGAGATTGAGGCAGATATTTAAGGAAGCCCAAGATAATGCACCAGCAATAATATTCATTGATGAGATTGATGCCATCGCTCCAAAGAGGGAAGAAACAGTTGGGGAAGTTGAAAGGAGAGTGGTTGCGCAGCTACTTGCTTTAATGGACGGGTTGCAGTCTAGAGGGCAGGTGGTTGTAATAGCTGCCACAAACAGGCCTAATGCCATCGATCCTGCTTTGAGGCGACCTGGTAGGTTTGATAGGGAGATAGAGATAGGGGTGCCTGATAGGAACGGCAGGAAGGAGATATTGCAGATACACACAAGGAATATGCCTATAGAGCCAGAGTATAACAAGAAGGTGGTAGTTGAGGAAATAAAGAAATTAAAGATGGATAACAAATTGAAGCCGAAGATTTTGAAGAAACTGTCAGACGCAAAAGACATTGCAAAGGTTACTATGTCTTTCCCATCGAATGTCAAATACGAATTGAATAGGAGGCTAGTTGACAAACTGCTTGAAGAGCTGGCGGATAAGACATACGGCTTCGTTGGTGCTGACCTAGCGGCCTTGTGTAAGGAGGCCGCTATGAAGGCCTTGAGGAGAATACTACCTAAGGTTGATCTTGAAAAGGAGGAGATACCAAAAGAGATACTTGAGAGTCTGAGGGTTACAAAGGATGACTTCCTCAACGCGCTTAGGGAGATACAACCGTCTGCAATGAGAGAAGTCCTTGTTGAAGTACCCAAAGTCAAGTGGACAGATATAGGTGATTTGAAAGATGCCAAACAAGAGTTAAAGGAAGCTGTGGAATGGCCATTGAAATATCCCAAGATGTTTGAGAGAATGGGGATAAAGCCACCTAGTGGGATCCTCATGTTTGGACCACCTGGAACAGGAAAGACACTACTTGCCAAGGCAGTTGCAAATGAGTCCGGTGCAAACTTCATAGCAGTTAAGGGACCAGAACTTCTGAGTAAATGGGTTGGAGAAAGTGAGAAGGGAATCCGAGAAATATTCAGAAAGGCAAGACAGGTGGCGCCGTGTGTTGTATTTTTCGATGAAGCAGACGCAATAGCCCCTAGAAGAGGTATGTACGAGGGAAGTCATGTTACTGAGAGCGTTGTTAATCAATTGTTAACAGAAATGGATGGCATTGAGGATACTAGGGGAGTTGTAGTTTTAGGAGCAACTAATAGGCCAGATCTCATAGATCCTGGATTGCTAAGGCCAGGGAGATTTGATAGGTTGATATTAGTTCCAGCACCGGATAAGTCAGGGAGAATGGAGATACTGAAGGTGCATACAAGGAAGGTTCCTCTTGCGAAGGATGTTAGCCTAGAAAAACTTGCAAAGGAAACTGATGGATTTTCCGGTGCAGATATAGAGGCATTAGTTAGAGAAGCAGTTATGACTGCCCTTAGGGAGAACAAATCAGCCAAGGAGGTCAGGATGAAACATTTCAAGAAAGCCATGGAGAGGATAAGACCGAGTATTAGGCCAGACGATAACAAGAAATACAAAATGTTTCTTGAGGGTTATAGAAAGGATAAATCAAGAGATGAACTAGGGTATTATGGTTAGTAGCTAGGGCTAGGTTTCTAGAGCTTTTGCTGGCTTTCAGTGTGGTCTTCAGTCTTCTTTTTTAGCACTAGGTATATCTTTCTCTTTCTTGGATTTTTTGGGTTATCTATTGCAAACTCTCCATCAAATCCAGCAGAGACAAAGGCTTTACCTACTGCAATCATGTCTTTTTCTGATTTAGGATAGAATTGTATGACAACTGAGCCATTACTGGTTAGAACTCTGTAAAACTCCTTAGCGACTTTCTTTAAGTCTTTCCTAGGTATCCACTGCAAAGCAGATATAGATAATATTCCATCGAAGCTATTATCCTCAAATGGGAGCTTTCTCATATCAGCCACTAATGCATCGAACCCGTTTTTCTTAGCCTCTTTTACCATTTTTTCAGATAGGTCTATCCCTATGGTATTAAAACCATTATCCAGAAGAACTTCCATTGAAAACCCAGGCCCACATCCAACATCAAGTATTCTCCCAGATTTCCATCCAATCAGCTCTAGAGCTCTTAGGGTTATCCTCTTTTGTATTGTCTTAATTGCATTGGAAGTAGAATAAGCATCTGCATATTTGTCAAAGTATTCCTTTGCAGTGGTCTTTTCTTCAGGTCTCTTCTTTTTTACTTTCCACATTTTTACCCCTTAAAATAACCCAAACAGCAACACACTTGGTATTGCTATGCTTATCAACCAAATAGCTGGATTCCAACCCATTACCTTGTACCCGTCAAGTGGTGGGAATGGGATTAAATTAAACGCAGCCAGGAAAAAGTTTACCCAGGCACCATAAATCCCAATTATTGTCAATATCTTTGCTGGTGACACAACTGCTAGCCCCATAAATAGTATGCCTAGTATTATGTTAACCCCAGGCCCAGCGAGGCTTATAAGTCCGTTTTCCCTACGCGTTATTGGCCGCCCACCAATATATACTGCACCAGGGGCTGCAAAAATGAATTTTCCAGCTGTTAACAGTGCCATGGCCAGGGCTAGTATGAGACCAGGCACCCACGCCCTATAAAACGCGTGGAGGCCGAACAACCTTGCAACTGTTCTATGACCAAGTTCATGGAAGATAAAACCAGCACCTAAAACTAACAGTAAGATAGCGAAGTCTTGAATAAACTTGTTTATTCCGAGAAAAATAGAGTCCATTGAGAATGCCAGGGTAATTGTTATCCAAGATACTGTTAGGTGGATTATTTCTGTTCTATCCATGGCATGAATTTTATCATATGAACTTTATATTAGTAACACGGCATTAGCCTATGTAAGCCTCCCATGGTTTTTTCTCTGGTTTGTTGTACATATCTCTTTTGTTAAGGATATCTTTGATGGTTTCCATTTCCCTAGTTAGGTCGCTTACATCTACACCACTACTTTCTAATACCCTTGACGCTATATTTATCTGTGAAATCTTTGCATCCATGGCAGCTATAGTCCTGAGAGAATCTTTCATTAAGTCGCGGGTTTCAGACTTACCTTTTATTCCTTTCGCCTTCTTTTCGTTCTCTAGTAATCTGTTTGCATTTTCCCTAAGTTCAGACAACATGTTTTCAACTTCATTGACTGCATCTTCTTTTGGTTTTATCCCTACTCTCTTCGCGACAATTAAATGGTCAAGTACATCAGCAGTTACATTTTTTTCACTGGCTTTGAACGCTTGGATACTACCGTTTCCACCCGTTTTTTTCATATTCATTATATCATTGACTATGCTATCCTCAAGTTTGCTCCTTTCTACAACTAGTTCATCTAGCGGTTTTTTCCAGTATTCATTTAACTTCTTTTTCTTCAACAGTTTTAGATATACGTCGATATTTGCTTCTATCTTTATGAAGAATTTTCCATGTTGCTTTGGTATGCTCCCCCCCATTTTATCTACCTTGGATAAATCCCCTAAAACCTTTTCTCTAAGCTTGTCTAATCCAATTATGCGACCGTACGCCTTTGATAGTCTTCCCTTTCTTTTTACGGCAACACCATAGAGGATGTTTGTAAATTCATCGATTGTTTTTTCTTCCTTGAGAATCCTTGGTATTATTGGCAGATCAGCCTCTAACTGCATTTGTCCATTTGGATCGATCACCATCTCACTTTCATGTTTTTTTATGTAATCTGTGATTATAGCGTTTCTCATAGTTTCCAGGTCAACTTGTTTCTTCATCAAATCCTCAATCCATCTGACTAGCTTACCAAACCTTACCCTTTTCCCTTTCTTTTTTATGTACTCTTTAGTTAGAGACTCTCTTCTTATCTCGTTTGTTTCTTCTGCTATTTCCTTTGCAAGGCTACCAAGTAGCACATGTCTAGGACTTAGCCTGGCGAGTTTATTCATTAACTTCTTGGCACTACCTGCGCGTGCTTTTTCCTTTGCTGGCATCTTATCACCAACAAAATTAATTTTGGCAGGGTTTTTATACATTCATTAGGAGTAACCTTTCATTAGTTATAACAATATGACTATCTAATTCTCAGCTAATACCTATGCTAGTATCATCATCGCTCCAACCATCATTATGATACCACCAATGAACCTTTGCTTTATCTCTATTTTCTCTTTAAGTATGAAAAAGCTCAGTAGGATAGTTATGAGTATAGACAACTGTAAGAGTGGAAATACTAGGCTAACATCAGCTAGTTTGAAAGCCGTTATCTGCATGTAGTACATGGATGCATAGCAAAAGGCGGATGCCAGAACGAGCTTCCAGTTTTTACCTACGAATTTCATTACATTGTTTATGTTCCTGTTCTCTGGGAGCAATCCATAGATAAGACCAGGAACGAAATACATGGTAAATCCGTAAAATACAGGATTAACACCAACCCCCATGCTAAACTTTTCGACTATTGCAATTATTGCAATTATGAAAGCTGTTAGTACAGTAAGCTGTGGTCCATGTTCCTTGAGTCTCTTGAACGCTCCTAACTTCCAAGTTATCACCATTGCGCCGATGAATATGAACACTGTTCCCCAGAACTTTGTAATTGTTACCCTTTCGCCTAGTATTAACCATGATAATATGAGCAAGAACAAAACCCTTAGAGAGCCAAGCGGAGCGCCTAAACTAGCTTCAGTATGCCTAACTGCATAGAATCCAGTGAACCCACCTATTGCATAAAGTACTATACCTGCGATTACTCCAATCCACTGCAAATTGCCTGTGGGCATGGAGAAACCAATGAAAATGGCAGCAGGTATGTAAAAAAGGGAACTGGTGATCCTCCATACGAACATGTATTCACGAACATTGCCCTCCTTCAGTATTATCCTGTTTATGATAATACCTAAAGAGTGGAGTATCACAGCCCCTAGAACAAGGATTCCCCACATAAGTCTATTACGAAAAAGATTTAAATAACCTTTATTCCCAAGTTATGTGGGGGAGAGGAATGGATGATAAAGGACAAATATCTGCTGAGTTTTTAGTTTTGTTTGCTGCTGTTTTAGCGCTTGCAACCCTTGTTGTAACCCACTTGTACTCTACTGGGAAATCTTTTACTAAGTCTAGTGCTGAATCTACAGATAAAGCAATGAAAGTTGTTAAAAAATTAAATGGAGGCAAATAGGAGGGAGAGGGAAATGGATGATAAAGGTCAAGTATCCGCGGAGATGTTGGTTTTAATGGCAGCTGTCCTGGCTGTGGCTTGGTTGGTTCTTTCCAGCCTAACCAGCACTGCAAAGTCAACAACGCATTCTATCAACAAGACGTCTAAAAAGATACTAAACAAGGTTGAGGAGATAACCGGATGAAAGGCCAGTCTAGCCTAGAGTACCTAGCCGTGCTTGCTGCTGTTCTGGCATTCCTAGCGGTCTGGGCAGGAACAGCAGCAAGCACTGGAAATCTAGTTTTTTCTAGTTTGAACTCGATGGATGTTAGGACGTCTGCTAAGCAGTTAGTTAGTGAGATAGATTCCACTTGTCTTATGGCACCAGGCTCTAGTGTGACATCTGAATTTGTTTTTCCTACTAGAACAAACATAAAATACCTGAATAATAGCATACTCTTTTTCTGGGGGAATAATACATATGCCTCCAAAACAAGGTGTAGTGTGAGTTTACCTACCAGTATGTATGGCACTGTCCGTGTTCGAATGGTGAGGTATAAGTTTGGGGTTGTGCTCTATGAAATAAATCAAACTTAATACCCAAAATAAAAATAGACGTCCTCAATTGCTTGTCCAGAGAAATCAGATCTCTTCAAGACTATAATATCCTTAGGAGAGTCCCATTTTATCACAATCTCTTTGTTATTCTTTACAATTTTCATCTGAAGGTCTGGATTTGTCAGCTCCAGCACCTGCCTTGTTGCGATGGGGTCAAGATTAAGGTCTAACACTAGTTCTGAAATATCACTCCCTTGTTTGTATATCACAGCTTTATCTAATGTCGCGTGATGTACAGGTCTAGCTATCAGAAGGATAAGCACCATCAATGATACTATTGCCTCTATACTAAACACTGCTCTTGAAGGTTTTAGTATTGTCCTAAACCCTGATAAATACAATTTTTTTGTTTTCATCTATAACAACCCTGGTCATGGTTCCATTCCCACATATCTTGCAGTTTCCAAATTTTTCTTTTAGTTTTTTGCTAGATACTGTCTGCGGTTCTACAGATTTAATATCATCTGAGAAATATGCTAATCCAGTTATGTAGTTGTTTACCAACTCATCTGATTTTATTATTGACCTAGCTTGTTCCATGGCTATCGACTGTGTCGAGGCTATGGTCGATGTATACACTAGGATATGCACCAGTGCTATGGCAGTCATAGCTATTGTTATTCCTGTCCACACTTGTAAGTCAATCATCTCTAGCATACTGAAACCTCCGATAACTTGAGTTGCCAATCCCCAGTGCCCAGTAATCTTTTTCTATTAACCTAGTTTCGTTCATTTTTGGTTGGTTTAATATAGTAGCTAGCGGGGATATTGCACTAACAATCACAAGTACAACAATCAATACTAGTGCAATCACTACTAGCGTTTCAATGCTCACCTGTGCCCTCATACCACACCCCCCTGTTTATTATAACTGTAGTTGGTCCTGTCATTGTTATTCCATAATTCGATATATTTCTTTTAGGCCTTAAAACAGCCTTTCCATTAACTATATCTACATTTATACTATCCTTAATACCAGTATGGGTATCCCCAGAGAATATAGTGAATCCTTCCTTGCTCCAATACACAATCCATTCTGAAATGTATACCTTACAGTCTCCATCGGATTTACAGTGAGATAACGCCTGTCGAAAAGTACGTATAACATCATTTTGCAGGTTTACTTTCATTTGATTATCAATGAACTTTGCTTCTAATGTTGATATTCCAGAGGCAACTTTGCTTTCTGTAGCTATAATTGGGACCATAACCAGAACTAGGACAATTACTATTACAAAGCTGAATCCTCTCATTTCCCTCTCCCCGGTATTTTCTGGGCAAAAGCTTTATAAAAAGATTATCTCAAAATAAACCTAGCTTTTGGTTGATTTTTGAGTGATGGCAATGACATCTGATTTGAAGAAGTCAAGGGAGAAAATGGCAGAGGTTACCTCTAGAATAAGAAGACTCAGGTCAAAGGTAAGGGAGCTCAAGCAGAAGAGAGATCTGGCTAATGAAAAGGTAAAAGAGCTAAAGGACAAGAGGGACAAGGCAAATGTCGAGCTAAAGAAGCTGAAAGACAAGCTAAAGGAAGTTGACAAGGAGATATCAGAGAATAGATCAGAAGGTTTAAGCAAGACCCAGGTGAAAAGGAGGATTGACAGCTTGGATTGGAAGCTTCAAACCAGTGTCTTAAAGCCTAAGGAAGAAGAGAAGATAGTTAAGGAGATAGCAAAGTTAGAGGAAAAGCTAAAGGCGTTTGATACTATTGATAAATTATTCTCAGAAAGAAAGCGTCTAATAGCAGAGATCGAAAGAGTGAGGAAAGAAGCACAGGCATTCCATGAAGCAGTGATGCATTACGCAAAGGAAAGTGAGTTTAATCATTCAGAGATGATGAAGTTGATTGCCCAATTAGAAAAGTTGGAACCAGAGATAAAGGAAGCTAAGAAAGCACTTGAAGAAGCTAGAAAGAAGGCAGAGATAGTTAAATCAGAAGTGGAGAAGAGGAAAAAGGAAATTGCAAGGGAAACATCAGAAAAGATAGAGAGGACATATGAAAAGATGAAGAAGAAGGCAGAAGAATTATTATCAGAGCTAAAGAAAGGGAAGAAGCTCACAACAGAGGAGTTGATGATAATCCAAACATACCTTGATAGGGAGGAGTCTGCATGAAGAGTTACCTTACTTTATGGTTTTCTAGCGATGGTGCTAGTCCCGTAGAAGTGGTGGATGCCTTAAAAGAGATAGGTTTTAACCCGATATCTGGCAACTATGATATGGAGTACGTATGGGACAAAAAGCCAAGTGTTGATGACATACTTTACCTTGCTGATCTAATTAAGAAGAAACTAGGGGACAAAAAGGTGTTGTTTAAGATAGAAACTATATAACTCAGATAGGTTTTTTAATCAATATTCCATTATTAGTTTGGGGATTGAAATGGAAGAGGATGATCTTGCTTATAGACTGGTTGAATTGTACGTCAAGGAGGTTTCAGCTACTCATGAAAAGAGGCAGATGGGCCTTGATACTATACTAAATGCTTATTTCTACGCTTTGTTGAGGATAACTAGAAAGAAGGAGGAAATGCTCGCAATGAAACGGGCAGTTGAAGCAGGTAAAGCAACACCGGCATCAGTCCCAACACCAAAGGGTACAGCGGAAGCTCCAGAGGATGTTAAGGCAGAAAAAGAGTCAAAGATAGTTGGAGAAGGAGAAGACATTGAATTTGAATTTTAGTCACATCTTAGTTAAGAGGATTAAAATCAGTGTTATCAGGACTAGGCCAGATGCTACCAGGATTAGAGATTTTGAGTTTCCAAATATCAAGGGGATTGGTCCGAGCATAACAACTCCACCATATTTTACACTCCCTTCTTGAAGGCCGGCAAGAGCCAATACAACCAACCCTATGATTATGAATCCAATGCCCACCAGTTCTATTCTCACTCAATCACCTATTTTTTGATAATCACTCTTATTATATCACCATTCTTTAGTACGTGGTCTTTACCTATTTTTCTCTTTGTTCTGGCGTCTATTGCTCCAATGAAGTTTTCCCCTATATCTGTGTGTATCTTGTAGGCCAGGTCCAGGGCAGTTGCACTTTCAGGGAGCAAGATAGCATCAGGTAGGACGTTCCCGTTTTTGTCAGTCCAATGGTTCTCATCTTCGACAGGAAAAACTACTTTCATCTTTAGTTTGCCAAAAACCATTTCTTCAATAGCCTTTTGTACTCCAGTGCTTCCGAATGGCTCAAGGACGTTTTTCCTTATATAATCTAATGCCTTTTTTCTCTTTTCATTTAATTCTGAGATAATCTTGAAACCACTGCCCCCTGGGACATACTCTATTAGCCCTGCCTCGCTGGCCCTCTTCAGGGCCAGCTCGGATTCAGCAGATACTGGGATTACATTCTTGCTCAGTATTTTATAGTTTTCTTTTGCTTCAGGCAGATCTATTTTATTCCCAGCGATGATAATTGGTTTGTTCCTTTTCCTAATTTCAGATGACAATGTTAATAATTCATCCTTACTTGAATCCGTGGATATGCTTAGTTCTTTTACTATCTCTTTTATCTCATCTCTGTTAACGTTTAAACCAGACACTTGTTGGTATATCAATTCATCCATCTTCATTCCAGTTTTCACTCTTCTCTGTATGCTATCCCAGCTCTTTGTTAAAATCTTTAGAATCCAGTAATCAATCTCTGCCTCCAGGAAGGATATATCTTCCTTTGGGTTATGACCAGTGGTAGGGTTCCCCTCAGCATCAGTTTTTCCAGACATATCTACCACATGGATTAGCCCGTCTGCATCCATCAGGTTATCTAGGAACTGGTTTCCTAGCCCTTTCCCTTCATGGGCTCCAGGTACAAGGCCAGCCACGTCTAGGAGTTGCACAGGGACAAACCTAGTTCCGTTTACACATACCGAATTTTTTGGATTGCATTCTTTTCCGATCTCCTTATGGGGACAGGGCACCCTCACAAATGCTGTTCCCAGGTTTGGCTCTATGGTTGTAAATGGGTAGCTGGCTATCTGTGCATTGCCCATTGTAGCTGCATCAAAGAAGGTTGTTTTCCCAGATGAAGGTTTCCCAACCACTCCAATTTTCATAATCACACCCTATCAGCCTTTATTGTATCTTGCTACATAAAACTTTAATATATGGTTTTTTAAAATTTTGAAAAATATTAAATATTAGCTAAGCCTTAGATTAGACTTAGTATCTATTTGCATTTAGGTGGTTTTAATGGAAGAGGAAGTAAGGCAAACATATTCAGTATGTCCTGAGTGTTTCAGGATGATACCTGCTAAGATAGTCAATAGGGATGGAAAACTTTTTATGGTGAAGGAGTGTCCAGAGCATGGAAAGTTTGAAGAGCTGTACTGGGCAGACTATGATTTATACAAAGACTTTATGTCTAGGCTTAAAACTGGAAAAGGGATAGATAACCCCCAAACAAAGGCAGAAAAAGGCTGCCCTTGGGACTGTGGGCTTTGCCCCCTACACATGTCCTCTTCTGTTCTGGTCAACATAGACGTGACGAACAGGTGCAACTTTAGATGCCCCATATGTTTTGCAAATGCCGCAGCGTCAGGTAAGATATGGGACCTGTCTAAGGACGAGGTTGCAAAAATACTCGATAATATAATGTCTGAGGTTCCCCCTGCATTGGCAGTCCAGTTCTCTGGAGGTGAACCAACTGTTAGAGATGACCTACCTGAATTGGTTGCTTTAGCAAAGGAGAAAGGGATAAGGCAGATAATGATTGCGACCAATGGTGCTAGGCTAGCAGAAAAACCAGATTTTCTTAAAGCTCTTGCGGATGCAGGAACATCTACACTCTACCTTCAGTTTGATGGCGTGACAGAGAAACCATATAAATTGGCAAGGGGATTTAATGCGTTTCCTTTAAAGAAGATGGTCATAGAAAATGTTAGGAGGATAGGAAGGCCCAACATTGTCCTAGTTCCAACGGTGGTTAAAGGTGTAAATGACTCGCAGGTTGGCGACATAATCAGGTTCGCTGCCCAAAACTCCGACGTCGTTAGGGGAGTTGATTTCCAGCCAGTTGCATTGACTGGAAGGCTTCCTCAGGAGGAAAGGGAAAAGATGAGGATAACAATTCCTGAGTTGTTTGATGCTATTGAAGAGCAGACTAATGGAGATATAAAAAAGAGAGACTTTTACACAATACCATCAATGTTTCCGATAATTGAATGGCTGAGAGTAGTCTCGGGTAACGGCTCTAACTACCCACGTGTGAGGACCCACCCTCTTTGTGGGGGAGGTACTTATGTATTTGTAGATGGGGGTAGGTTTATCCCGATAACTAGGGTAATAGATGTTGATAAATTCATTAAACTAACGGAGAAAGGGGTATCAAAAGCAGAGATGGTCCTGAGGCTCCCAACGATTATAAAACCCAAGGCACTCACAAAGGTACCGGAGTTCTTGAAAGTTTTGAAGGCAATAGTTACACGGGGAGATTTCGCCTCAGCAGCGACAATGCATAACATAAAAAACCTGCTCTTTATAGGGACTATGCATTTCCAGGATCCATACAACTTTGATGTTGAGAGGGTTATGAGGTGTGTTATACACTACGGCCTCCCAGATGGAAAAGTTATTCCATTCTGTGCATACAACAACTTCTACAGGAAGACTTATGAAGAAAAGTATTCAAGGGAACCAACCCCAGAGGAAAAGGAACAATTCAAAAAGGAAGTTGAACAGATAGCTAAGTGGAGAAAGCAGTTTGGTTGAACCGTTAGATAAGCCACTGAATAAATTGAGTATTCATATGAGTGACTTCAAGATACTAAACACAATGTTGATTATTGCAGATAGAATGTCAGTTTGATTTTGCTGTTTTTGCTGTTCTGTGGCTAAGTTGCGGGATGTGTTGTTCTCGTATGATTGATTGGATGTATGTGGCTGGTTGTTTTTTGCACAACATGATGAAGTAGACGTGCTCTCGTCGTTGACAAAACCACTTTCTTTTGGAGGTGGAACCGGTCTAACGGTTATATTTTGGATTGTACCAGTTATGTTTACAATCCTTGGTTTGTAATTCTGTGCTGGTGGCGGTGTGTATCCTGGTTCGTTTTTTTTCTCTTCCAGATATCTATCCCACTCTTTGTTTGCATCTTTTGGGTAGTATGCATAAGAGGTGTTATACACTTTTAACTCCGGTTTTACTATTTTTGCACCTTGGCTAAGTGCCTCTTTGAACTCGCAAAGTCCAGGGTTTGTTGAATTTTCGCACTCTGCCAGAACCACGTGGACAACGCTAAGTAAGATTATACCAACAAATACAAATTTGTGTAGGTTCATATAATTAGTCATTCTCAGTTGGTACATAAAAATTTAAGTTTTTGTCATTAATATAAAATCTTTTAGCACTTTGTGTTGCATCCCTCAAACTAATAAACTACTTGGAGTATAAACACTAACATGAAAATTGCCTTCATATCCGACACGCATTTAGGTTATGGTTGGGGAGGCCCACTTGCAGATGACTCAATAAGGCAGGCGAGGGAAGCTTTTCTAAAAGCAATAGAGATGAAAGTCGATTTTATAGTTCATCCAGGGGACGTGTTCGATGAGCGTATACCAAAACCAGAAGTGTGGGCAGAGGCGCTTAGGCTTTTCTCTTTGACTTCTATGATTGAAGACACCGGAGTTAAACCAGTTAGTAAAGAAGTATCTCCTCTTCCATTTAGGGGGATACCTGTCCTAGCAATACATGGTAATCACGAGCGTAGAAGTGAAGGTTATACAAACCCGGTTGAGGCCTTGGAGGCGTCAGGTCATCTAGTCTACTTAAACGACTCAGGAGTAACACTTGAAAAAGATGGTGATAGGGTCTATGTTTTTGGTATGGGGTATACCCCAGAATCACATGTGCTTGAAAGGCTAAAGGAACTAGGCCCAAAAAAACAAGATAACGCATATAATATATTTGTCTTGCACCAAAACATAAAAGAATTCCTACCTGAGGATATATCTTTCTTATCATTGAATGACTTGCCTGAGTTTGATCTCGTTGTTAATGGTCATATACATTGGAACGAATTTAGGGATATGGGAAGTTGGAAGTTTATGATGCCTGGAAGCACAGTAACAACTCAGTTAAAGAAACAAGAGGCGTCTAGAAAAAAAGGATTTTACGTTGTTGATACTGACAAGGGTAAATTTGACTTTGTGGAGCTTGAGAGTTCGAGGCCTTTTGTATTCAAGGAGCTGTCTTTCTCAGACGCAGATATAACAGATGTTGTATCTGAAGTCAGGGATGCACTAGAAAATGTTTTATCGAAAGAGTATACAATGAAACCAATAGTAAAGTTAAAGCTTACAGGTTCTATGAAAACAAAGAAGAACGTGGATAAAAATTCGCTAGTAAGGGGTTTCTCTGATGATGCGATTATTGTGGTGGATAACCAATTGGAAACTGAGAGCCTTAAGAGAAGAATAGAAGAACTTAGGGATTTGCAAACCAAGAGATTGTCAGCTGAAACGCTCGGTTTATCCATATTGAAAGGTGAACTCAGCAGGTTAGGTTATAATGGAATGGATCCAGAGGCCATATTTGAATATCTGATTAACGGAGACATTGATAAACTTCTAGAGGCTATGGTTAAGTACCACTCAAAATCTACTTCTTGAAGTATTTATTTGGATTAGTGATGAACTGTATCATAGCTATTATGCCTGATATACCCATAACTATCCATCCATATATAGGGTAAAATAGTAATAACAGGATATCAACAAGATCAAATTCTATTTCAGACCTTAACATACCAATTATTAACACTAACAATGAGAACAAACCTATAGTTATCCCAGTTGCCGCGGGTATGGGGAATCCCCACTCTGGGAGTTGTATGAAACCTAGGGGCACACCAATAAAACTAATCCACCTCAGTATGTAGGTGGTGACCTCTGCAATAGATTTTGCGTTAAACCAGTATGTGAATATATAAGCGTTCAACAACAAGGACAACCCAGTTCCAACCGGCCAAAATCCGAACAATGGTAAGACATACATCCCTGCTAGCCCATTACCAAACTTATGTACGTGTTCCTTGATCACTTGAAGGCCACCAAACATCCATCTGATTCTTTGTTTTACTAACGCTGCTAACGATTTTGCAGGTTTTGTTTCAATCATCGCATCAACAGCTTTTGCTTTCCAACCTTTGAATATAATTTCTAGGTATGTATCACTGTCTTCAACTAATGTTTTTCCCTTAAATCCACCTATATCCTCTAATGCCTTTTTTCTGAACGCGGATACCGCCCCATATACAAATGGGATAGGAATGCCAACATTTGAGTGTTGTTTTATCAGTGCGGATACGAATGCATATTCTATCTTTTGAAATCTTTCAATTATTGAGCTTCCACCTGTTTTTACTAAACCAGATGCAACACCAACGTCTTTGTCATTGAACTGTGAAGCTAATTTTGTCAGAGCGTCTTTTTTTATTTTGGAGTCAGCATCTATCACAACTATTATATCTCCGTTAACTTTTCTCAATCCATCGTTTAGTGCACTTGCCTTTCCGAGGTGATTAGTTTTTATGACTCTAACCCCATTTTTTTTAGCAATTTCGGATGTTTTATCAGTACTCCCATCGTCAATGACTGTTATCTCTACCTTGGGATAGTTTGAAGCAAGCACTGCGCGTATGCACTCACCAATAGTTTTTTCCTCATTGTATGCTGGTATAAGGACACTTAGTTTCGGATTGTAGTCCTTGTCTATGACCTCTTTTCCTGGGAGTAACAGTACCAAAGTCCATATAGTGAATAGGATGAGCATGGGTATGTTTATCAACAACAACAACCAGTTGATTATATCAATTAACATATCCTACGCCCTGTGTTTCTTAGTTACATACCAGGGAAGTTCTCTACCTGAAAAGAATCTTAGTATGGCGTATGTATTTGCTGCAGATATAACTACTCCCATTAGCAGGGTGGATAGTATACCTTTGGGTGCTAGTCTAGAGTGGCCTTCATTTGTTAAGGCGTAGCTTATACCAGCGAAGTATCCACCACCAAGTATTGGGATAATCCACCACATCTGACCAAATGGTAGTATGTTTAGTATGCCAAGTGTTAAACCAGCTAGTAGTTGAAATAGTATTAGCATGTAGTTGAAATTCAGAGAAACTATAAATGAAAGAAATGCTTTTTGCAGTGGAGTTAGATATTTTGACTTGAGTATATCATCTGCCCTAGCTTTGAAAGCTTCTAACCCTCCATATGTCCATCTCATTTGTTGTTTTACTAAGGAGCTGACGGAGAACGGAGCTTGGCAGTGTGCTGCAAGCTCCGGGTCGAACACTATCTTGTATCCGTTGGCAATTATCCTTAGACCTAGTTCCATGTCCTCTGCCTTCATGTATGGTGTCCAACCTCCAACTTTCTCCATTGCATCTTTTCTGAATACAACAGCAGAGCCAGATAATAGAGGAGTTCCTATCATGTCCTTGGCAGGGTAGACTAAGTATTGGTAGCTTAGTACACTTAAGCCAGCAAATATAGATACCATGTTTTCATCTATATTGAAGAATCTCCACCTTCCTTGGACAACTGCAACATTTGGATCCTTGAAGTGCGCCACTGCTCTTTTTAAGAAGTCCTTTGGAGGGATGAAGTCTGAGTCAAACAGGACAATTATCTCCCCTTTAGAGTATTTCATTATATTGTTTAGTGCCCCTGCCTTAAAGCCAGATCTATCTTTCCTTCTTACAACATTTACACGCGGATGACTTTCGTATTTATTAGTTTCATTCAGCACCTCCGGGTCAGTGGAGTCATCTGCAACTATTATCTCATATCTATTTTTTGGGTAGTCCATATTTAGGCATGCTTCTATTGATTTTCCTATTACTGCGTCGTTATAAACTGGTATTTGTATAGTGACAAATGGATAATTAGATAGTGGTTCAATTTCCTTCTTTGGCTTTGATAACGCTAGAGTAACAGATAAAAAATAATAAAAGAAGGACAGCCCTATCGATGGGATAAAACTAAGTAGGTAAATATTGGTTAATAAACTTGTTAAATCCATACATTTATTTACCAGGGATGATATTTTTATATCTATGCTCCAGAAACACATTTTGCTGTTTGTTTTGCTGTCAAGCTTAGTCCTCTATGTAGCAGGTGTAGGAACAGGTTGGCTGATAGGGCAAACCTATTATTCATCTGCTGAGGAAAAGCTTAATCAGTTGGAATCTCAGATGAAAGATTTAAGATCAGTATCATCTACTCCTGATTTGTGTCAGTATGCTGAGGCAAGGTACTACTTATTACTCTCGAGCTTAAAGTATTTTGAGCTACCGTATCGGCTAGAAGGAGCTAGAGTTGATGAAGGGACCTTAGACAGGTATATGCAGGTTGAGGCTGAGGCGTTTATAACAGGACAGATACTCGCAACCTCCTGTCACGTGCAACCTAAAATAATTCTTTATTTCTTTGAAAGAGACAAGCCAGAATCTTTAGAAGCAGGTAAAGTGTTGGACTCATCAAAAGGTGAGTTTGTTGTTCTTGCATTTGTTATGGACACTAATTCTAGTTCTGCCAAGTCACTTGCTGAATACTTTAATGTTGTTAAGTATCCCACTGTCGTAATTTGTGGGGACACTTTCGTTTGGCCATTTACTGATGGCGATATTCAAGGAGCTGAGAAAGCATGCAAATGAGGGAAAAGTTGGCATACGCGTTTCTCCTACATTTTTCCGCTTTGATGATAGTTTTTTTACTTGCAGGTGTAGTCCAACTGTTGCTAGGTAGTTACTTGGATGTTCAACTACACAACCCTGTGATATCTGCAATGGTTAGCTTAGCCAGGGTTAACCTGAGTTACCCAATTGATAAAATATTAATCGGGATTATTACGTTTGTGTTTTTTATCCCACTGGACATTTCGATATTGTACACAGTGACTAGAGAGCTATTTGAAAAAGATGACATATACTCTGGTATTGAAGAAGGAATATCATTGTACCCACTTTTCCTCGTGTTTATATCTGACATGTATTTCTTTTCATTTACCTATGCATTTTTTGCACCTGTTGTTTTGTATATAATCCTTAGGTACCTTGAACCAAAGGTGCCAAGAAAAATTCATATTCTCTCTACGATACTTATAGGTAGTTGGTTTGTACCTATATCCCTTGTTGGAAAGATCCCGAGTATCGTGGTTAGGAATACAGTCTCGTTTGTTTTATACCTAGCACTAGTCTTGCCATTTTTTGTTCACTCGTGGATGATTAGTACTGAAATAAAGCAAGCTGAAGAAAAGAAGAAAGAAAAGAAAGTTCGAAAAAAGAGGAGCACTCGCGTCCATTCAAAGAGGTGATTAAATGAAGGTTACTTTACTTGGGGCTGCCAATGAAGTTGGTAGAAGTGGAGTTTTAGTTGAATCAGGAGATAATAGGTTTTTGTTTGATTATGGTGTAAAACTTCAAGATCCAAAACCTGCTTATCCACTTCCAGTTCACGGTTATCTAGATTTTGTTGTTTTATCCCACGCGCATTTGGACCACTCTGGTGCGCTGCCATTGCTCTTCAAGGGGAGGGAACCGAAAGTGTTCACACCCTCAGGCACACCAGACCTGGTTGATATACTACTTAGAGATTTCTTAAAGATAGCCAGGATGAAAAGGCAGGAGGTATGGTTCGAAAATCATCTCAAGAGGTTAAAGAGGAGTTTGCAAGGTGTCGATTATGAAAAAGAGACAAGTGTTGGTGAAGTAAATTTTAAGTTCTCAGATGCTGGTCACATACTAGGAGCTGGAATGACACATGTGCAGGCAGATACAACTTTTGTTTATAGCGGTGATTACAAGGATACTGAGACTAGACTTCATGCCCCTGCAAAATTAGAGAATATACCTACCGCTGATGTTTTAGTGACTGAAACAACATATGGAAATAGAGAGCATCCAGATAGGAAAGCTCTGGAAAAGGAGTTTGTCAATGACGTGAAGTCTGTTATAGAATCTGGTGGAAGGGTTATATTACCGGCCTTTGCGGTGGGAAGGGCTCAAGAGATAGTTGAGATGCTGTATGCGAACAATGTGGATGTCCCCATATACCTGGACGGAATGGCTCAGGATGTTGCAGAGGTTTATCTAGAGTATCCAGAATTACTTAGGGATTACCAAGAGCTGTACAATGCGATGAAAGAGGTTAATTGGATTGCAGATGAAAGGGAGAGAAAGAGGGTATTTGATGAACCAGGCATTGTTGTCACAACTGCTGGGATGTTGAATGGTGGACCTGCACTTTACTACTTACTCAACTTTAGAAAGCTTGGGGAGGATCTTGCGATATTTCTCACAGGTTATCAGGTTGAAGGTACACCTGGAAGAAGACTGTTGAAGACAAAGGTAATGGATATCGATGGAAATACAGTTGATTTTTCAAAGTCAAGAATAAAGTATTTTGACTTCTCAGCTCACTGTGATAAAAATGGGATATTTAGATTGATAGATAAAGTAAAACCACAAGTGTTAATACTTAACCACGGTGATCCAGACGCAGAGCAAGCAGTGAAGGAAAAGGCAGAGGATAAAGGTGCATATGTCTTCTCCCCAAAGCCAGGCGAAACAATAGATATATCCAAATATGTGAAATAACCTGGCAATGCGTTATAACAATAGGTGTGGGTATGAGATGTCCAAGGTGTGGAAAAGAGACAAATGTCCTTGTTGAAGGGGTCTGTCCTGATTGTTATATTGAAAGGGAAAAGATTTCGTTAAAAAAGAAGGTTGTACACTTGTGTCCTAGATGTGGTAGGATAAAAGTTGGCAAAGACTGGAAGAGTATTGGTAGTATAGGGGAGTTTATATCCTCAAACTTGAAAACCAAGATAAATGAGCCAAAGGTGAAAGTGGAAAAAGTTGAGATTGAAAAAGATAGATTACATGTTCTTTTTGTTGTATATGGAATGCTTGGTGGCAAACACGTATCAAAGGAAGTAGATACAACAATAAAGATAATTAGGGAAGTGTGTCCTAGTTGCTTAGCCCCAGATAGCTTTGATTTTAAGTTACAGTTTAGGGGGGATTACCAGAAACCACTTGACGAGGCTTTGAGGATAGTTGATCGTTATAAGCTAGAGAAAAAGAGGGAAGGGATTGATTTATTGGTGAGAGACAAGAAAGCAGCGAGAGATATTGTAAAATCTTTGAGGAAGAAATTCAACTTTGAAATCAAGGAGAGCTACAAGCTAGTTGGTGAGGACGTGCACTCTGGGAGGAAAAGGTACAAGGCTACCTTTCTCCTAAGATTCAAATGAAGCTTTGCACGTGCGGCGTATTGGGCATCCTTCACATGCTGGCTTTTTCCTGCAATGTCGCTTTGCGTGTTCAACTAGGAGAGCGTGAAATTCATTAAAGGTTGTCCTCTGCTCATCCTCTGGTTTATCAAAAAACGCATTTTCGACAATACACCTTATCTCATCATAGTCAGCTTTTTCATCTATCAACCCTAACCTGTTGAATACCCTCCTAGTGTACGCGTCCACTACGAATATTGGTTTTTTTCCAGCGTAGAGCAGGATGGAGTCGGCAGTTTCCCTCCCAATCCCTTTTATTGACAGCAGTTCCTTCCGTATTTCTTCAACAGGTCTGTCAAAGAAAGCCCCTAACTTGCCGTCCCACACCCTTTTCATGTACCTTGCAAGTGTCTTAAGCCTTTTTGCCTTTTGATTGTAGTACCCACTTGGCCTTATCCACACTGCCAATGCCTTTGCATTTGTTTTCATTATGCAATCAATGTCTAGGCAGTTATTTTCGATAAGGTTGAGAATTGCCTTTTCAACGTTCTTCCAAGATGTGTTCTGGGTTAGTATGGCTCCAACAATTACCTCCCAGGCCTCTCCAGCGTTCCTGGGATGAGAGTAGTCCCCTGGAAAGTACTCTGGGCCCTTCTTAGGGTTGACTGTAACTGGCCACCATCCCTGGGGGCCGTACGCGTCCAGTAAGGCTTTGTAAATGCGCTGGATTTTACTTTTCATTTTTCCACCTTTAATCTTGACCAGTCGTCGTAAGGCAGATAGCCTATCTTTATTGTTTCTCTCAAAACTGTGATGTCGTGGTCCCTTATCAACCTAGGAAACTTTGCCTTCAGCTTTTTCATAAACTCAAACATCTCATCGTAGGAGCCTAGCATTATTTCAAAGTCTATGTCAGACAGGCCGATCTCCTCGACAATGTAGTTGACGCCAGCAGATACTAGGTACCTCTTCAACGCATTGTAATTTTTCCTAGTCAAGTCTTTTAGGTAAAGGAATACCTTGAAATGAACTAGACCTAGTTTTCTGTGGTTTATATCTGGCCTGAACCCAACTAGGACGCCTTTCTCCACCATTCTTCTTATCCTGTTCTTCACTGAGTTTGGAGATATACCAACCTTTTCTGCAATGTCCACCGTTGGCATTCTAGCGTCCTCAGCCAGCTCCCTCAGTATGGCAATGTCCTTTTCATCCAATTCCACGTTTCCTGAGTAGGATGTTATGTACACGGCATTGTCTGGTTTTTTGATTATTGAGTTAAAGAACGGCAAGTGGAGCACCGACAGCCCAATGGACTCTCTCTTTTCCTTTATATATTCACCGAACTTGAAGATCAGGTCCTGCGTGGCATCTTTGAACTCAGTCAGGTTTTTGGTCCATGTGGACATCATGAACTCATACCTTCCTTCCCCAATCATTGCCCATACCCACTTTTTGTCGTTTACAACATATTCCTTCATTTCATCCTCAACTTTTGGAGTTGTGTTTTGGAGGCTCAAGAACAGCCTGCAGTAGAAGTATCCACGCTTACCGTTGTCTATGATTGGATAAAACCCATTTACTATACCTTTCTCCTTCAGCCTGCTTATTCTATACCTTACGTTCTGCTTGCTCATTCTTGTTTTTCTTCCTATCTCTGCATCAGAGGCCCTTGCGTTAAAGTCAAGTGCGTTTAGGATACTGATGTCCTTTGAGTCCAAGCTCTTTAGTCTATCCATATTTTACATATCGAACTTATCCAATAAAAATTTATCATTTTGACAAAAAATTTTAATGAAATGTTAATTATATTGTGTTACTACTAACTAGTTATGACAAATGAGATGGGCAATAGGCGTGTAGATAAGAAGTCTGTATATGATGTTGATTTTGATTATTATATCAATAACGCAACTCCAGCATATATTGATTTCATGAACTCAGAACACGATTACTTAAGGAATAGCATATCCAGGGGCAGGCTTTTGGAGCTTGGTGCGGGTAGTGGTAGGATACTAAAAGCTGTCCATGATATTGTAGACTCAGCAGTAGGTGTTGACAAGTCAAAAACGCAGATCTCTGCGCTGAAGAGGAACGTCCCTCATGGGAATATTGGCGTGGTCCATGCAGATATGCGGGATCTACCTTTCAAGGAGGGCTACTTTGACTACGCAACTCTCATGTTCAGCACATTAGGGAATTTCCATGATGAAGACAAAGCCAAAATACTGAGCGAAGCTAGGAGGATCTTGAAGAAGGGAGGAAAGCTGTTTGTTAGTGTTTACGCTGAGAACGCATTTGACTACCAAAGAGAGTTTTATACAGGACTCGGCTTTGATGTCCGCAACGAAGGAAGTTTAACGATAGTCTCTGGAGAAAATGGCGGTTTTGTCTCTGAACGATTCACAAGAGAAAAGCTAGAACAGCTGGCTAGATCAGCAGGTTTCTCAGAGGTTCGCATTACTCCTCTAACCGAGTGGACGTACATGTGCGAGATGGTGAAGTAACATTATTAGCTAATCCTATACCCAAGCCTCCTCAACGCCTGAATCTCTTCCTTTCTCCCTAGCTTTGCCATCTCAACAGCTTCCCTCAGCGTCAGCGTGGCCTCGTCCATCGCCTTCCTGTCTACTGGGAAAGGCACACCGTCCTTTCCACCAACTGCGAATGCATACCTTATCGGATCCTTGTAACTGGGCGGCTTCCCGAAGACGACATCTGAGATTAAGGCAAGTGCTCTCAGAGTGGACGGTCCAACTCCCTTAACTAGGAGGAGCTCCTCGAAGTTCCTGGGCTGGATCTCGTAGACCTCCTTCAAAGCGCTCCAGTTGGCCCTCTTAGGCATTTCAAGCCTAGCCCCAAGTTCTGGCATCTCTAGCTTTGGCCTTTCCCTAGCTAGGTTTAGCACTGTTTCCCTAGCCCCCTCAGATTCACTGGACGCTAGGTTCATGACCTTGTTTTCCACCTTCTGACCTGCAACCAGCTGGGGGTCGTTCAGGAAGTCGTCTGCATTGAACCAGTGGTACCTCCTGGCCCATCTGGAATTCATGCCCTGCTGGATCACAGTCCAATTACCTTTCTCGTCGAAGGCCAAGGTGTGGTGGTATAGCTGGTATCCGTCCTGGACGCATGCGTTGTCAACCTTGGCAACTAGTCTGCTGGCCCTGACTAGCTCCTTCAATCGCCTAGTCCCTAGCCCTAGCTGGTCTCCTAGCTTAACTATCTCATCTGGCGTCTTCCTGCTAGCTCTCCCCTTCCCACCAGCCACGACCAGGCCTAGCTCTGGGCCTAGAGCGGCTTTCAAAGCACCCATTGTTACGGTGGTTGTCCCAGATGAGTGCCAGTCAAATCCCAGGACTAGGGAAAGGCTCTGGAACCAGTAGGGGTGGGCTAGCCTCCTCAACAGCTCTTCCGTCCCGTACTCGTTTACTATGACCTCTGATATTGCTTTCCCTAGCTTTACCATCTTTCCAAACAGCCATGGTGGTGCATGTCCTGTATGCAGTGGAAGGTCTGCTGTCCCTCTCATATTCTCACAATATGTTTTTAACACAGAATTCAATAAACCTATCGGTGATTCTATGAAGGTGGATGTGGTCGTTGAAGAGGATGAGGAAGGAGGGTATGTTGTCTATGTTCCTGTGCTTCCTGGTTGCCACTCCCAAGGGGATACTCTAGATGAGGCTTTGGCAAACATAAAAGAGGCAATAGAACTTTACTTAGATGTCCTAGATCCGGATGAGAAGGAGGCAGCGTTGTACGCCATCTCCCACGTCAGAGGAATGAAAAGGGTGGAAGTCAATGCCTAAGATAAAACCGATGCACAGCAAAGCGTTAATTGAAATTCTAGAAAAATTGGGTTTCAAAACCATAAGGCAGAAGGGATCCCATCTGATAATGAGAAAGGATGGGCATATTGTAGTTGTCCCTGTCCATGAAAAACCTTTAAAACCTGGATTGATTCATGCTATATTGAGGGAAGTAAAGGTACCCAGGTCTGAATTCATGCATATGGTAGGTGAGGTATGATGTGGTTGGATGTTGCTAGGAATTTGGATGCTAAGATGAGGAGATATGTGGCTGAGCGCAATTTGAGGTATGGTGTATTCCTTGTTTTCTCAGGGATTTTGTGGGCTGCCCAGGTAGAAGGGTACATAGAATTTCAGCTTCTCATGCCAGGGCTCTTAGGGTTGGCAGGCCTCCTTATGATTGCAGAAGGGTTTGCAATGGAAAAGGTCAAGTTTAAGCAGAGGAAATTGACCAGTGTAAAGAAGAGAAAAAAGAGGAAAAGATAGCAGTTTTCAATTATCATAAGCCCATACTTGAATTTACGATATTAATTGGATTAGTTAACGGCCCATCCTACCCAATATTTTTAAACTTCTTCTCGATTAATCTAACGAAAATCATTTAAAGAAGTATATTTAGAAAGTATTGTAACCCGTTAGTGGTTACGTTTAGGGGGATTGAGAATGCCGTTATTCAAAAGAGCAAAAAAAGCTACAATGGGAGGCATGTTAAGAGACATGGCAAAACAAAGATGGAAAGCCATGAAGTCTGCCTACAGGAGAGGTGATATACTCTATTCTGATTATCTTGCAGAGAAGGAGAGATGGAAGAGGGCAAAGCTGACGGCTAAGAAGCTGAAGGCGTGGGAGAGGCCGAGCGCGGTTACTAGGGCTTTAGATGCTATCATAGGGAAACCCCACCAGGTTGAGGTCAGCGGTGAGGCCTTGAAAAAGATAATTGAGAGGCAGTTTGGTGAGCAATTGAATATCCCTGCCCCTGCTAGGGTGAGTGTTAGGTACTTCCCAGGTTTTACTAGGATGAGTGATATCGAGGCTGGAGTGCTGAAGGCGTTGCGTGACATGGGTGCGCAGTTTAACAAACCCTGGGAGGAGGGCGTTTCGTGGAAGAGGGGTTCACTTCTAATGTCTGAGAACGCCCGCCAGATAATGGAGGGCTTACAGAACGTTGACTTTGACCAGCTGGCCAGGGAAGTTGAGAGGGGCATGGAACCAGCCCAGCCTCAGCCACAAAAGCAGCCAAGACAACCTGCTGAGGGAGTAGTTCAACCCCAGTTTAGTGAAGTAGATGTTGAAGAGATAGTGAGGAGGGTTATGAATGAGATGGCGAGTAGGGGTCCGGGTATGGTGCAAGCCACAAATGTTAGTGTTAGTGCTCCACCCAGGCCTGAAGACGAAACAACTAGGGCGTTGGTTGATGTACTCAGGAGATTAGCTGCTAGTGGAGAACGCAATGAACTTGCTAATAGATTGAATTACCTAGCTGAACAGATAGAGAAAGGGGAGGTTAAAGTAAGTACTCCTATATCCTCAGAGGAATTAACAAAGAAGGTGGAGGAGACTAGAGTACCAAGTATAGACAGAGATGAGTTGCTTAAAGAAATAGATGATATAATAGGTAAATTACGACATAACATAAGGCGGAGCGTAAAACATAAGGATATTCCAGATGCTATAAAAGGCACGTATTTTGTTCATAATAGGCTTGGAGAAAAGAAGAATTTATTAGCTTTGTTAACAGCAATGGGGGATATTGATAAGGTTCACACTAGTTTTGATAACATTGCTAGGAAATTGAACAGTGGTATGCCAGTTCCCATAAAGTTTGGAGATGGTAGAATAATTTTGCCTAGTTCTATCGTAGATGAGATCGCGAGAAGGCACTACAACTACAATAAGAAACCAGGAGCTTTGAGTTGGGAAAAGCTTACCCCAAAGGAGAGGGAAAAGAAGATTGAAGAAGTTTATGATGCTGCAAAAAATCAAAAATTTGAGGATTTTTTGAAAGGATTGTTTGGTGAAGACGAAATAAGTAAAATCAAAAATGTTGCAAAGAAAAAGAAGTGGACTGTTAATGAGCATGAAGAGGATTTAAAGAGTTTACTCAGCTTGTTAAACGATCTTAAAGAGAAAGTAGAATCTGGAAAGATAGACTTAAGTATAATAGGAGTTAAACCAGGGGCGCCAGCTCCAGCACCAGGAGC
>WAMD01000011.1 GCA_015522495.1 Nanobdellati archaeon
GTATCCTCATCATTAACCACTACCTCAAGCCAGGTGTCATTTGGAAGGTCATGCGGCAGTGGGTTTTCGCTTCCAAGGTATGTGGAGAACACACCATCACTTGAAAGAGTGAGAGTCTTTGACTCACTCCAAAGCTTACTCCCATTGGTCTCGTTGTCGTATATCTCAAACGTGAAGCTGACATTCTCAGTGGCAGGGCTCCCATCTGCCTTGACCAGCTTCCCCACAATCGGAATCACCATGTCCTCCGCCCTAGCGGAGGACATGGCCAGAAGTGCTAGTGAGGAGACCAGGACGAGAGAGACGGCAAGCTCGTACTTCATAATACCACCAAGAAACAAACGAATTCAAATAATTTAAATTTAACGCATGAGCTGATGACAATAGTAAGACAAAAGTCTAGAAAACCATAAAAAGAATGAGCTTGAAAATATGCAGCATGGCGAAAGAAAAACTCGAAAAACCCAGACAAGAAAAAGGGGACAAACCTAGTGAGAAACCCCTAGCTCATCTGATAGAGGCAAGGCTTGAAAAACTTGGTAAACTCAAGGAGAAAGGAGTAAATCCGTATCCATACAAATATGATATCACTCATTATGCAGGTGGCGTTAAAAAAGAGTTCTCAGACGCTGGTGAGGATCCAAAAGGAAACGTAAAAGTCGCCGGTAGGTTGGTGTCATTCAGGGAAATGGGCAAGCTGAGCTTTGCACATATACAAGATGCAAGTGGGAAGTTGCAGATAGTGTTCAGAAAAAACGAATTGGGAGAAAGATACAAGGACCTAAAACTCCTGGATATTGGAGACATCCTAGGCGTGAGCGGGCCTGTGTTCAAGACAAAAAGGGGAGAGATAAGCGTACTAGTCAACGAATATCAACTCCTGTCTAAATCACTCAGGCCTTTACCTGAAAAGTACCACGGCCTTAAAGACATAGAAACTAGATACAAAAAGAGATACCTAGACCTAATAATGAACAGAGAGAGCATGGAAACATTTGTCAAAAGGGCTAGAATAGTCGGTAAGATAAGAGAATTCATGGATGGCAATGGCTTCATCGAAATGGAAACCCCCATACTAGAAAAGGTATACGGTGGTGCCGCTGCCAGACCATTCACAACTCATCTAAACTACCTCGACATGAATTTATTCCTGAGAATTGCACTAGAAATTCCATTGAAGAAACTCCTCGTTGGTGGATATGATAAAGTGTACCAAATCGGGAGGGTATTCAGAAACGAGAGCATTGACTCCACGCATAATCCCGAGTTCACAATGATAGAAGCCTACTGGGCGTACACAGACTACAACGACATGATAGCCCTAATAGAGGACATGATAAAGAAAATAGTAAAAGACGTCGTAGGGAAAGAAAAGATAACATTTAGAGGGAAGGAAATAGACTTGACTAACTTCTCAAAGATGACAATGAGAGAGGCATTCGAGAAGTACTATGGTAAAGATATACTAGACTATGGCCTTGACCAGCTAAAAAGCATAATAGAAAGAGATGAGATATCTTACGACGGTGTACTTACTAGGCCCGATGCGCTCGATTTAATATGGAAGCATTATGTGGAAGACAATTTAGTAGATCCCGTCTTCATAGTAGATTATCCGGAAGAAACATCACCGCTTTGCAAACAGCACAGATCGCTCCCAGGCATGATAGAAAGATCTGAACTATTTGTTGGAGGTATGGAACTAGCCAACATATACTCAGAACTAAACGATCCCATAAGGCAAAAAAAGCTCCTAGAGGAACAGGCTAGGGAAAGAAAACTAGGAATAGAAACCGCCCAGCCTTACGACGAGGACTTTGTGGAAGCGCTAGAGTATGGTATGCCTCCAGCTAGCGGTATGGGCATTGGGATAGACAGGCTGGCGATGATATTGCTAGAAAAGGATAGTATAAAGGACGTCATACTGTTCCCGTTCGTAAAATAAATATTGCCAAGAAGGAATCATTGAAATGATCATTTCTTGATTGTTAATTTTGGGCTCCTCTTCTTGGCTAGGAACCTTATCGGCCTTACTATCTCTTTGTAAACATCTAGAACACTACGTCTCCTGGACTTAA
>WAMD01000012.1 GCA_015522495.1 Nanobdellati archaeon
CTTTCTCTGCGAATAAGTATGAGTCCTCGTCTTTTGAAATACTTTTTCCTCTAAATTCTCTTATTGCTGCATCAAGCCCAACAAGGCTGACGAGTGATGGCGCAACATCCAACTGGAAGTAAACTTCATCATTCACTGAGTTCACTAAGAACGGGAGTATCTTGCTTTCAAACATTCTTTTTTCAATAATCTTTTTCTTTTCACTGGCGATTTCTTTTGCATAGTTAAGCGTTTTCTCAAGCATCGAGAAAAACACGGTTTCGTCTTTTGCCTTTAGCCCGATATATGGCATATTTACCGATACTTCTTGAAGGACGCCGGTTCGTATTGTTTCGAACCATTTGTTTTTTTTGCCTAGTAACAAATGATTTGGTGCAATTATCCCTCCGTTCTCCTTTATGATTTCATCTCTACTGTTTAGGATAGTTACATCGTTATTCTTGAGAAATTTTTCAAGTCTGTTTAATGTCGTATTTGGTACAGGTCCATCTCTAACTTTGATTACTATTCTAGGTGTTGTGAATGGATTTCCCCTCGCGTCGCCTTCAGACATTACGTCAAGGAATGCATTGAGTATCCTAACAGCTTCTCTCTCATAGTCCACATATGTGTCGGTTGATGTTACCCCTCCTGGGAGTATGGCTTTTTCCTTTTTTATGAAGTTAGGTGCTTCCAGCTCAAAGTTCAAACTCGCCAGGGCTAACCCACCCTTAACACCCAAAAGTTGGTTTAGTTCGTACAAGAATCCCTGAACTAGTTGGTTGAGTTGATGGTTGTTCAAGTTTATGGTATATGGAGCTAAAAATAGGTTAAAGAAATCGAATCCTTGGCCACCAGATATGTGCGTAGATGCAGATATTAATATCCTGATTATATGAGAGAATGCAGTGTCTGCATGCTTTGGTGGCCCAGCTATAGTTAACTTTTCATCGATCAGCAATCCATTTTTAAGAAACCACCTTATGTCATTCTGTAGAGATGTAATCCTCGTCCCAAAATAAGGGAGGTCATGGATGTGTATAAGTCCAGATAAGTGTGCTTTTCCTATTTCCTTTGGTAAAAGCTTTATCAAGACATACTCACTCGCAATGCTATCCCCAAATAGCTTATGTATTGTTTCCGGGTTTTTTGGTGTCACTGGGGGATTTTCGAGTATACTATGAACATCATACAATGGCAATCCAAGCCTTGAGTAGACCTCTCTGGCTTTTGCATATTTCCTTTCCAATAGTTTGGAATTTACCATATCCCTTATGAGGGGTGCGGATATATACCTTAACTCAAGCCTCCTTATATCTGACTCAACTTCGTTTGCTATTTCCTCACAAACATTTCTAGTAAGAGTCGTTTCTTTTAATAGGCTGGATATTATCTTCTCTTTGTCAAATGGCTCTAACTCACCGTTAGAGGTCCTCACATATATCCTATGGTAATTTTCGTATGCCCTAGCTGCACTTTCATCAATCTTTTTTAGTTCTTCTATAACTAGGTCATCAATCTCATCTTCTGTCATACCTGGCTTTATCTTGTCTTTTATCCTCAATACTACCTGCGTCGCATCCCAGAACTCTACACCTGCTTTCCTACACTTCTCTTGTATTATCCTAGGGTTAAAATTCGAACCATTCATCACTGTATGTTTTAAATTTCGAAATATATAATTTAGCATTATGATGGAATTAGATGAAGTTGATAAAAGGATACTTGAATTGTTGAGAGAGAACTCCAGGCTTTCATTTTCTGAGATTGCTAGGCAGTTTGGGTTTTCAGATGTTGCAATAAGAAAAAGGATAGATAAACTAGTTGAAAGAGGAGTTGTAAAGAAGTTCACATGTGAGATTGATTACTCAAAGCTAGGGAAACCAGTTTCTGCATTTATCTTCATAAAAACCAGGGCAGACAGAACAAACGATGTTATGGAAACCTTGAAAGAGTTTCAGGACATACAGGAGATATATCAAGTTATGGGAGAATATGATATAATAGCAAGGGCGAACGTTTCTAGTATAGACGCATTGAAGGAGTTAACTGATGAAAAGATGGCAAATATACATGGAGTAATGGAAGTAAAACCAAACATAATCTTTCAATAATTTGGTTTACCTGGCGGTGTCTTATGCAAGTGAAAGTATCAACTAAAGTTTATCCTACTGAAGACAAGGGGATGGTTAAAAAGGCATTGTTATCTCTTTTTCCAGACCTTTTGATCCATCAGGATGGTAATAAGCTGGTTGGAACTGGATCAGATATATCTAGGTTTCAAGATCTGATAAGGTCGAGGAGGATTAGGAATACAATCGAGGATGCGTTAAAAGCAAATTATTCTAGCAAGAAAACGTGGATAAGGTTGAATAAACAGGATGCTGTGAAAGGCATAGTAAACATATCAGAAAGGTCCCCACTTGGGGATATACTCGTGGAGTTTTTTCTAGATCCTGACGAGATAACTGATTTGGTGTGGGGTGAGAAGAACGGAAGTGGAAGTGAAGTTTAAGGTTGATAGCTTTTTACAAGTAAGTAAGCAGCTCGATAAGTTACAGGCTGTGCCTATCGGGAGTTATTTTGAAGTAGATACATATTATGACCTAAATAGGAAAGATGCCGTTCTGAGGGTTAGGCAGAGCAGAGATAGCAAAGGGGAGAATATGTATCTTACGCTAAAAATAGATCACAGCGATGGAGAGGCAAAATCAGTTGATGAAACTGAGTGTTTAGTCGGAAAAGACATAAATTTAATCCTTCGGAAACTAGGGTTCAAGCCGTTTGTATCAAAAAAGAAAAAAAGAGTTGAGTACCGCGTTGGTGACGTCAATGTAAACCTTGACAGTGTAGAAGGTTTGGGAAAATTTGTTGAACTAGAATTCATGGGAGATCCTAATGAGGGTGTACCAAAATTGAGGGGTGTGGCTAGTAAGCTTGGGTTGGATTGGGATAAAAGGATAACAAAATCATACCTAGCAATGATGGTTGAAAAATACAATAGGTAAGATGGTATATCAAGAGCAAAGCTATTAAACCTGTGAATACAAAATAAAATTGATGAAGAAAGTATTTGTGTTGCTACTCCTGCTGCCGTTTTCAATGGCATACATACTTCATATGGTTACTCCCGTTAATACATATGTTGAGCCGCTAAAGCCAGTAGATGTATCACCGGTTGGTCCTGGATATCGTGTAGTTTTAGCATTTGACAGAAACACTCCCGAAGATTTTGTGTGGGATAACCTACAACTTACAGAGGGTCCGAATTGGACAGTAACGTATGCAAAGGATTATAGGTACATATACGCAATAATAGAAGTACCAGTTAATGCAAGTGAAGGGAATTACATTTTCAGTTTTTCTGTTATGGATAGAAACGGGGATCATGTTCAAGAGGATTCAATGGTAAGGATATACGTTACAAGTAATCCAGGTGACTTGGTTGAGATAGGTGACCTTGAGCAGAAAACGTTGTCTGCGGGTAATAATAGTGCCAGTATAATGATATACAACAAGGCGATGGGGGAGGCAAGGTATCGGGTGCTTTATTCTGTTGAGGGGTTCCTAAAGGAATATTCAGAAGATGTAATCATAGACCCAAATACAAAGGAGAGCGTTAACCTGCCTTTGAACATACCAAATGGTGGGTTTTATAATGTAACTGTGAATGTTAAGAGTTTGGATACTCCTATAATCAAGAAAAAAGTTGTTATGCAGTACTATGTCAGGCCAACTATGCGTTCTAAATTATCGAGCATAAAAAATGCATTTCCCATAGTGCCAATAAACCTCGTACCCTTCTACTCATTACTTGGTCTGTTCTTGTGGTAAAGATGGGATTCTATGAAGACATAATAAGTGGTGTAGTGTCTGGAAGGATAGCTAGTAGTGACCAATTACAAAAGGAAAAACAGAGACTAGCTAGGAGGTATAAACTGGAAAGGATACCAAGCAATGTTGATATACTAATGCATGCAGATCCAGATATGAAGGGCAAGCTTGGATTACTTGTTAAAAAACCAACCAGGAGCCTATCTGGAGTTTCTGTTATTGCTGTGATGACAAAGCCATTACCCTGTCCTGGTAGATGTATATACTGTCCTAGAGGGGATGCTGCGCAGAGTTATACAGGCCAGGAACCAGCAGCACTAAGAGCAAAGCAGAATGCATTTGATCCATATAGGCAGACACTAGCTAGGTTGAGGCAGTTGGATGCAAGTGGGCATCCAACAGATAAAATAGAAGTTATCATCATGGGTGGGACGTTCACGTCTGCACCGTTGGACTATCAAGTCGGTTTTGTCAAGGGGGTATTTGATGCACTGAATGGTGAGAAGGCAAATAGCTTGGAAGAGGCACATATTTTGAATGAAAGGGCTAAACATAGATGTGTTGGCCTAACGTTTGAAGTCAGACCAGATTATTGCAAGAGAGATGACATAAAGAGAATGCTTTTGTATGGTGGAACCAGGGTTGAGCTAGGTGTCCAGACAGTGTATGATGACATTTATAAAAAGATAAGGAGGGACCACACTGTCGCAGATGTTGTGCGGGCGACACATGACTTGAAGGATTCTGCATTTAAGGTTTGTTATCACATAATGCCTGGTCTTCCCTATTCCAATAGGAGTATGGATATAGAGGCGTTCAAAAGGATATTTACAGATGAGAGATTCATGCCAGATATGTTAAAGATATACCCAACCTTGCTTGCCAGGGAGAAATTTTATACCGACAAGACAATATGGAAATTGTACCGCAGTGGTGAATGGAAGCCTTTGGACAATAGTGGTGCCGTTGATATAATTGCAGAGGCTCTAAGATACATCCCTAAATGGGTAAGGATAATGCGAATGCAAAGGGATATCCCTGCTAGGTTGATAGCAGCTGGAGTCACGTCAGGTAACTTAAGGGAACTTGTTTATAAGAAAGCCGAGGAGAAAAAAATAAAGATACGTGAGATAAGATACAGAGAAGTTGGGATAAGGATTAGGGATGGTTATGAAATAGGAGAGCCAAAGATGGTAAGGGAAGAGTACAAGGCCAGCCGTGGCATAGAGAGCTACATTGCATTTGAGGACGACAACGAGACATTGTTTGGGTTTATCAGACTTAGGAAGCCAGATGATCCTTTCCTTGAATGGTTGGATAAAAAAACTGCTTTTATAAGAGAATTACACGTGTACGGCCCAGAGGCAGAAATAGGTAAGCATGATATACTCAAGATTCAACACAAAGGGTTAGGTGAGGCGTTAATTTCAGAAGCTGAAAGGATTGCTAGGGAAGAGTGGGGATTTGATAGGATAGTAGTCATATCGGGGATAGGGGTTAGGCTCTACTACAAAAAGTTTGGTTATAAGAGGGTTGGCCCTTACATGAGTAAAAAATTAATAGGGGCATAACAGTCAATAAATATCCCTTTTTCTAAAACATATTGCTATGAGGTTGATTCTTTTACATTCGGATAGGATATGGGTGGAGCCCAGAAAGAAAGCGTTAAAAGATGCTAAACCTGCGAAAGGCCTTGAAGTAGAGGATTGTTTAGTTGTTTTTACTGCGTTTGAGGAAAGGGATGAGGCTGGAGACCCTATACCTAATGCTGTAAAAGAGATACTTGATATAATGGGAAAGATAAAGGCAAACAAAGTGGTTATTTACCCATGGGTGCATTTGACTTCGTCACCGTCATCTTCATTGTATGCAGAGAAAATGTTTAATGAACTGTACAACGCCCTAGAAGCAGAGGATGTTACGACGTACTTAGCACCTTTTGGTTATTACAAGGAGTTTGAGATACATGTGAAAGGTCACCCTCTTGCTGAGTGGTCTAGGGATATATCCCCAGTTCCAAAGATAAAAGATGAGGATAAAGAGGAGGAACTAGAAGAAGAGGGAGAACTAGAGGATATCTTTGTTATACTCCCAACCGGTGATATCAAGAGGAGAAACCAGTTGTCTGGCCATCCTGAGGTAGAACTGGCTATAAAATCAGAGCTTGGTGAAATAACAAATACATCGTTTGGTAAGCCACCTCACCTAGAATTAATGAGGAGATTAGAGATTGCCGATTATGAAGAAATATCAGATGCTGGGAATCTTAGGTTCTATCCAAATGGTGCTTTCATATCTAAACTGTTGGAAATGTTGGGCTGGAAGATGGCTGTTGATGATTTGAATGCTTTACCTGTCAATACTCCATACATAATAAATCCATCCCACCCGAGTGTTAGTAAGATGATGTCAAAGTTCCCGGAGAGGCTTTACAGGGTCCTTCCAGGTTCTGCAGAAAAGAAGCAGGAGTTCAGACTAAGGCCAGCTTGTGACTATGGAGTCTGGTCCATGCTAAAGGATGCAGTGCTAACGTACAAATCCCTACCCCTTGGGTTATACGAATATGATGTAATGTGGAGATACGAGCAAAGAGGAGAGTTACTTGGTTTATACAGGCTTAGAAACGCTCACATGCCAAATTTACATGAAGTCTGCAAGGATGTAAATCAAGCGTTTGACAGGTTCCAGGAACATATAGAAAAATTTGCTATTGCTTTGTATAAGTATCTTGACCTTGACCCAGAGGTTGTTGTACTTAACTGCAAGAAAGATTTTTATAATGACCACAAAGAGGTTTTTGAGAAATGGGCAAAGGAAATAAACATTCCTATAGTGGTTAAGTTGTTCTCTAAGATGAAAACTTACAAGGTTGCGTGGGTTGACGTTATAGCATTTGATACATTGGGTAGGCCAATGGAGATAAACACTGTTCAGCTTGATACTGAGTCTCCGGATTGGTGGGGAATAAAGTATATAAACGAACATGGAAAGGAAGTAAGGCCATTAATACTCCACACAGGTTTCGGGGTTGAAAGGGCGATAGCGGCCGTATTAGAAAAAGCAGCGTCTGATAAATCACCAGCACTACCGACGTGGTTGTCTCCAATACAGATTAGGTTTATTCCAGTTAGAGAGGATTACGTTGACATGTGTGTAAAACTTGCAGAAAAGGCCAGGGAACTTGGTGTGCGTGCAGATGTAAACGACAAGAGCCAACCACTTGGAAAAAGGATAAGGGAAGCCGAGAGACAGTGGATCCCATATGTAGTTGTTGTGGGAGAAAAAGAGATAAACGGTGAGCTCAGCGTTAGGGTGAGAAAGGGTAAGTCCCAAGAGAAGATGAGCTTAGAGGAACTCGTCTCTAGGGTTAAAAAGGAGTGTAAAGGGAGACCGTATCTCCCATCACCGTTCCCAACAAGACTCTCTAATAGGTCAATATTTGTAGGTGCTAACTAGGACGAGCTTGGATATTCCATATATTATGGTTGGCCCTAGATTATTTTAAATATTTGTTTAGCCTTTATTTTCCCATGGCATATCTGGATGAGTTGATAAAGTTAGGGAAGGAAAAAGAAAAAAAGAAAGAAGAGGAGAAGCAAGGTAAGGCATTGGGGGAGAAAAAAGAGCAGTCTAAGTTGGATGAATTGGTAGAGAGTTTCCTGCCGAAAGGAAGCGAGCTTATAGATGAGTATGGTATATGTAGAATATTTAGAGTTGAAGGAGAGAGACAGCTGACGTATGCAGTCCCAGTTCCAAAACCAACTGGTCCTGATAGGGTGATAATTGATACAATAAAGGAAGCTGCAACGAAGCTGATAACTGTTTCGCCGGAGCAGATAAAGGACCCGTCTGAGAGAAGAGAATTTTACAAGAAAAGGGTTATGGAAATTATAGTATCAACGCCTGAACTGGGTATTTCTGAGAGTCGACGTCAGTTCTATGCTGAGACTGTTGTTAGGGAGATGATAGGGTATGGTCCTCTTGACCTTTTACTAGTTGATGATGCCCTTGAAGAGATAATGGTAATAGGTCCTGGGAAGCCAGTTTACGTATTTCATAGGAAGTATGAGATGTGCAAAACTAATGTAATATTCGCTAGCAACGATGACATAAACGCAATAATAGATAGGATAGCAAGGGACGTTGGGAGGAGGATAGATATCCAAACTCCTATGCTTGATGCAAGGCTGCCTGACGGCTCTAGGGTAAACGCCACTATTCCGCCGATAAGTTTGAATGGATCCACGATTACTATAAGGAAGTTTAGAGAGGACCCGTATACAATAGTTGATCTAATAAAAAATAGAACAGTTAGTTCTGAATTGGCAGCTTTCATGTGGATAATAGGTGAAGGTTTGTCTGCTAAGCCAGCAAATATTATAATAACTGGTGGGACGAGTTCAGGAAAGACGACTACATTGAACGTCATTAGTATGTTTGTTCCACATACGGAAAGAGTCATAACTATTGAGGATACTGCTGAATTAAAGCTCCCGATAGCTCATTGGATTAGGTTTGAAACTAGGCCTCCAGGTCTAGAGGGAACAGGCGAGATTGATATGAACGCTCTAGTTAAGAACTCATTGAGGATGAGACCAGACAGGGTTATAGTTGGGGAAGTTAGGGGTGCAGAAGCGTTTACATTGTTTACAGCGATGAATACTGGCCACGACGGTTGTATGGGTACTGTTCATGCGAATGATGCTAGAGAGACATTAGTAAGGCTGACAAATCCCCCGATGGATGTGCCAGGCGTTATGCTCTCCGCATTGGACCTTATAATAACTCAAAAAAAGATACATGATAGGAGGAAGGGAACTATAAGGAGGGTCACAGAGGTAGCCGAGGTAACAGGTGTTTTGGAGGGAAAGCCACAGTTGGTATATTTGTATGAATGGGATCCAGTTACTGATCAGATAAAACCGACAGGAGTCCCAAGCAATTACCTTAGAACACTAGAGAGATATACTGGTCTGTCACATGCAGAACTAGTAGAAGAGATGAACAAGAGAAAGCAATTTTTAGAGAAGCTAGTGGAGAAAGGGATTAGGGATATCCACTCTGTATCCAAGGAAGTCTCTGCTTATTTATCTAGCGGAAAGCTCGACTGAGCGGTGGTACAATGAATAAGAATATTGAAATAGAAGAGAGCAAACAAAAAGGATTCAAGAAGACCTCAGTCGAGACAATAATAAGGAGAATGAAGAAGGTCTATCAGGAAAGAGGGTATTCGGAAGAGGAGGCAAAGGCACTTGTCCTGAAAAGGGCAGTTACTGGGACAAGGGCTGTTGAGATAGAAACGATGTCACCCAAAGACCTAATCAAGTCGAGGAATATCTTTTTGAGGTCTATAGGAGTTATATCCTCAAAACTTGGATTTCTTTCAACGATTGCAGAAAGGATTGCAGATAGTAGTACGGGTAGTAAATTAATGAGAAATTTGGACTCTGTGAACTCTAGTTTTTCTACCAGCCAGTACATTGCAATAGCTTTAGTTGGATCTGCGTTTTCATCTGTGTTCTTGAGTGTATTGCTTGCTGCCTTAATTGATACCCTCGATCCGGTTTTGGTTTTTGTGTTTGGTTTAATTTTATTTTACATAATGTCGTTTTTCGTTGCCATTAAGATTCCAGAGTCGAACGCCAAGAGAAGAGGGAAGGTAATAGACAAGGTTTTGCCGTTTGCATTAAGGCATTTTGCCACTGAAATAAAGGCAGGTGTTGGTGTCCACAAGGCAATAAAAGCAATAGCTTATTCGGGGTATGGCGCGCTTTCGGGAGAGTTTAAGAGAGTCATAGATGAGATAGAAAAGGGAGTTACTACGGAGGACGCTTTGGAAGCGTTAGCTAACAGGACAGAGTCAGATGATTTGGCCAGGTCTGTTTTGCATGTAATGAGAGCCCTAAGGACAGGTGGCAACCTGTCGGAAATATTGACAAAAATCGCAGATGATGTTTCGTTTAATCTTTCAATAAGGATGAGAGATTTTTCAGAGAGGCTTACTTTGATATCCCTTTTTTATATGATGGCAGGAGTTGTTTTGCCTGTTTTCATATCTGTGCTGTTTGCAATATTCTCAGCTGTCCCCACGCTTGGCCTGGCTGGTGTGGTCGGACCAGATATATTGATGATGATATACTTCATAATAATCCCAATGTCATTAGGAGTTATGTTGTACAT
>WAMD01000013.1 GCA_015522495.1 Nanobdellati archaeon
AAAAAAAGTGTTGATATTGACATATCACTGAAAAAGCCACCTAAGGTAGAGACATTCTTTTCAGAGGCAGAGGCGACTTATGGTTCTTCAGGTGAGATATCTGGGATCAAATTGGCTAGTAATCCGGTAATCCCGAGAGTAGTTGACGAAGTTACAAGTGATGAAGTGAAAGCAGGCGATGCACTTTTTCATTTGTATGAAAAAGGTATTCCTGTGAGTAAGCTGTCGAACATGCTTTCCATAGGTGTTTTAGGGATTAAGAGAAAACTAGTCCCTACCAGGTGGAGTATAACTGCCGTTGATGATTCAGTAGGGAAAGAGTTAATTGCGAAGGTGAAGGAGTTTCCTGAAGTATCTAATTATATGGTATTTGAAAGTTTCTATTTGGGAAACCGATTTGAAGTTCTTCTTGCCCCTGGAAGGTGGATGTTTGAAAATGTTGAAATATACGATCCTGGATGTATTTGGGTTACTGGTGGTGAAAGGCCAGTGTACGTGAGAGACTGGGAACCATTCAAAGGCAGAAAGGCATATGCTAGCCAAGTTGAGGGGGCTTATTATGCTGCTAGGCTGGCTGCCCTAGAGCGGTTAGCTAGAGAAAAGAGACAGGCTTCAGTGTTGGTGGTTAGGGAGATAACCTCGGAGTATTGGATGCCCGTTGGAGTATGGCAGATTAGGGAAAATGTAAGAGCTGCGATGAGGTCAAAACCAACAGTATTTGACTCTCTAGAAGAAAGTATAAGAGCAATAAATTCAAGGCTCAACGTTAAGAACGAGTGGGTAAACAAGAGTGAATTAATTTCTAGATTGAGGTCGCGGGATATATGGAAAAGATGGGTTAATGTTTAATTTCCATTTTTCCCATCTTTACCACTGATTCCACCGATCTTTTTGCATACTCTTCTATCCTCTCAACTGCCATAGCCCTTGTTGCATTTGGCCCTATAATCCCTAGTGACACTGGTTTTCCGAATTGTAAACTTAAATCAGTTATCTTTCTTGCAGCCTGGTTTGCGACGACTTCATCATGGTTTGTGTCACCTTTTATTACGACCCCTAGCGTTGCAACGCCCTCTATATCCTTTTCTTCGAGCAATCTTTTTATTGCAAGAGGCATGTCAAAACTTCCTGGCACCCATATCACGCCTCCGACTTCTGCACCCAATAACTTTGCATGCACCTTAGCTCTTTCGAGCATCTTACTTGTTATGTCATAATGAAATTCAGATACAACTATACCTATTTTCATTCTGTCACCTCCAATTATGAACGTAATGGACCAGCATCCTGTTTTCCTTGCCTCCTTCCGGTACCGGCCATATTTTCAAGTTTTTTTCTGTTATGTATTAACCAATATGCGTTCACTGCATGTTTATATGCTCTCTCCTTGGCAATACTCAATAGATCGAGATCATCTTTACCCTCATCTTCATGAACAAATACCTCTATAATGTGTTTTCCAGTCATGATTTGAAGTTGTATTAAGCCTTGACTGGCTTCATGCGCGCATGTTTTATCAATGGGCTGTTTTCCAGGCATACCTAATGCCAGCACTATGTCACAACCAGCGTCAAATAACTTCTTGCATGCGACAGGTAAGTCTTTTATTCCTGGGACAGTATACCTCACTATTCTATCTGTTGAGCCTAAATCTGATAAAGCTTGTTTTACATATTTGAACATATCCACTCTCGCGAATGTTGTATCCGCCACCCCAATTTTCATACTGATTTTTTTAGTTAACCTCTATTTAAATCATATCATTGGACGTTAGTGCCTAACGAATAAATCAATGAATACACAAAAATATACTATGAATGTTTTGTTTTCTCATGAAAAACCCAGGAGATACCAGGATGAATTGATAAATGATGTTGCCGAGGCAGTTTCAGGGAAATCACATCTACTGGCTCACGCTCCTACAGGTATTGGTAAAACAGCCGCGGTGATAGGGCCTAGCTTGTCGTGGGCTCTTGAGAACAAGGGGACAGTGTTCTTTTTGACTCCCAAGATATCTCAGCATAGCATAGCTGTGGATGAACTAAGGAAAATAAAAGACAAGCATGGAGTTTTATTTAGGGCTGTGGATATGATTGGTAGGAAGTATGCATGTGTTGACGATACACTACATAATCTTGATGTTGAAGAGTTTTATGAAATATGCAGGAGGCGGAGGAAAGAAGAAAAATGTCAGTATTATAAAAACGCAGTAGGATTTAATAAGGAGGAAAAGGAAGCTGCCAAACTTTATTTTGATAAACTAATGAGGGATTACCCAGGTATTGATTATGCATCTAATCTGGTAGATATGTGTAAGAATTTTGTATATGCTGGAGAAGAGACTCCTCTGTGTGCATATGAGATTATGACTAAGATGGCAAGTCAATCAACAGTTGTGATTGCAGATTATTTTCATTTGTTATCCCCTTCAATAAGGCAAGTCTTTTTGGATAGAACGAAAAAGAAACTTTCCAAGTCTATAGTTATCATAGATGAAGCGCATAATGTCCCAGATAGGGTTAGGTCGCATCTTAGCATATCAATAACTCACTTGTTAGTTAACAAGGCAGAGAAGGAATTAAGGGTGATGGGTGTTAAAGATCTACAGAAGCAGGTAGTTAGGTTGAAGAGAGCTATGAATGAAATATTAGAGAAGAAACTGAAGGATAAAAAAGAAGTACTGATTTTGAAGGAAGACCTCCCAGACATAGATCATGAGGAGTTTAAGTCAGTGGGGTTAGCTTACTTAGAAGCGTCTAATAGAACAAAATCTGCTTGTGTGAAACTTGCAAAGTTTTTTTCATTATGGGAACAGGATTTATCTAGTTATCTCCGAATGGCCAGAAAATGGAAGAGTGGAGGCATGACGATTAGTTATAAAAACTTGGATCCGAGTTTAGCAACTAGTGACCTAATAAAAGAAGCCAGATCCGTGATTGCCATGAGCGGGACACTCACTCCATTGGAGATGTATAGAGATTTGTTAGGATTTGAGAAGGACAGGACTATGCTGAGGATTTACAAAAGTCCATTTCCCAAGAAAAATAGATTAAATCTGATATATACTGGAGTAACTACTAAATACTCCCAGAGAACTAGGGAGAACTTTGCCAGGTTGGCTGATTTAGTGACTAGAGTTGTTAATGCCGTTCCTGGGAACGTGGCTGTTTTCTTACCTTCGTACGATGTTATGAACTCTATTTTAGCAATGGTGAAGATGAACAAGCCAGTGTTTGTCCAAAAGGAAAATAACTCACCTAGTGATTTAATGAGGATGCTTTCCGAATTTAGGAATATGAAAAGCTCTGGAGCTGTCCTTTTTGCAGTGGCTGGCGGTAGTCTTTCAGAAGGAATTGATTACCCAGGGAGAGACCTACTAGCTGTTTTGGTTGTTGGGATTCCATTGAATGAATACGACCTAGAAACAAAAGCTTTAATTGATTATTACGAGTACAAGTTTGGAGCTGGTTGGACATATGGATATCTTTATCCTGCAATGGCTAGAGCCATACAAGCAGCCGGCAGGTTGATAAGAAACCCAGATGATATCGGCGTTGTGGTATTCATGGATGAGAGGTATACGTGGAAGAATTATTCTAGATGCTTTCCACCGGATCTTGAATTTAAAGTGAGTATATCCCCAGAGTTAGACGTTAGGAGATTCTTTGAAAGGTTAGATTAAACTAGTGTTAATGTGTATATCGTAACGTCACATGAGTAAAACAGTGATGAGATTTAAATAGTTATCCTGTGTTAATTACTGTGATGGTATACTGTAGCCTTTGTAAGGAGACAAAGGACTCGAAAGTTAACTGGATTATAAGTGATAATGGAGTAGATGGCTTAGTCAAAAAGTATAGGATATGTGATGACTGTGCGATGTACTTGATAAAACAAGTTTCTAGGGATATACTTGGTCTAAGGGAAAACGAAGAGCTTTCATTCCCACTTGAGCTCACAAAGATTGGGGCTCTTGATAAGGTTCAAATATCTAATGATTCTGATCTAGAAATAGTTTTGAAAATAGATTTTTCTCAGGCGAGAAGATTAATTGAAAAGAAAACAGAAAAAGAAGCGCTGACTTCGATGAAAAAGCCCTGACTAATTTTTTTAACGATGAGTAGATGGATAATAGATGTGATCCACTATCTTATTTAACAACTTCTAGATACGCGCTTTCTTTGTATTCTTTATCCCCGGCATCAGCAGTAACGGTTATTCTATAAGTACCTTCAGTTAAATTACCTACTACTGTTAGAGGTATCTCCAGCTTCCTGTATGCTCCAGCTCCTATAACTGGCTCTGTGTGATTTGTGCTTGATAGCACTATTGAGCTAGTTTCAGGTTTTATGTCGAAATAGACATTCTTCAAATCTCCACTACCTGTATTCCTAAACTCAATAATAAGAGACGTGGACGTTCCTACTCTGATTTTGTCATCTGTGAATCTTATTGTCAAGTTCTTTGGGGCGCTCATCGAAATAGCGAACCAGAATACGATGGCTAATATTACAATAGCAAAGGACCCTATCGCAATTTGTCTCCATTTTTTGTTTATCGGTCCAACCTCGTTAACTTCCAAATCCATACCTTCTCCCAAAAAAGACATCTGACCACCAAGGGAATAACTTGGTCAGTATTTTTAAATTTAATCTCTAGAATATGTACATGCTTGAAAGTATCATCTTGTTCCCTGGAATGATTGCTCATGAGACCGCACATGCATTGGCTTGTTTGGTTGCTGGGGTAAAGGTAATTGAGTTTAAGCCTTGGGGATTGAAAGAGGCACATGTTAAACACGAAGAACCAGGGCCTGTAGGTATGGTACTAGTGAGTTTGTCTCCATTTTTCTTTAATGTGTTTTTAGCAGGTTTGACTATTTACTTTGGTCATCTTAGCCTTAAGGTTGGATCATTTTTACTTGCTTTGTTTATGTACTGGTTGGCTTTTTCCTTCAGCTATTACGGTGTGCCGAGCACAGCTGATGTACATAATGCATATTCTTCGGTTACTAGATCATGGTGGAGTTGGGCATCTGGACATGAAGGTATGGTTAAAGCAGTTTTGGCGTGGATCGTAACAGCGCCGGTATTTTTACCTGTACTAATTACATTGTTCATCCTTTACCTGTTCGCTAGGATAGATCATATTGGTGTACTGGTATTTGTAATATTGTTCATATGGCTTGCTTCTATATTTGGGATCTGACTTATTTGGATAATGCTTTTAATGCCGGATAAACCATTTTATACCATAATTTTCATAAATTGACTATGCCAGTGTCAAAATTACCTAAGGGATTGGCGGAGAAGTGGAAGGCCCTTAAAGGATTTACACATAAGTGGGATAACCCTAGGTTGAAGGAAGCGGCTAAGAACGCATTTAATAAATCTCCAGGAAAGATGAGACCGTCTGACGTAAACGAGTTTCTCAGAGTGGTTAAGGAAATAGAAAAAGAAGGGAATCTCACAAAGAAGGATAAGAGGTTAGCAGCAAAGCTTGTTTTGGCGTTCAAGAAATGGACTTATGAGGGAAAGATAAAGGAGAGACTTGCTTGAATATGCGTTTGAATCTAAGGACGTCCTCACCCATCCAAATATTGTTGAAAAACACATGACCGTCCTTTCTTCCCGAGAGTTTGTTCGCTAGCCATTTTAGGTCTTCACCAGAAAATTTGTATTTGTACATGCTTGGTTTTCCAAGCCCGTGTAATCTCCAGTATACTTCTTGTGTTACTGATTTAGCCCTGAACGGATCAACACAGTGGATAATGTCAAATTCATCACAAAGCCTCTTTATTAGTTCTGGCTTCCTAAGCCATTCACCTCTAGGTTCCCATGCTGTTTTGCCAGACCATTCCAATTTTGATAAAAAGTTTTGTATTGTACTTAAATTTTTCACAGTTGGTTTAAAACTCGCAGGTGTTTGAAGCAATATAATCTTTGCCTCTAGTATACCTGCGATTTCCACGGTGGATTTCCATGATTTGATGCTCTTATCTGTTTTGAATCTGTCTATATGCGTTATCTCACGATTAGCTTTTACAGTGAACTCAAAGCCTTTATTGGATTTTCTTGCTTCCTCCAACCACCTTCTTGCAGTAGACTGCCTGGGTAGTTTGTAAAAAGTGGAGTTAATCTCCACGGTATTTAGTAAACTAGCGTATGCTTCTAGTTTACTAGAAAATCTTTCTTTCCAGTTTTTCCAAATTTTATTTGCAGGAAATCCTGACCACCCACAGGTTCCAAGTTTTATCATATCTTTTTTACCTCTCCCTTTTCTCTGCTATTCCTAATGCTTTTACTCCATAATCACATAAGTCTGATATGGGGCATACCTCACATTCTGGTTTTCTAGGTTTGCATACTGTCTGTCCTAGTCTGACCAGGGTCCAGTTTACATCAACCCATATATCCTTAGGAACTATCTTCATTAACTCTTGCTCTGTTTTCTCAGGTGTTTTTGTTTTGACAAGCCCTATCCTATTTGATATTCTATGGACATGTGTATCTACTGCTATTGCAGGTATTCCGAACGCATACGCTAGTACTATGTTTGCTGTTTTTCTGCCTACACCCGGGAGCTTTGTCAATTCATTGATGTTGTTGGGCACTTTCCCATTATGCTTATCCAGTATTGTCTTTGCTATCTCTATGATTCTAGGAGCCTTTGTTTTGTAAAACCCTGCCGGATAAATTAGTTTGGATACTTCTTCCCGCTTGGCACCTGCGAGTTTTTTTATCGTTGGATATCTTTTGAAGAGCCTCTCTGAAGCTGCTATAGTCACTTCATCTTTAGTTCTTGCAGATATGACTGTTGCAATAAGTGTTTTGAATGGGTCCTTAAGCTTGGGAACGTAAACACCTGTGTCGTTTGAAAAAAATTTGACCAATCTGTTGCGTATTTTTCGTACTCTGGATACCATACAAAAATAAAGGGTAAGTAGTTTATTTCTTTTTCTTTATGTTTATTTCTAACACTCCATTTTTGAATCTCCACTCAAGTGAGTTTGGGTTTATACTATTTAGCTTGATTGTTTTACTAAATTTACCAGGTACTCTAATTTTTAGATCACTCTTTTCAAGCTTGACAGATATCTCCTTCTGGTCAACTCCTGGAAGCTCAACAATCACGCTTATACTATCTCCATGGTCTATTATATCTGTTATAGGTTCTCTTTCATCTTTTAGTTCTAGTTTTTCTTCTTCTGGTTTGAAGTTACCAAATTCTTGGATAATTGGCTTCCCGTTTGGACCAACCTTTACTG
>WAMD01000014.1 GCA_015522495.1 Nanobdellati archaeon
CATTATAAAGATCGGCAAGCGATTTCAGTTCCTCCCAGCTCAAAAAGAGGTTGTTTGTTTCTTTATTTGTTGTATATCTTTTAAGCCTGTCCAGAATATGAGCTATCCCAAACAGTTCAGCTCTTTTCTCTAACAGATTCATATCTATTCTATGTATATTTTTTAGAAAGAGCAACGCACATAGTGTATAATCTTTCTTCGTATTAGAGAATGCTAGGGCATGAGCCAACACATCTTCTATTGTAGGTTTCTCTTCAGAGTAATAATTGTATACTGTTGACACTGGAACTCCATAGTCTTTAAAAGCCGAGAAGGCAGTTCTATACCAACCTTTAAACTCTTTTTTTGTTTCAACAATTGTTGGTGGTCCGACTATTGCTCTCGCTCCGGGATGTAAGTTGGCAATCAGCTGGTTGAGGTAATCCCTTACATCTTTATCTGCAATTACCCATCTTTTTGATACTCTTTTTACCACACCCATTTCATGTAGCTCTTGTAAATTTTTGTATACTGTTTGGGAAGAGACATTGATTTTTCTTGCTATTCCCTGCGTAGTAGATGGTATGAGTGTATTCAACAGTATTAACTCCTTCTTTTTCCCAAGCAGTTTAGATAGATTGTACTTCTTAGAGAGGTTAGTTGGGATTGGGACGAACCCAGGGTTTAGGCTAACTCTTTTAAAGCTGACCAGCACCAATTTTCGTCTTTTAAGTTCTCCTATTAGTTTGGATAAGTACTGGGGGGATATACCTAGCAGTTCCCTTAACTCGGATTTTTTAGTTGTTCCGTCGATGATATACTCCAGTAGTTTAAGCGATTTGTTTTTCATGTTAATAATTTTTGTTTAATTCTTTATAAATATTTAGCCGTTTTTTAATAACATTCAAAGCTAAACCTCATTCAAAGTGCCAAATGAAAGAAAAACGAGTAGAAAAGGGATTAAAATGGGTCAAAGAACGAATCACAGCTTCCCAGCCACCCATAGGATGGTGTTCCTGAACAGCGCTTCCTGCTTTAGCTCTAGTGGATTGTATGCTAGGTAGACTACCTTTCCAGATACCCCGCTCTGGTACGCTATTATCGCTGGGACTGAGTGTGGCTTGTTGTCTGCATCCCTCCACTCTAGGTATGCTATTCTCTGGTTGGCTAGGTCCTGCACCCTTGTCAGCCCTTTAAACTGTGGAGTAACGTCCATCTCAACAGGTGCATTTACACCCATTCTTGCGATTATTGGATGGTCCCAAAGCACTGGGACGAATGTTATCTTATCACCTATCTCTGCTGGGCTCACTTTTATTGCATCCACGTTGCATTCCACTGCCTCTCCACAGTCAGGTGCAAAGCTTACAATTCCTGCCATATCATCCACTGACCATGAGAATGTGTAGGGGGATATAGTTCCATCTGATGTCATGTCCCTCAGGCCTGCTGCCCCGACTATCATTAGGTTACCACCAGAGTTAACATAACTAGCTATCTCCTTCCTGGCATCGTACGTTAACGCTGTTTTATCTCCATAAAGGACGACCAGGTCGTACTTGTTTGATGTGATATAACCTTCTTTTATGTGCTGGAGAACGTTATCGTCTATTACTGCAACTACTCCAGGAACCTTTGACCTCATGTCTGATGCGAACTGCTTTGCTGCGTCGTAGTCATCTGGGTTTGTTATCACTAGTGTCCTGATTATTCCTTCTGGGCCTACTATCATGGGCCCTATTACTGGTACCCAGTACATATTGAATACCTTTATAGCTAGCAACCCACCTATAAGAACAACTAGGATTATAGGTATTGCCCAGTCTCCATATTTCTCATTAAAGTTCTCAAACATCTAATCACTCCGTGTACCCTTCTACACCCATGACGTACCCAACTGTGTTTATTATTATTCTCTGTTTTATGTCTGGGTTTATGTTCTCAGTAGCTGGATCTATGCTTATGTAAAAGACCTTTCCACTCATTGACTGCGTATTTTCAGTAACAAATGGATACACATTACCAACCTTTCCGGCTTCTACTTTAGATGGTGAGTCCCATCCACCTATGTACATTATCTGAGTGTACAATGGTGATACTACAGCTATATTCACACTTTCGTTTCCACCTGTTATTTCTGTTTTTGGAGCAAACTTGTTAGCCAACGGATTGTTTACATCCTGTGGGTATATCGTGGCCCCATAAACCGGAGTTATGATATCAACACATTCTCCGTCTGCACTGCACTGGACTGGGACGACACTAGACAGTTCTCCCCATCTATGATTGTCGTTTATGCCTCCAAGGCTTGCTATGTAAAGCTTTCCACCATTATCAACCCAGTTCTTTAGTACTAGCTGCACGCTTGGAGGAAGGTGAGTACTTGTGAGCACTATCAAGTCATATCCTTTTTTGTCCAGGGCATCTGCTGATATTATCTCTGATTCTGATTGAGATCCTATCATCCCTTCAACGTTTAATGTATTCCCAAACACCCTTCTGGCCATATCGCTTGACAACATGCTTTGCCAAACGTTAACCTCGTTCATGTTATCAGTGATAACCAGAACATTTACTGTTTTGCCATGGAAAAAGTTCCCGATGACAGGTATTCCTGATAGCCAACCTGGATTTAGGGCTATTATACCTATAATAAGCAAAAGTAGGATAAGAACAGGTATTGCAGCCTCAAATTTTTGTTCGAATGTTTCTTCATCCATTTGTATCCCCCTAACCTATTTACTGTAACAATTAAGGAGCCATTCATTTTTAAATATTTCCTCGTTTTAATGCTGGGCAAGTTTATTTTTCTATTTGAGCTTAATATGATTATTTATACGAGTTGTGCGTTACCCTAAAGGTGCTAGTATGAAAACGGACTTTTGTTTTCCTTTAACTTCTCCAATAATGAACGCTTGTGGTGTAATGGACACGACATGGGAAGAGCTAGTAGCATTGGCATCCTCTCGTTTAGGTGCGGTTGTTATGAAAACAGCGACAATAAGGCCTAGAGAAGGAAATCCCACACCTAGGTATGCCAGGTTCAAATACGGTTCCATCCAAGCCATGGGGCTTCCAAATCTGGGATATAAAGCATACATAAAATTTAGTGAGGAGCTGAAAAAGTTTGGGAAGCCTGTAATAGCCAGTGTTTTTGGGTTTAACTTGGATGAATATGAGTTTCTTGTATCTGAATTTCAGAAAAGCGAAGTAAGTGCTATAGAAGTTAATGTTTCGTGTCCGAATGCTGGTGAGGGGATACCAGCGTACAATACAAAATATCTGGACGAAGTATTGAGCAGGGTGACTAGTATCGGAGATAAACCTATAGGTCTAAAACTCCCACCTTACTTAACAGAGAAGGATGTAAAAGAGGTAAGTTCCATTATAAAGAAGTATAATGTGTCATACATAACTCTTGTGAATTCATATCCAACCGGGTTAGTTATAGGTGAGGATGAGAAACCATTAATAGTTCCGAGAAATGGTTTCGGGGGTATAGGTGGAGAATCGTTAAAACCTATTGCTCTTGCAAATGTAGCTATGTTCGGAAAGAGTATGAAGGATGTATACATTGCAGGTGTCGGTGGCATATCATCTGGAAAGGATGTGTTGGACTTCTTTTTAGCAGGAGCTGATGTAGTCCAGCTAGGCACTGTCTTAAAGGAGAATGGACTATCCGCCATCAGTGAGATAGAAAGAGAATTTATGGATCTACTAAGGGGTAGGTCAATTGAAGAGATAAAAGGGAAGGCGCTGGGTTAGGCTTATTTTTCTAGCAAGGAGGAGAAGAAGTCATCAAGCATTGTCTCTCCTTTCTTCTCTTTTCCTTTTTCTTCTAAAAATTTATCTATTGGTCCCTTTGTTGAATGGGGATGGATATATACGAATTGGTTTTTGCCTGCAAATCTTCCCACGTGCTTTTTGGAATCCACGTATTCTATTAATTTTGGTATCTCTACGTGCATGAGAATTGTGACATGGTGATCTACCTTTTTTCTAATCTTTTCAATTACTCCCCATTCCTTTTCAGTAAGTGGCCTGTTAACCACTAGAAAATATCCAATCCTTTTTCCTTCCTGCCATTTCTCTGTTTTAGTCCTGTAAAAGAAATTTCCAACAGAATCAAGGGGGAGATTCCTAGGATAAGCGTTCCCAAGTAAGAACGGATTCTTGGTTAAAAGCTTGCTCTCTTCTACTGCTTGTCTATAATACCTAGAAACGGTGGATGGGTTTTCCTTTTTTGGGAGATTTTTCAATTCCATCAAGTAGTGAGTGCCGTTCTTGTATCCCCAAACATCTACTTCTATTGTCCTTCTTGGCTTCTTGCTCTTTCTTTTCGCAGAGGTTATCCTGTCAATGTTTTTCCTTGCTTTCTCGACCTCTGCAACCAGTCCACTATCTAGCTGTATTTTTAGGTTTGTGCCGATCACATCTTTTGACCCAAACTTTCTAGTCACATTGAAGAATTGCATTGCCTCATTGGCTATTGGCTGTGGGGCTACCTTCCTATCAATTGCCTCCTTGCTGAACTCATCTTTACTAAGCCCCCTCTTTCTTTTCCTAGGCATCAGTACTCCTCCTTAGTTATCTTATCTATTGCCCACGCTATTGCGATACCTAGAATGAAACCTAGGGTCGTTCCGGCTATCAACACTCCCCATTCGTACCAGCCTAGTGGTACGACCTTAAAGTACTGTCCTAGCGGGGTGTATATCAAAGCCACTTGTAGTGCTAGGCTAGCTAGGAGGGAGACAACCAGGTACTTGTTTGCTAGCCAGTCTTTTAGGCTAGATAGCTTTTCGTTGTACCTTATAACTGCTATCCTGACAAACTCGTAGAGGATGAATGCAGTGAAAAGGACTGTTCTTGCTTTGGCTTCACCTAGGGGAAGGACTGCAAGGAAGGTTCCCAGTATCACCAGTGATTTCTTTACACCTATGCCTCCTATGAGCATAGCTAGTTTTTTGTTTATTATCCCCTCAACTTTTTTCCTTGGCTTTCTCTTCATCACATCTGGCCTAGGTGGGTCCACAGCCAAAGCTAGGGCTGGTAGTCCGTCTGTTATAAGGTTTATCCAAAGTATTTGAACAGGATACAATGATATGAATGGTAGCCATGCTGTGGCTATCAGAACGACCATAACCTCTGCAACATTACATGTAAGCAGGTAATCCACGAATTTTCTTATGTTATCAAATATCCTTCTTCCTTCTTTAACCGCGTTCCTTATTGTTGCAAAGTTATCATCAAGCAGGATTATATCACTTGCTTCCTTTGCAACTTCTGTCCCTCTCTTTCCCATTGCGACTCCAACATCTGCCTTCTTCAACGCCAGAGAATCATTCACTCCGTCTCCTGTCATAGCTACTATATGTCCTAGTTTTTGCAAAACCTTTAATATTCTTGTCTTGTGAAATGGAGTGGTTCTGGCGAATACATTTGTGTTTGCTAGGACTTTTTCTAGTTCATCTTCCGACATTTTATCAAGCTCGTCTCCAGTTACAGCTTTGCCACTTTCTATTCCCACCTTATCAGCAATCGCCAGGGCAGTTTTCGGATTATCTCCAGTTATCATTATTACTCTTATCCCAGCTGAGTAACATTCAGCTATAGCCTTCCTGACTTCTGGCCTTGGAGGATCTGAGAGTATAACAAGACCGATAAAAATGAGCCCTTTATCTAATGGCTTTGAGAATTCTTTGTATGCTAGGGCTAGGACCCTATTTCCTTTAAACGCAAATTTACCGTTTTCCTCAAGTATCCCCTTCCTTGTTTTGGCTGTCATTTTGACTATCTTTCCATTAACCAAGGCTTTATCACACTTATCAACTATTACTTCTGGAGCTCCTTTAGCAAAGACTATTTTTTCATTTCCTATTTTGTACGCTACTGCCATCATTTTTATCTCGGAGCTGAATGGGATTTCATCTATGCGCTTTCCGTTCTTATTGACTTTATCAAGAGCGTATTCCCTTAATGCGATGTCCGTCTCATCCCCAACCCATCTTTCTTCATTATCTTTGATTATGATCTTTGCATCGTTGCAGAAGTAGCATGTTTTCATAGCAAGATTTTTAGCCTTGTCTGATTCACCCATAAACCACATTCCAGTTACTTTCATCTCTCCAAGTGTCAGCGTTCCTGTTTTATCCGTGCATATAACATCTACAGAGCCTATGGACTCTGTCACAACTAGCCTTCTGACTAGCGCGTTCTTCTGGGCCATATCCCTAGCTCCTAGGGATAGGGCTATGGTTACTATTGCTGGAAGGTCTTCAGGTATTGCAGCTACTGCTAGAGAAACAGCTATGAGGAATGATTCCAATAAACCGAATTTTCCAAGGCTTATGGCGAATGTTATTATTATGATTGCAATAGTGAGGATTACTATTTTCTTTGTGAATGATTCCATCTTTTTTTCAAATGGAGTTTCTTCTTCTTTTATTTCTTCCATTTTAGCGGCCAGCTTTCCCATTTCTGTACTCATACCAGTTGCATACACCTTTGCGACTGCGTTACCTGAATAGACTGAACATCCAGAGAATATCTTTTTCCCATTTCCTTTTTTTACAGCTCTAGACTCTCCTGTGAGCATGGATTCGTCAAGTTCCAACTTTCCATTTAGTATATCTGCATCTGCTGGGATTATGTCTCCTCCAGACAAGACGATAATATCCCCAGGAACTAGCTCTGTGGCCTTTATCTCTTTTTCCTTCCCATTCCTTATTACCCTAGCTGTTGGTGCTGCCATTTTTTCTAGGGCTTCTATTGTCCTCTCAGCCTTGTAGTCTTGGACAAACCCAGCTATGGATGCTGCTACAACTATTACCAAGATAAGTATGCTGTCTATGGATGTCTCTCCATGTATAAAGTCTACCACCATCGAGACTACAGCCGCAACTATAAGGAGGAGTATCACTGGGG
>WAMD01000015.1 GCA_015522495.1 Nanobdellati archaeon
CATAGAAACAAAAAGAGTAAAAAAGAGATTTGCAGATCTCAATCAAAAAAACTTTGGAGTTAAAGACGTTTACTACAACACATACATAAACGAAACTCCTGATATAATTGGGTGGATGAAAGCAGAAAAGGACTTGCAAAGACATAGCCTTGGTGGAAACTGGTTTGAAGTAAGCCTCAAAAAGTACGCAAAGAGAAAAGGAAAAGACCCTAAAATGAAGATGATATATGACATAATGGAAAACGCCCCTACCATGTTTATCTTGAAAGAGTGATTGAATGAGGGTATACAAAGTGGAGGTCCAGGGATTTGAATGGAACAATATCCTATTTGGCAAAGTGTACACATCTGGATGCAGCTGGAGATGTGGATACTGCTTTGTCCCAGAGATAGTCAAATCAAAAACTGGTATGAGCGGAAAAGATGCTATATCAAAAATAAAGATGAATAGGATTGTTGGGGGTATTTGTGTAACGGGTGGGGAGCCTACAGAACAAAAAGACTTACCTATATTTTTGAAAGAACTGAAATTATTGGGATTAAAGGTTATGATTGAAACAAATGGTGACCATCCCGATATGTTAGAAAAGCTGATCAAAAGAAAACTGGTGGATTTCGTTCGTATTGATGTGAAAGCACCGTGGGAAAAATATCCAGAAGTAACAGGTCATGGACCACACAATGTAAAAAGGAGTATAGAATTGATGAAAGACTGGAGCGGTTACTGGGAAATCATTACTGTGTGGCACCCAATGATTTCAAAAGATGACCTAATCAAAATGGCTAATCAGATAGATGGGAGATGGGTCATAATACCATTTGAACCTGGAAACTGTCTCGACAGCTCGCTGAATAAGACCTGGGAATGGGATGAGGATTTCTTGGCTGGACTGAAAAAAGATGTTTGGGTCAGAACAAAAGGATATGAGAGGAGATTGAGTTGAGAGCTTTTCTTGCTTTACCAATATCTGAGAGGGTCAGAAAAACATGCGAAGACATACAAGGTATGATCAAAAAATCAAACACTCCTCTAAAACTTGTTGAACCTAAGAACTTACACGTAACCCTTAGATTTCTTGGGAATGTAAACAATGAAACCATCGAAAAGGTAAAGGAGATTATGGACAAAATTGAGTTTAACTCATTCAAAGCAAGAACTACAATGGTCGGAGTATTTCCTAGCACCTCATACATTCATGTTGTCTGGTTAGGAGTAGATGGGGAAACAATTTTAAAGATACATGAATTTATAGAGTCTAGATTAGCTAGGCTAGGATTTGATAAGGATAGCCAATATTTGCCGCATATAACTCTAGCAAGAGTTAAAGGGAAACCAACTAAGAAGTTACTTGAGATAGTCGGTTACAAAACAGATATGGAATTTGAAATAAAATATGTCACGCTTGTAAAAAGTACCCTTACTAAGGAGGGCCCGCTATATGAAACACTGTACAAAAAATATCTCGAATAGGATGCTTTCAGTAGTCTTACTCGTTCTTATGGTTGGCTTTGTAAGCGCAATGACTTTTGTTGGAGAAGATGAAAGGGGTTATATGATATTTTCATCTGACAAACAGGTTGTGAAAATAAACCCATCTAAAAATTCAATGTTGATAAATAACCTCGTAGATATCCATCCATTCCCAAGTATGCGTGTCATGAATACAGAAATATCGATGCCAGAACCAAGGTTTGATAAACCAGTTGTTGGGGCAGAGCAAGGAACATTTACAGTTACGTATCCAGAAGCATTCTCTAGTGATGTTTATGCAACAGTGAACATTCAAATTGTAGACAAAGACATTACACAGGAAATCAAGCTAGAGAATACAAAAGACATAGATGCGATAGTCGAACTAAAACTAACCGATGACAAAAACATATACTCAGTGTACGCTCCATATGCTAGGGATTCGTCCAACCAAATGGTTTTTATATCACCGACAGAAAGGGGGCTATATGGAAATATGTTAATAATTTATTTTGAACCGTATCCTCCAAGCTATCCCCTATCCGACGTGAACGTGACGATATCACCAAAGAAGATGCTTATATGGGCAATAAAAATCCCATCAAAATCAACTTACACACTCAGATTCCACTACCTTGGAGCTTACTTCGGAGATTCTACTATCCTAAACGCATTCCCAGTAAAGTCAGTTGTAGATAAAGAAGTGTTTTTACTATCTGAAAGAGATCCACTATTCAATGAAGAAAACAAGTACTTGTCTACAAACTTTATGCCCAGCATAAACCTCACAAGTGGATCAACTGGGATATACACATCCATAGTGAACTACGTTAACTCCCTCCCATCCGGGGATCCAGATTTTCCCCTTAAAACACAAATTGACTGGGGAGGACTCTTAAACAAATCTGGGTACAATAGTCTGGAAAAATCACTAATTTTCAGGGAAGCTGCTAGAAGAGTTGGAATTCCATCAAGGATTGTGCTGGGTAAAAAAAGGAGTGGGAATTATTATGCATGGGTTGAGGCTTATATCGGTGGTTTAACAAGAACCTACGATCCGTTTAACCTTAGAAGTGATTACAACCAGATTTACAGCGAACCAGAGACATATTTCTGTAAAGATGAAATTGGATCATGTGCATTTGAGAGTGCTGTGAAAACCGGGGTAATTTGTGTAGGCGTGTTCTGTGTAAATGTAATCTGGCTAATCGCAATAGTGGTGGTGCTCACTCTAGCAGGGTTTGTAACAGTTACGTACAAGTCAAACATAATAGCAAGGTTACTAGCGGAGAAACCAACGAAAGAGTTGATAATCGATGGAACGTATACTATAACAAGACCTGATTTCTCATCTGACAACCCCTTACTAATGGACATATTCAACTATCTGAAGAATAAAAAGGGGATAATGAATGTAGATACAGCTGTCGCAGTGTTAGGGTACAGCAAAGTGCTAATCAAAGGTGGAATGGAAAAACTAATTGAGACAGGTGTGATAAAGAGATCTTGATAGACTAACCTTTTGATAACTCCTTGTATAACGAATGATACAATGTGTTATATCCTGTTGCCCCCCTGTTTAGGATGTTGTGAAGTACTCTTTTCCTTTTGTCTATTTCATCCATCAACTCCAACTTCGTCATCCCAGATAGCTTTGAAAGGCTGTCCAATAAGGACGGAGGTATCTCTGACTTAACTAATTTATCACCCCTCCTATCCCACCTAAATATAGTATTGAAACTTATCTTGTCTAGATACTCGATCTCAGAAACCTCAACAACTCTTCTAACTATGCCCTTGCCAGGAATGTTTAACCTATGTTGAACAATTATTATATCAACTAATGGTATGAGTGTTTCAGGGACATTCATAGGTGGGTTTGTTAATCTCTTTACTGTTTCTTTAACAGAGTTAGCATGGATTGTTCCCATGGACCCAGAACATCCAACGTCCATGGCTGTAAACATGGATTCCGCCTCTTTTCCTCTTACTTCACCAACTATTATCCTATCAGGCCTTAACCTGAGGGATGCTTTAACCAAGTCTTCCAGTCCAACAGTGTTTTTCTCATCATAAAATGAGTACAATCTAACGACATTATCTCTATTACCTAAGTTTAATTCTGGTGTATCTTCTATTGTAATCACTCTCTCGTCTTTAGGTATAAACCCAGCTAAGGCATTTAGTGTTGTTGTTTTACCAGATCCCGCCCCTCCAGCTATCAGTATGCTAGAGGGCCTGACTCCTAGGCCCTCTACAGCTAACCATAAGAATGCGGCTAGGTCAACTGTCATTGTTCCCTTCTTGACTAAATCAAGTATACTGAGTGGCTCAGATGTAAACTTCCTTATAGTAACTATTGGTGCATGCGAGATAGGAGGTAGAACAAGACTAAACCTGGATCCATCTTCCAACGAACCATCCACAATCTGCTTTTTTGGTTTTCTCATGTTCAAGAGTCGCTCTGCTAAAAGCTCTAGTTCATCTCTCGACTCAAACACAATATTTGTTTTACACATACCATACTTCCTATGGACGATAAACACTGGTTTTAACTCTCCATTTATCATTATTTCCTCTATCTCTGGATCAAGAAATAAAGGAGTTATCCTACCAAATCCAAACAGATAATCAATCGCATCGTCAATAAACTCTCTGGTCGGTTTTATATACTTCTTTACTAATCCCTCAACCTTTTTTCTGACCAGCTCCCTTTCAGATGGATACACTGTAAATCTTATCTTTGATAGTATCGCTTTAACATCGTGTATAAACTCCCCTTTTTTCTCATCAACGAGAAATATCCTGGATAACTCTGCATCTGTGAAGTCCCTAGATGCTGCACTGACTAGTGAGTCTAAGAACTCTCTTTGACCTGGTCCTAAATCCTTGTTATCTACCATATATACAGTTTCTTTTCCTATTTTCTTAATAGAAGGCATAAATATAGAAAAACAGAAAATACATAAAAAACTAGGTGTTGATTTAATGCTAAAACTTAACAAGATTATCCCAAAGGGTATATTTCCTTCTAAAAAGGAGATTGAAAAAGAGATCTCGTTGGCGGATAACATCTCCTCTTTTATAAAAGAGAAGTTTGGGCTAGAAGTAAGGTTAGTTGGGTCAATAGCCAAGAAGACATTTGTTAAAGGCAAAAATGATATGGATATATTTGTACTATTTGACAAGTCCGTCAGTAAAGACTACCTAAGGAAGATGGGGCTTAGGGTAGGAAAAGAGGTGGCTAAATTCGTGAATGGAAAGGCAAGAGTGCACTATGCTGAACATCCTTATACCCGGATAGAGATAAAAGGAAAATTTATTGATGTTGTACCTGCCTATAAAATAGGTCCTAATGAAAGAATAATATCAGCCGTAGATAGAACTCCGCTCCACACAGATTATGTGATATCCAACCTACACGATCCAAGAGAGGTCATAAAACTAAAATGGTTTATGAAACAAGTTGGGGTCTACGGTGCGGAGATAAAAACACATGGTTTTTCTGGTTATCTCTGTGAACTACTAGTGATAAAGTACAGGAGCTTTGAAAGGATTTTAGAAGAGGCAAGTGTGTGGGAACCCCCAGTTGTGATATGTGTGAACGACTCAGAGTGCAATACAAATGAACTAAAGAAGAAGTTTAATTGGCATTTGATAGTTGTTGATCCTGTTGATCCGAACAGAAACGTTGCATCCCCAGTTAGTTTGGATTCAATGGCAAAATTTGCATTGGCAGCTAGGATGGCTCTCAGCACTGGAAAACTCCCAAGAAAAGGAAGGAAAAAAGTGGCAAATCCAATAGTAGTAAAGTGGGACATACAAGAGGAAAACGAAGAGATAATATGGAGTCAACTTGAATCGTTTGGAGTATCTATAAAAAGGCAACTAGAGATGAATGGATTTAAAGTAAATGACATACACTGGTGGACAGATTCAAAGAAAACTGCAGAATTGCTTGTTGATTTAGACGTCCCAACTCTCCCTCCAGTGGAAAAAGCAGTCGGACCAAGTGCATTCGATTATAAAAACTCAGATAGGTTTATAGAAAAACATGAAAAGGTGTACATAGAATCATACAAGTTGATATCACAGAAAAAAAGAAAATACAAGGATGCTAAATCGGTGATTAAAGATGCTGTAAAGGCATCTCCTAAGCATCTAGGAAAAAGAGCTAGGATATTATCTCCTGGGCAAGTGAAGAATTCTCGCGTGTTCAAATTGTATACCAACAAGATGTGGGTGTGGTAAATGAGGATACTAATTTCCAAGCTAGGCGAAAACATAGGAAAAGAAGTTGAGATATGGGGATGGGTATACAGACAAAGGGTAACGAAAAATGCTAGTTTCTTAATTGTAAGAGACTCAACAGGTATCGTGCAGGTAGTGTTTAAAGGGGAGAGTGATGCTGAGAATACTAGTATAGAGTCCAGTGTTAAAATAAGAGGTATAGTGAAAGAGGATAAAAGAGCACCTACAGGTATCGAAGTGGAGGGCAAGTCAATAGAAATAGTACACAAAGCTGAGAGATTCCCAATAACAAAAGATCAATCAACTGAATTCCTATTAGATGTCAGGCATTTATGGGTAAGAAGCCAAAGGATGAATAGGATATTGAAAATTAGAGATTTGTCGCTCAGGTACTTTAGAGACTTCTTTTATAAAAATAACTTTTGGGAAGTCCATCCTCCAATAATAACTAAGACAGGAGCTGAAGGTGGCTCTACGCTATTTGGTTTTGACTACTTTGGAGATGAAGCATACTTGAGCCAGACTGGACAGTTATACCTAGAAGCACTTATATATGTACTAGAAAGGGTGTATTCGATTACACCTAGCTTTAGAGCTGAAAAATCAAAAACAAAAAAGCATCTGGCAGAGTTCTGGCATTTAGAGGCTGAGATGGCATGGTTCTCAAATGAGGACAATATGAAACTCCAAGAAAGAATGATAACATACGTTGCCCAGAACCTAGCTGAAAATCACGCACCCTTGCTATCCAACTTTACAGATGTAAACAGGTTGAAGAAGATTAAGTATCCATTTGAGAGAATGAAATATGATGAGGCTGTAGAGGAACTACATAAAAAAGGGTTTGAAATAAAATGGGGAGATGATTTTGGGACACCACATGAAAAGGCATTAACGGAAGAACTTGAAAAGCCGTTGTTCGTTTATGATTGGCCAAAAGAGGCAAAGGCATTCTATATGAAAGAAGATCCAACAAACCCAAGGATTGTAAAGTGCTCAGACTTGCTTGCGCCTGAGGGGCATGGGGAAATAATAGGTGGATCAGAAAGGATATGGGAAATAGATAAACTGATGAAAAGGATAAAGGAAGAAGGACTAAAAGAGGATAACTATAAATGGTACATAGATTTACGAAGATTTGGCTCTGTTCCTCACTCTGGGTTTGGGTTAGGAACAGAAAGGTTCTTAAAATGGATACTTAACCTTGAACACATAAGAGACGCCATACCATTCCCTAGAACAATAAATAGGGTGTATCCATAATCAGGTGGTTTTTGTGAAAAGAGTTATGGCTTTTGGAACTTTTGGGGTCATACATCCAGGCCATATATACTACTTAACTCAAGCAAAGAAACTTGGAGATTATCTAATTGTTGTAGTTGCCAGAGACAAGAATGTTAAAAGAATTAAAGGGCGCTGCCCTATACCAGAGGGTCAAAGACTCAAAGTCGTGAAAGCGTTAAAACCAGTAGATGAAGCAGTACTCGGGTACGAAGACGACATGCTAAGGATAATAGAAGAAAAAAAACCAGATATCCTAGTTCTAGGCCCAGACCAGGACATAGATGAAAAAAAGCTCAAAAAAGATTTGACCAAAAGGGGGCTACACTTGAAGATTGTGAGGGTAAAGAAAAAAACGAATGGGAGCATGCACAAAACAAGCAAGATATTAGAAACCATTGAGAAAGCAAGCTGGTGACTCCTTTTCCCTGAAATAAAAAACTACACTGCTTTCTGTTGTAACCGCTATATCCCTTGAAAACAATTTTGATATGTTAGTGTATAAATCATCAACGCTGTGTGCCCTAGTTACAAGTAAAGAATCAAACCTCGAGCCTAGGAGGAACATTTCATGAACAAAGTCCTCCTTTTTTGCTAGCTCTAAACTTCTCTTCCTTGTGGATGGCTCAACGTTCATGAATATTATACTCCTAACAGCCATACCTATTTTGTTCGCTATTTTCTTATCCAATATAACACTTCTCTTTAGTATAACCTGCTCATCCTTCATCCATTTTATCCGCTTTGAAACAGTATCCCTATGATAACCAAGATCCTCAGCTATCTTAGATATACTTGCTGTTGGATTGAAAGATATATACTTTATGATAGATATGGATTTCTTATCTATATTTACACTTGTTTTTCTCTTCAGCTCGATATTGTGCAATTTTTCCAGTGAGAGAACAGGATATGAATATACCCTCCTGACGTACGTAGATGTGCTTTCAATCAATTTGTCAACAAATGCTGCAGAATCGTACTGCCCCTTAAAAAAGGCGAGAAATGCAATATCATATGGTCCTGTTATTCTATTAGTAACATAGACCTCTGAGAACTCCAATATCATATCATCAAGGATAGATATATTTTTGTGATGTCTTGCTTTTATGAAAAACCAGAACGGGTATGAATACCCAAATGCCAACGGGTTTAATCTATATGCATACCCTCTTATCCACCCTTTTGATTCAAACTTCCTTATCAAATAATTAAGGGTGGTTGGTTTTATCCTTAATCTCTTTGCAATTACCGGGATCGACTCAGATATCCCATTATCTGCAACATGCCTCATCACTCTTTTCTCAATTTTTGTCATGTGAGCCATAATGTGTTTGTACATTTTTGTCATATTTATTTATATGGTTAAAAATATGCCCAATTTTTAGATTAGTATTGCCCAGATTTAGGATAAATCTTTTATCTTTGAAATGTTAATTAAAACTTGGAGGTGAGGAAGATGACGGATATGAAAGATATTGGTCTCGGTCCACCTGGGGAAATTGGGAAAAACATAACTTCATCTATAACATCAACATTAGGGTACGTGTTACTCCTAATAGCTCACGTATCGCTTGACATATCACTCATCATAATCATGCTATTAATCCTAACAAATCCGGCAATACTAAGAGCATGGCAAACAGATCTTGTAATTGCTGGTCTTGCTATCATTGATATATGGGTCTCTAAAAGGCTCTAGAGCTTTCCAGAATGGAGAACCATAACCCCAGTCACCTGCCGAAGGCAGTATGGGGGATGGGATTTGAACAGACCGTCACGTCGGTCTACGGACGAACACGCATTCGCTCCCGGCAATATAGCAACGCATTATGCCCCTGCCGGGATTTGAACCCGGGCCAGAGGGTCCGCAACCCCCCGTTCTATCCTAGCTAAACTACAGGGGCGTACAGGAGCCCAATCAAAACAATCGGTAGATTTATAAATAAGCCAGTTTAAAATTATAAGCCGAATTGGTGATTTCTATGCAAGTAGTTAGATGTGTATCTTGCAATAGGGAAACAAACGAATATGTGGAGTTCAAATGCCCAAACTGCGGAAGGACAATTGTTAGATGTTTGGACTGCAGAGCAAAAGCTGTTAGATGGGTTTGTCCCAACTGTGGATTTGAAGGTCCATGAGGTGTAGATATGGGAGAAGTGGTTGCTGTTATTAAGCTAATGCCTGAAGAGCCAGATAAATTTGAAATAATGAAGGAAAAAGTTACAAATGCTATCAAGGCTGAAAAGGTTGAAGAGGAACCAATTGCATTTGGATTGAAGGCATTAAAAGTGACTGTAGTTGTTAAAGACGAAGAAGGCGGAACTGAGGCTGTGGAAAAGAAACTTAGAGATATACCGGAAGTTTCTGACGTGCAGGTGGTGGACTTAGGTAGGTTGTGAACTAATTTTATCTCTAACCCTCTTCAAAAAAGATCTCATCCTCATCCAGTGCGAGCCCTCCCAATATAACTGGCCGCACCTCTTGCATTTCCATCCTTTATCTACATAGTTTGGTAATCCTACGCTAGTTGGCTCTAGCTCACCGTTGCACTTTGGACAGCGCAAGGGAATAGGCTCACTAGGTATCTCCATTCCTAGTTCCCTAGCCAGGAAAACCAGCTGGTCGTCTAAGTTTTGGGATGGTAGATGAAGACCTTTAACTGATTTATCAAGAGTTAGTAAAATCCTTCCCTCCAACCTAGCTCTGGCCTCCAGACTGGAGTCACCCTCGTTCGTGGCTAGCTCAGTATCATAACCAATTATCCTAAGCCACCTAGCTAGCTTGCCTAGCATTGCATCGCAAAGGAATCTCATCTAGGACACTGCATACGTCTTTGTCTTTCCGTCGCATCCCTTGTAAACCACATGGTAACTATCGCTTGTCGGGACCTCAACCGTGTTGGTGTAAAAGGTATTGCAATTGCTCACGCTTGCGTTGACCACTGTTCCGGTGCTGTTTGTCAACGCCACCCATTCTAAGCCGGGGTCGTAGTTTACTGTGTATGTGACGTTTGTCCAGACAGGGAGATACTTGAAAGATAGATAATGCAAGATAGGCGTTGATAGCATATCCAAACTAGTATAATTAACCATATACTTAACGTACCTGGCTACATCCCCGATAGTCTCTCCATTTGATACTCCCACTGTTATATTCGATGAAAAATTAGATTCATTACTAACAACAAAGGATATATTATACTCAGTATCTGCAGGATTATCTATCCCCCATGTGACCTGAGTAATATTAGACAACGGTATACTAATTACATTTGACACAAAATTACCTTTTGGATAATAATAAGTAGTAGAGTTCGAGATATACAAGTCATAATGGTTGGTGTATTTGTCTCCGAGTAGATAAACCAGATTCCCACAATGTGCCACACTGGGAAGAATCCAATACCCGTCAGATAAAGCCTTACTGTTCTTCCAGTTTGAAGAAGAGTTAGTATAGTATATATGTGTATCACTATCTCTGTAATCCTCCCAAAATGCATGTACAACCCCATTATCTGTAACTGTCAGCTTCGGTAGATCCTGTCTGTGTGTTTCATTAGTAACTTGGAGTATACTCCAGTTGGATGAGGAGTTAGCGTAGTATATATCCCAATTCCCAGACTCTGTGCCCTGCCAAACCACATGAAGAACCCCACTGCTAAACACTGCCTCTGGAACTTCATCATAATCATCTGTATTTGTTATTGACGTTATGTCCCAGCCGGATGAGGAGTTAGCATAGTATATGTTTTCTCTATCGCCATAATCATCCATGAAAATAATATGTTTGATTCCATTATTGTCAATGAATAAAGATGGATATCTCGGGTGAGAATCCCTATCTACTAACTTAGTTTGGTTCCATCCGGATGAGGAATTAGCATAGTAAACTGCATCCCCATTATCTGATCTGTCGATCCAAACTATGTGTACAACTCCATCGTTATCAACAGTTACATAAGGATCCGCTGAACCTGGTGTGCCTGATGTTATCCTAACGTTCTCCCAGCTGGATGAAGAATTAGCGTAGTATATATAGTGGTCCTCATCAACTTTGCGATGCCAGGCAACATGAACAATACCATTCGAGTCTATCACTAGTGAAGGAGAGTTATCACCTGGGTCTCCATGTGATCCAGAAACTTGGGTAACATTCCAGCCGGAGGAGGAGTTGGCATAGTATATATCCTTCCCACCAGGCCCATCAGCAGTGAAGGCAACATGAACAATACCATTCGAGTCTACTCCAGCATCAGACTCATACTCCCTATCATCATTCCCAGTTATATTAGACTCCCACCACATCTTTGATAAGAGCTTCAGGCTCCCAGTTGTAGTATTGGAGTACGTACCTGGAAAACTAGTATCCACCCAACTCTTAGTTTCAAATCCTGGAGAGCTAGTAACAGTAACTTCAGCTGCCTTTGGTAACTCTATTTCAGTTGAGCCGGTGCCGGATCCCCAAAGCACTATCTTCCCAGACTTTGGAGGGATGGTACATACCGCCTGACCACCAGGTTGGATGGTTACAGTCCCTCCAAAGTCACACTTAATTCCAGCTGTGGAATTCAGCTTGTCAAGTGTGAGTGGTTTACTGCCGAGGTTTGCAACAGCCACATGGCCTTTGTTATCGAGAGGAACAGCTGTAATAGGTATAGGGGACTTACTAGTAGGCTGCTTTGTAACCAGCCCGCTTGCCCAAAAATATATACCAACTGCTGCTATTACTGATATAGATATTAAAAGAACAATAGATACGATTGCAGATATTCCCTTGGCCTTCACACCCAACACCCTGGTTTCATGTTGTATATAACTTAGGAATATATTATATTGTTGATGGAAAACAACGACAAGATGTAAACCACTAAGAATTTAACCAAAAACAAACAAAAAATAGGCAATGATTAAAAGAATTCTCCTAGAAAACTGGAGGTCGCATGCCAGGTCGGAGCTGGTGTTTTCTAATGGAACGAACGTTTTAGTCGGAAGGATGGGATCTGGGAAGTCATCTGTAATGGATGCTATATCTTTTGCACTGTTTGGAACTTTCCCGAATGTACAATCTAGAAAGGTAAAGCTTGAAGATTACATAATGAACAAACCAAGTATTAGACAAAAAGCAAAGGTGGAATTAGAACTAGAGATAAATGGGAAAGCGTACAAGGTTACAAGGGAGATAACAAGAGGGAAAGGAACTAGCAAAGCAGAACTATTAGAAGAGGGCAAACTCAAAGAAGCAGTAATATCCCAAGTGAATGAATCCTTGTCTAGGATTATTGGGATGAATTATGACTTATTCTCGAAAGCGATATACTCTGAACAAAATCAAATAGACTATTTTTTGCAGATACCTGCCGGAAAGAGAAAACAGAAAATCGATGAACTGCTTGGTATAGATAAATTTGAAGATGCTAGAAAGAACTTAGTATCCGCCGTCAACCGAATTAAGGACAGGATAAGGGACAGGAAGGATGAGATGGAGAACATAAAGATTGATGAGATGCTCAAGAACATAAACAACATATCCTCTGAGATAAGTGAGCTAGAAAATGGGATCAACAAAATAAGGGAAGGTATTACAAAGCTGGGGGAATCTGTCAAAGTGGCAAAGTCATCTGTTGATCGACTGGAAAAGATTAGATCCGAAAGGGAAGAAGTAAACAAGAAAATTGAAAACCTGAAAGGCAAACTAGTATGGACAGAAAAGAGGGAAAAAGAAATTGAGGAAAAACTCGGTGACAAACTGAACGCAGACATGGACTTGGAGCTAAAAGGTGAAAGGGATCAGTTAGAATCACTTAAAAGAGACTTGGAAAAGATTGAAGCTGAACTAGATAGCATATCCAAAAGGAAAGCAGATATAAACGCAAAGGTTAGAATGAACGAAGAGAGGATAAAGAGAAAGGAAACACTGCAAAAAACAATTGGAGAGAAGAAGATAAATTTGGTAGACAAGAGAGAACTTGAAGGGAAACTGGTAGAAGTAAACAATGAGATAGATAAGTATGAGAAAAGGATGACTGAACTGAAGGCCACTGCTGAAAAGCTAAAAGAGAGACAAACCTCCTTATCAAAGGCAAGCGGTAGGTGCCCAGTGTGTGACTCTAAACTGCCAGATGACAAAAAGGAAAGACTAATATTGGACGCAAAGGCAAGTATCGAAACAACAAACGTAGAGATAAGGAAAGTGGAAAAACTTTTATCAGAAGATAAAGCAAAGAGGGATGAGATAAACAGGAAAATGAGGGAACTGGAAGTAACCGAAAGGGAGATTGCAAACCTGGAGAATGAACTCAACTCGCTGACAATTGAAGACATTGAGAAGATGAAAGGGGAACTATCAGACCTAGATATGACCGAGAGGAAGAATGTGGAAAGGAGAAACCAGCTGAAAACAGGACTAGACAAGTTGGTCCAAACCGTGAGCAAGTTGGAGATGCTTGCTGAGATGAAAAAAGAATATCAGTCACTGGTCACAAACAAGGGAGAAATACTATCTAGTATAAAATCGTTTGAGAACGAGCTTGCAAAACTGCCCTTCGATGAAAATGAGTATAACAGGTTGAAGAATGAATACGTCAAGCTTTCATCAGAGCTCTCGTCAAAGAAGACTGAACTAACTGGTAAACTGCACCTTGTCGAGGAAAAAAAGAAGCTTTTGAAGGAGCTGAATGAAAAGATAGAATGGAGAAAGAAGTTGGAGGGGGAGGTAATCACACTTGAGTCTACTTGGAAATCTCTGAGGCAGTTATCCACAGCTCTAGAAACAAGCCAATTAAAGCTAAGAGAAGAATTCGTCGACACTGTGAACGCTGCACTCGCTGATATATGGCCAAGGGTGTATCCATACGGTGATTATCAATCCCTTAGGCTTAATGTTGGTGAGAAAGATTATGTTCTAGAGCTACAAAGAAACGATGAGAGATGGGTAAATGTTGAGGGAGTTGCATCCGGAGGGGAGAGAAGTGCTGCTGCCCTCGCACTTAGGGTGGCATTCGCGTTGGTGCTAACGCAAAAACTTAGCTGGCTGATACTTGACGAACCAACACACAACCTAGACAAAGACGGGGTAAAGGCGTTAGCAGTAACATTGAAAGAACACCTCCCTGGGCTAGTTGAACAGATATTCATAATAACCCATGACGAAGAAATGGAAAGAGCTGTCTCTGGGACTCTCTACAGGTTTGAAAGGGATAAAACAGCAAACGAACCGACCCAAGTTACACTAATAAGCTCTGGGAGCGAGTGAAAATAGTTTGCTATCTCCTCTTTTTCCTAACTCTCCTTGGCTTAACACTATGGGTCTTATGTCCCCCCTTGGTCTTTCTCTTCTTACTTTTTTCTCTTATAGCAGCCTGGGCTGCCGCCAACCTAGCCACTGGAATCCTGTATGGAGAACAGGAAACATAATCCAGGCCAATCCTGTGGCAAAAGTCAACACTTCTGGGCTCTCCTCCCTGCTCACCACATATGCCTATCTCTATCTTTGGGTTCACATGTTTGGCATTGACCAAGCACTGTTTCATAAGGAAACCCACTCCTTCCTCATCTATGACCTGGAACGGGTCAAAATTCAAAATACCTTTTTTTATGTATTCAGGTATGAACTTACCTGCGTCATCTCTGGAAAAACCAAGTGTTGTCTGAGTAAGATCATTAGTTCCGAAGCTCATGAAGTCTAGTCTCTCACTTAGTTTGCTAGATATAATCGCTGCTCTAGGTAATTCAACCATACTACCAATTGGGATTGAGAGCTTTACACCATCCTCTTTTGAAACTTCTGAAAGTTCATCAAGTATCTCTTTTTTTAAGTAGTCTACCTCTTCAACGAATGCAACCAGAGGAATTTCAATTTCAGGTCTAGGGTGCATACCCCCCTTCTTCAGTTTCACTGTAGCCTTAGCTATAGCTCTAACCTGCATTCTATACAATTCTGGCATTGTTATCCCAAGCCTACAACCCCTATGGCCGAGCATTGGGTTTGCCTCTCTGAGCTGTTTTACTTTTGAAACAAGTTTTTCAATTCTCTTTATCTCAAGTGGATCACCATGTGTCAGCTTCAATTCTACGAGCTTAACCTTCAGATCTGTTATGTCTGGGAGGAATTCATGTAATGGCGGATCTAGTAATCTTATAGTAACAGGCAAACCATCCGCAACCTCAAGCAACTTAACGAAGTCCTTCACCTGCCTCTTCAATAATTTTCTCAATTGTTTTTTCTTTTTTAACTCGTCAGTTGCAAGTATCATTTCCTGTACTATTGGCAACCTATCTGGCCCGAGGAACATATGC
>WAMD01000016.1 GCA_015522495.1 Nanobdellati archaeon
CTAGCTATTAATTTTTTATCACCAGATTTTTTCGCTTCCATGTACTTCTTCTGGTGTTCTTCCATTCTTTTCCTTACTTCTTCCATTTTCTCTTGATTTACCATCTTCTTGTGTATGTACAACGAGAATATTGTGACTGCGATGGCAAGCCCACATACCCATAGAAATGTAAGTGGGTAGAATACTTTTATTCCAATTACTTCAATCATAATATTTCACCCTAGGAACGATTTCAATGCTGGGTGGAGTTCGGCTAATTGGGCAGATGCCAATTCTTCATACAGTCTGTATAGGATTCCAACACTTAATAATATACCTGTTCCTGTCCCATATGCACCAGTTAGATCAGCTAAAGCGGCTAAACCACCAACTGCTGCTGAACCTATAACGGTGACTACAGGTATGTATCTCTCCATTACCCTCTCCATGACTCTTGGGTCTCTTCTGAATCCTGGTATGGATAAACCAGCGGATTGCAGTTGCCGTGCCACTTGTTTTGGTCCCATTCCAGTTGTCTCAACCCAGAATTTACCAAAGATAATACATGTGCCTATCATAAATCCTAGATAAAACAAGATATGTACTAATTCCAAAGGTATAATCCCAAATATGGTTTGTGCTGGGTTTATAAAGTTCTGTTGGATTGCAGTCCATCCACTTACAACCCCGTAAGGCGACCTAACCATCCATGCTATTGGAATACTGAATTTACCTGGATCTAGACTTAAGACCATACTTGGTAGCGGTTGTCCATTAGCTCCGAACATTCCTAACCAAGGGATTCCTGCGTTTGCCATCATACTGGCGAATAATTGGACGTTTGCAAATAGAGCTGCAGCTAATATTACAGGGATATTTGAAACGTAAAATAGTTTCAGTGGGAATCTACCTCCTATTCCCCGGATCCGCCCGAGGGTTAAAGGTATTTCCACCCTCATACCTTCTCCATAGACTACTATCAGGAATACAAGTATTGTGGCAAGCAGTGGTGCGATTATATCCAAATGAAGTGCACCCTCATTTATTATTGCATTTATGAACGATGGAATGCTACCATATGAGGGATGTAGTGACCTGTATATCACCACCTCAGAAACACCACCAACTATAAACAGTCCTATACCGGAACCTATACCCCATTTGGAAACAACTTCGTCCAAGAATAGTAGTATGATAGACCCAAGGGCAATTTGGAGTATAACCAATAATGCATTTATATCAAATAGGTGTGCAATTCCGGGTATTGGTAGTAAACTTATTCCTGTAGGTTCTATTGGGAGGAATCCTGACCATACATATATAGCCCCCTCAAAGAAGGCAAATAATATCCCTCCTACTTTTGTAGCTGCCATATACCGTTTTTTATCCATTTGTATAAGCTCTGCTCCTACTAACAACTGTAGTATAATTGAGGCCATAACAATTGGACCTATACCTAGTGTTCCAAGTGTACCAAGCCTACTTGCCAGAATCGTTTGGACATTTTCTAAGAACGCAACTCTCTGGAGGACATTTGAATACTCTTGGCTGAGTTGGGCATATCTTGCTGGGTCAGTAACTTGTATTTGTTTTAGCCTCTGTGGGGTTAGCATACCAATTGGCGGAATTTGAGAAAGAATGAAAAATATAACAAGTGCAATAGCTACCCACATTAACCTCCTTTGGAGTGTGGGCTTTTGCACAGGCCTTTTAACATCAGGAAGTATTGCAATTATAGGATCAAGTATTTCCCATCCCATGAAACCACCTTTTCTATTAAGCCAAGTAATGGCTCAATAGGTGTAATACACATCAAATTATTTCGACTGAACCGCCTGCCTTTTCTATTTTTTCCTTTGCGGCGTTTGTGATTGATGTTGTCTTTATCTTGATAGGGGTGTCTATATTCCCCTTTCCAATGATTCTATTATAACCCATTTTAGTAACATCGATCTCATTTAGTTTGTTTTCGCGAGCTATCGCAGCTATTTTTTCTATGGAGATGTATTTTTCTTTCATCTTTTTCATTCCCATTCCGTGTTTCCCAAAGTGATTCGGATCTTCCATTAATACTTTTAATTTCTTGTGTTTTGCAGACCCAGCTAATCCTCTTCCGCCTCCTTTCCTCCTGGATCCCTTCATTCCTCTACCACAGTTCCTAGTACCTCTATGTTTCTTTCTTATCTTCCTATTTTTGAGTGCCATAAGATCACCTATACCATTTTAGTTATCAGGTCGTTTATCTTTTCGCCTCTGTATCCTCTATCGCCACCTTGAGTGAAATCTCTTTTTGTCGAATTGTACCCTTTTGATGGAGGGGTTAGCCTAAACACAGGCTTTAGATTAGGTATGTCATCCAACTCTGCTTCGAATTTCATAAACGCACTTACAAATTCTGAAATGCCCTTAAACTTTGTATTTTTTTTCATGTAGTCATCTGTTAATTTTCTATTTCCTATTAGTCTCCCCCTCTTTTTGAGGAGTAGTTCCATTGTTTTATTGTTTATCTCGCCCCATGTCACCCATGGCCTGACCTTTTGTAGCATACCTTTATATGAATCTCTATCATCTATCACGACACAATGGTTTGCCCTAGTTAAGTTTATCATTCTAAGTGTATCTTTCACCCCTCTCGGCGTGTCTATCGTTCCTCTTATCTGGATAACGGCAAGTCTTTTCATTCTTCTTCACCTTCTTTTATTGTTTCTGTAGAAGGTCTAGATTCTGCCTTTACTATAACTTCGTCAGGTATCCTTGTTTTTCTCAGGTTTTTCAAGGCATCCCAAACAGCAAATGCAAAGTTATATGTAGTCCTGGTATCCCCCCATGTTTTACTCCAAACATCCTTCACGCCTGCCATCTCTAAAACCTTTTTACCGATGTCTCCAATCACCAATCCCGTACCTTTCGGAGCTGGGAGCAGTCGGACCCTCACCGAACCCCATCTACCTTCTGTTGCATAAGGTATTGAGTGATGTCCTCCACACATACACTCCCATGAACCACAACCCATTCTAACCTTTATTATGTTCATCTTTGCATTCCTTATCGCTCTTTCTATTGCTGGCTTTGTGTTGGCGGCTTTTCCTATTCCTACACCTACAAACCCATTTTTGTTGCCGACAACTACTGTTGCGAAGAACTTGTTTTTTCTTCCTGAGTCTGTTGTTCGCCTCACAACTCTAACTTGGAGAACTTCCTTTTCTAGGTCTGGTAAGAGGATATCTACTATTTCAGGTTCAAGTATTGGTAATTTAGTTTCTAGTGCTTGATCCATCGTCTTTATTTCTCCGCTCACGATGAGCTTTCCGAGTTTTGTTTTAGGTACCCATTCCGTCATTGTCTCACCCTTTCATTATCTTCTCCTTTGTGGATTTGAATTTTTCAACAAGATTTGGTATTCCTCTATACTCAGATATTATTGCACCTGTTATCCTATCATTATTTGGGAATATAGCCGAGTCATGTGGTACTTCTAAACCCCCATCGATGGTTCCTTTAAGTGCAGCATAAACGTTTGACCCCTTAACTGGTGTGTGTAGACCTATGTCAAGTATTGCTTCTGAATAGCCCTTTTTTTTGGCCCTGGTTCCGAGGAGTAGTCCAGTCAAGTAGGCAGATGAACAATTCCCTGGGTGGCCGTCCCACCCAAACTTTTTTAGCTCATGGGAACTAGCAGTCACTAATATTTTATCGCCTTTATGCCCGAATTCCACTAATTGTGCTATTACTTGTCTATTTAGTATCCTAATAACCAACCTTGGCTTTTTCGATTTTATGAGTGCCAGTCTTTTCTTGTAGTTTGTTTTTCCTTCTCTTCTCCTTCTAAATTTCACCCTGTAATTAGTTTTAACAGCCATTACTTAACACCCCTTATGTGTGATATAAGATGCCTTTTGCTTTTGAAGAATCCACCTTTAACTTTTTTGTATAACTCCCTGTAATTTTCAGGTCTTATCTCCTTAAGTGCTCTCCTGAGCCCTCTAACCTTTTCCATCCATTCTTTTTTTGATGGCTTCCTGGCAGTTTTCTTACCTTTCCTACTACCTGGCCCCTTTCTCTTACCAGCTTTTTTCTTTTTTAGTAGGGCTCTAGTTCTCCCTCTAGATGTTCCAACTTTTGGTAGTATCTTAATTTTACCAGTTCTGACTAGCCTTTTTATATCTTCTCTTGTGATGGCTTCTTTTGCCTTTTCAGAATCCATTATTCTGATTCTGTTCATCCCAACTTTGAACGTTCTAGCAACCAGTCTCTTTACTTTTCCAAGTTCCATCTTATTCACCTATTGAGTATTTTGATTTTCATTTCATCTGCTTTTTTTATTATCTCTTCCCTTTTTTTCTTTCCAACTGCTGAAGCAATTCTTATAGCTTGTCTATCAGGATCAACATTCTCTAAATCCAATATATTCCTGACATAGACTTCTGAATACCCACTCGGGTGGAGAAATTTTTTTACTGTAGGTGCTCCATACCCTATCTTTGGGTGGGCGCCTTTTGATTTTTTCCCTTTTTTTTGTTTGCTGTCTATCCCTCTTGGTTTTCTCCATCCAGTTTTCTGAGCTCTCTTTTTAGCGTGAGCATTTTGTTTTTGAAACTTAGGTTTGTTTCTGGAGTTCATTCACCCTCACCTTTCTCAATTATGTATATCCCGTCGAAGAACACTCTAGGATCCTTGTTTTTGGCATATGTTGCCTGCTCTATATTAGCTGCTGTTTGACCAACCTTTTCTTTATCGATGCCTGTTACTACTATTGTGTCTTTCCCCTTTATCTCAACTTTTACATTGTCTGTAATATCTGCGTACCTATTACTTTTCTCTCCAAGGAAGTTTTTTATCACAAGTTTGTTTCCTTCAACGCTAACATTCATGGGGAAGTGCCTGTAATGAACTCGTAAAGTGTACTTGTATCCCTTTGTAACTCCTTTTATCATATTGTTAATATGAGCTCTTATTGTTCCTATCATGGCAAGTGTTTTCCTTTTTGGAAATCTTGCCCACACTCTTATGGAACCATCCTTTTTGTCAATGTGTATTTCCTTTTTTGTTTTAAACTCTCGCACCAGAGCACCTTTTGGTCCCTTAATAGTAACCTTTAAACCATCTACGTCTACGGAAACTCCTTCTGGGAGTTTTATTATTTCTTCAACTTCAGCTGCAGCTACCATCTTCCTCCCCTCAATAAACATATGCGATTAATCTTCCACCGACCTTTCTCTTTTTGGCATCTTCATTATCCATTACTCCTGAAGGAGTTGATACTATTAGCATCCCAACTCCTGCTGCCGGTAAGAATTTCTTCTCCCAATTTTCTAGTTCCATCATCTTGACTGGATGTTTAGGTTTTATTGCCTTACAATCATTTATTTTCCCTAATAATTTTACTTTGTATATACCACCCTTTCCATCATCTATATACTCATATTCACCAATATACCCCCTTTTTTGCATCACTGAGAGTATATTGCCGAGTAATTTTGAAGCTGGCTTTAAGAGTACGTTCTTTTTACCAGCGTTCTCAGCATGTTTTATCCTTGTCATAGCATCTGCTATTGGGTCGGTAAGCATCTTTTCCACCTCAATATTTTTTAAAGCCCATTTTTTCAGCCACTTCTCTAAAACACTTCCCACATATGTTTAGACCGTATTTTCTAATCACTCTTTTATGACTGCCACATATCTTGCACGTGGGTATATCCTTTTTCCCTTTTTTGCTTTCCTTCTTTGACATTTTAGTCAGCCTCCACATTTACGCTCAGGTTTTTCTTAGCCCATTCTATTGCTTCATCTTTAGTTAACTTATGTTTTGATGGGATCTTTTTTTTCTCTCTCTTTCTCCTTTTTATCCTGTATCCATCTTTTGTTAGCGTGACACACACGTCAAATCCAAATATCCCAATTTCTGGGTCGTATTTTATACCAGGTAGGTCAATATACTCTGGGATTCCAAATGCAAAATTGCCATTCTTGTCAAAGTTACTTTTGTTTAACCTTTTTTCTTTTGCTTCGAGGGCCATTTTTAGGAAATCAAGTGCTTTCCTACCTCTTAGTGTCACCTTAACTCCTATTGCCTGCTTTCTCCTTATCCCCCATGTTGGAATTCTTTTTTTTGATTTTGTGATTACTGGTTTCTGATTTGTAAGTTTTAGTAATAACTTTTCAGCCTTTTCTAGTGGCTCCCCGGATTCCCCAACGCCTATGTTGACTGTTACTTTATCAACTTTTACTGAGACCATGAAACATCACCTATACCAACTTCAGGCTTGTCTTTACCTACAGCAAAAACATTTTCTTTACTTGTCAAGAATTCTGTTTCACCTGTAAGTCTTACCAGTGGAGGTCTTGTAATCGTACCTTTCATAATTTCTTCGATTTTGGCTAGTTCACCCGTGTGCCCGCCACCTACTATATATGCTAGAGCTCCCTTTTCTAGTCTTATTGTTTTTTCGATTTTTTGATCTGGAACTCTTATCATAAGAGTGTCACCAGTTTTTATATCTGTTTTTTCTAGAAGTATGTTTCTCCCGTCATGGAGGTTTATTTGTATTTTACCTCCTTTCACTGGTGTTTTGTTTTTCACTCTAACTAGTTTTTTATTAGCATCATTTCTATCTATTTCAACAGTAATCAATTTACCCAACCTGTCATAGACTATTCTATAATATTTGTTGATTGCAGGGACACTTATAGTGTCCATAAACCCAACGGGGAACTTCAAATCTTTTCTAACCTTCCCGTCAACTTTTATCTTTCCCTGTTTTATTATAACCTTGGATTCTTTTGTTGTTTTAGCTAGCCCCAGCATGTCTCTGACTAGCACATTTAGTGGCACAGATGCCTCTAGATTATGAGGACCTGGTTTAGGTTTAGTTATCCAAGTACTTGTCTTTCTTGGGATTTTCCAGGCCTTTGGTGCCGCGATCCTTTTCAATTTTTTATTTTCTCCTTTTCTTGCCATCTAGTCACCTTCTTTTGCTCCTAGTTTTTTCTTTCTCTTTTCATCTGACAGATCTAATTCAATTATCATTAGATTGGACGGGTTTATGGGCACGACCACCTCTTCTCCACTTGTCTTTTTTCTTTTTACTTTATCAATATGCACTTTGTAGGCTTTCAGATCCACTTTCACTACTTTACCCTCAGTGCCTGCAAAGTCTCCTCTCAAAATTTTAACTTTATCTCCCTTCCGTATAGGGATAGATTTCTTTTCATACTTTTTCTTTAGTTCACCACTCAGGTGGGCTATCATCTTCTTCTGCCTAATATGTAAAGGAGCATTGTAATGCCTTTTTCTTTGTTTCTTTGGCTTTGCACTTATCATTTTTATCATCTCATATAACATTTTTAGCAAGGGTCGCAACTTTTGCATATCTTTCTGCAACCTCTTTAGCTACTAGTCCCTTTACTTCAGTTCCTTTAGGCTGCCCTTTATCATCAATTATGACAGCAGCGTTGTCGGAGAATTTTATCCTAGTTCCATCTGGCCTTCTCCATTCTTTTTTCTGTCTGATTATTACAGCTTTTACAACTTTCTTTCGTATATCTGGTTTTCCCTTCCTGACTGAGCATATAACTACGTCACCAACACCAGCTTTGGGGAGTTTCCTCCTTTTTCCTTTAAATCCAACAACACCGACTATTTCTAGTTCCTTAGCACCGGTATTATCATCACACACTAACCTAGATCCTACAGTTAATGTCTTCACTACTTTACTCCCCACTGCTTTCATACTTATTCACCCCTTTTGATGACATCTATGATGACAAATGATTTGGTCTTGCTAATCTTCTTTGTTTCTCCAACTCGCACAATATCTCCAGGTTTAACATTAATACAGCCAGGCTTATGGACAATCATTCTCCTCCTCCTTTTTTCCATTCTATCGTATTTGTTCACCTTTCTAATGAAGTCCCTTTCAACTACTACTGACCCATTCATTTTACCTGTTGATACTACTTTTGCTCTGAATATATTTCCTCTGACTTTTATATTGCCGTGTTTTGGGCAGTTTTTATCTTTGCATTCAACTTCGGTCATGTGCTCTCCTCCTATACTTCAGCTTTCTCCACCATTTTTTTATCCTTTCTTCAGGCCTTTGCAAGAGTTCCTTTCCATCAACCAAGATGGGAAGTTTGTATCCCAATTTCAATGTTACGATACTTTTTTGTATGGTAATATCCCCATCTTTTGTTTCTAATTTTAGTGTGTTCATTGTTTCATCTAGTACCTTCCCACTTTTGCCAACAAGGGACCGGTCATTTGAGTTGACAACTGTTGCTCTGATCCCTATTAAGCCATTCTCTGCAATCACTTTTCTGTCATGGTAGCTCAATTTGATTTTCTTCATATCCCATCGCTACCAGCACTTTTTTTATTCTATCTTTGTGGTTCCCTTGTAGTTCTATTTTGTTATCTTTTACTGCACCACCACATGCTAGTTTCCTTTTTAATTCCTTTGCCATACCTTCTATTCCAGATGGGTTGTCAATCTCAACGATAGTTACTATCTTTCCAAACTTCCTTCTTTCAGTTCTCACCCTTATCCTAGTGGTGCTTTTATCCAGCTCTTCGTAAATTTCTTCTGGAATTCCTCCGAGTTTCATCCCTCCTTATACCTCCCTTTTCCTTTCATTGATTATCGTTTTTATCCTAGCAATAGCTCTTTTGATTTCTTTTATTTTGCCAGGATTTTTTGGAGCAGTACCACTGGCGGCGGCTCCTAGTTCACTTCTTAGCTCAGCCTCGAATGACTTTAATTTTTCATTAAGTTCTTCTGAGCTGAGTCCCCTAGCTTCCTTGTTTCTCAACACTGCCACTTGCATCACCTGCAACAGCTTCAATAGCTTCTTTCTTTATATCAACTTTTTCTGGGAATACAACGTCTGGTGGGACTATTCTAACAGTTATACCTATGACGCCTGCCTTCCTAAGCGCTTGAGCATGAGCAATTCTAACCTGCTTTGCTGGTTCACCTGCTTTTTTGAGGTATCCCCTTGTAACTCTCTCTTTTCTGGCAATGCCCCCTTTCCCAACGAGTTTTCCACTTATTACTATCTCAGCACCTAACGCTCCAGCAGCCATTATCTTGTCTATTGCCCAGTTCATTATCCTTCTAAAATGAAGTCCTTTCTCGAGTGATCTTGCAATTCTGTTTGCCATGACAACTGCATCTAGCTCTGGTACAGGGATTTCTTCAACTTTTATCTGGACATTCTGAAGATCAAATTTCTTTTCTATTTCATCAGTTAGTTCTCTAATTGATTTGCCTTTTTTACCTATCACTAGCCCAGGTCTTTCGACTTTTATTATCACTCTTGTGACTAAAGGTGTTTTTTGTAAGTCAGCACCTGCATATCCAGCCTTTCTCAATTTATTGGTTAGGTATTTGTCCAGAAAGACCATAACTAATCCATCTTTTACAAATCTTCTTTCTATCAAGGCTTAGACCTCCCTTACCACTACTTCCATATGTGTTAGTACTATGTTGTTATATCTCCATCTCCCTTTTGAAGCTCTTCTCTCAATCTTAGTCCCTTTATCTGCCTTTGCATGTATGATTACGAGTTTATCTGTATCCAATCCTTTATTTTCAGCATTATTCTCCACATTCTTTAAGAGTTTTAATGCAATCCTACTTGCTTTAACGGGGTACTTCCCTATCTTCCCACCTGCCTTATGTCCGACACCTGTGTTGTATTTGGGAAATGGAACAATGGTTTTTTTGGATATCACACCTTCTAAATATTTTTCAGCAGATTTCAGTTTCATTTTTCTTATTGCTTTCATTACTAATGTGGCATGTTTGTATGATACATTGACATCTTTGACACTAGCTTTTGCTGTTTTTTCATCTTGTATATTAATTGAGTAAGCCACCATAATCACCTTTACTTAGCGGATACGAATTTTGTTGATCTTGTAGCACCTACTCCTGCAGTTCCGTGTTTGACTTCTTTTCTGGTTGGTGCAAACTCTCCTAGATAATGACCTATCATCTCTGGCTTTATTTCAACATAAACAAACTCTTTACCATTGTGAATTGCGATTTTCTTTCCTACCATAGAAGGAAGGATTATTATATCCCTTACATGCGTTCTTATTGGTTTATTTCCCTTTTTCTTGATTCTCTTCAGTAACTTTTTTTCCTCTTCAGTAAACCCTCTTTTTATCTTTCGCCTCTGTCTGGTTGGGAATATCTCAGCCAGTTGGTCAAGATCCATTTTTTGTAGTTCATTGAGGGTATAACCCTTGTATTTGAACTCTTTCGCCATTTACCTCTTCCTCCTTCCAGTTCTCTTGGCAGCTATATGCCCAACTTTCCTGCCTGGTGGGGCTGTCCTCTTTATAGTTGTGGACTTCCCTGAGTGGTGCTCTTTACCACCAAATGGATGGTTGACTGGATTCATTGCCACACCCCTAACTTTTGGCCATCTTTTATTCTTTGCTTTGTGTTTGTAGTAACTTTTACCAGCTGTTACTAGAGGTTTATCTGGTCTTCCACCTCCAGATACAACTCCAATCGTTGCAAGAGAATTTATACTAAACTGCTTTGTCCTCTTTGATGGCAATTTGACTATTGCTGTTTTTTCATCTTTTGATATGATGTAACCTGCAGTCCCGGATGATCTTATCATCTTCCCACCATCACCAGCTCTTGATTCTATATTGAATATGGGTATCCCTTCAGGTATTGCTTTTAGTGGGAGCACATTGCCTATTGAGATTCCAGCATCTGGTCCCTGAAGGATTTCATCACCAATCCCTATCCCTTCAGGCGCTAGATATTTACTCTTACTGTTATTCTCCCATTCGATAACCATGATTATACCTGTTTTTGATGGGTCGTCAATGAGATTAATTACTTTCCCTTTCACAGTGTCCTTGAAGTTCTCGTACTTTGCATTAGTTTTGAATCTATGACTGGGGACTCTGTACACTGGCGCTCCTCTTCCTCTTCTTTGAGATATTATCCTTTTACCCATCCTATACACCTCATATCATGTTTAGCCTCGTTGCAAGCTCAGATGCTGGCGTTTCTTTTGAGAGCTTCACAACTGCTTTTTTCCTTCCCTTTCTATCTATCAAGGTATTAACAGAAGATACCTTCACCCCAAACGTACCTTCAACAGCCTTTTTGATCTCTGGTTTTGTTGCCCTCTTGTCAACTACGAATATCATCTTGTTTTCCCTTTCTATCATCTGAACTGATTTTTCTGACATTAATGGATATTTAACTACTTGCATAAACCCACCTTTTTGAAGCTTCATTTATCGCAGATTCTGTCCAAATAGTCAGCCTGCCAGCATGACCACCTGGAGCCAATAATTCTGTGTTTAGGTCTTTGACAAGGACTGCATCTACACCAGGGATGTTATTTGCAGCTTTAATCAAATCTTTACTCGTGGCAATTATGAGGACAGATTTCTTTTTCTTGTACTTTCGTCCTCTCATCTTACCAATACCTGCTCTTATCTTCTTGTTTTTTGTTCTCTTTATGTCATCAGCTAGCCCTAGTGGTTCAAGCATCTTCTCCACGTCTTTTGTCTTTTTCAGCTTTTCAGCCTTATCTTCTATGATTATTGGGAGAGAAATTTTTCCAACTTTATGCCTTTTCCTAACTAGAGTTATGTCTCCGGATGCAGCGATCGCGGACATGAGAGCCAATTTTCTTTCTTTTGCATTTATTTTCTTCCCAATGACCTTCTCGACCTTTGGGGGGTGAGCTCTGAGACCACCTTTTGCGTGTGGTACTCTACGAACTTCTCCCAGCCCCCCACCGCCAGGTTTTGTCCTAGGAAGCCTAGATGTACCTCTGTTTATTCCTGCTCTGTAATCCCCTCTTCTTCCAACGTACTCTGCGGATGTATCCTTTCCGGCGAGGTAGTAGACCCCCTTTGGTTGTATTCTGTGGCTCTGTATTGCAGTGACAGCCCTCAGTATTAGGTCGGGTCTATATGGGGTCTTGAAGACACTAGGAAGATCAACTTTCTTGAGAGGTTTTCCTTCAACTGAGTAAACATCCACTTTCATTTTTTACACCTTCACCCTAGCTCCTTGCTGAGATACTGTTGATACAGTTACTAGTTCGGTCATCATCTTCTTTTCAGGTGGCCTAAGTGCTGATCTCAACATTATCAACCTTTTCCTTGGCCCTGGAACAGACCCACTTATTAGAATATACCTACCTTTGATTACCCCATAATGAGGTATCCCACCTGCAGGAGTTATCTCTTTTCCGTCTTTTCCAACTTTTACCAGAACTTTGTTGACTTCAGTTCTTACATGAAAACCAGTTTGTCCAGATTGGGGTATTCTCCACATCATCCTGGCTGGATGCCATGGGCCCATTGAACCAACATGTCTCCTGAAACCATGGGCTTTTCTGTATTGAATTTTTATCCCCCATCTCTTCACAGGTCCTTGCACTCCTTTACCTTTAGTAACAGATATAACATCAATGTAATCCCCCTCTTTGAAGACTTCATCAATTGTTATCTCCTTACCAAGTTTTTCCTTTGCATAAGCTAACGCATTTTTGGGATCTCCACCAACTTTTATTTCAAATACTTCTGGTTTTTTCTTGAATGGTGGCTTTGTATGGACGAGTAGTCTAACCTCGTTTATATCACCAATTTTATCATCGATTTTGTTATCTTCTTTCTTTTTCTTTGGTAGCTTCATCTTCCTTGCTAGGTTCTTGTCAAATTTATCTGTGTGCACCTCAGTTAAAACCTTTTTTCCATATGGGGTTTGTTTGTACAATCTTATACCAAAAACAACGAGTGGGGGAACTTCTATTATTGTAACAGGGATTGTTATTGTTCTTTCATATGTTGGAGAGTTCTTGTTTTTATCAACAGCTATAATGTGTGTCATACCAGCTTTGTAGCCGGCGAATAGAAGCGGTTTTACTTCTTTTGATTCTGGCCATGAATTTATTCTAGGGTAGATCCTTCTAGCCCTAACTCTAGGGGAGAACGCCAGTGATCCCGATCTAGGTTTTGTTGTCTTTGACATTCAATTCACCTTCATAACTTTAGGTTTTACCTAACTCTCCCTAGGAGCAGGTAGAAGGGGATACGAAGAACCGCGTAGGACCTTACACGGTATGACGTTTATTTTGCATGATGGGGTTTATAAATTATTCCCCTGTCCTACTCCCTCTGGCGGGTTGCTATTGCATTGCCCGCTAGTCTCGGGGAGGCACTCTTCACAGAGCGAGTAATATTTGTCTTAATTTAGTTTATAAATGTTTCGACTCCAGCAATGGAACGAAGCCCACGCCACTCCGGCCGTCACGTCGGCTCGCGGGCGAACACGCATTCGCATCCCGCGAACAGGGGGCACAAGGCCCCCTACGCCCCGGCCGGGATTCGAACCCGGGTCGCAGGCTCGACAGGCCTGCATCCTAGGCCACTAGACTACCGGGGCTTGCGAGTTAGTTATGGCTAATGTCTTAAAAAATAGTTTCGGTTTTGAACACATTATTGTTCATTGTTTAGGTACTTTAGTATTACATTCCTTGTGTACTTATCCAAGTCCATCTTTAACGCTTTCCTAGGCTCGACCCACTTCCACTCTGTCCCTTCCCAGTTGAGTTTTACTTTTCCTCTCTTGTACTCGCATAGGTAGTCCATAAATATGAAGTGCCTTGCCTTCCAGAACTCCTTGTCAAATATTCCCTGTTGGACTATTAGAAGCTTCTTCGGTTTTACGTTCAGGTTTGTCTCTTCTTTTACTTCTCTTACTACGGTCTCCTCAGCCCTTTCCCCAACTTCTATGTGCCCACCTGGTACAACCCATTTATTATACCACTTTGGGGATTTCATTAGGAGTATCATTTTTTTACCATTTACTCTCCTTTCTATTATGGCTCCGACTGTGACGGCCGGGCCATCCCTTGTATGCGTTACGTAGCTCAACCAGTTCTCATATCCATCATTCACCTCGGTACTCCACCTTGCAATGGTAGGGGTATCGTACGGGTGTAAGCCCTCAATGGTTTCAACCACTGATTTCTCAAGCGTAGGCCTTGTTTTTATGAGCATCGCATATTCATTTCCCTTTTCAATCTTGTCCTTCCACCAATACCTGGATCCAATTTTCCAGACGTTCACACACCCAGCTAGGTGCCTCTTAAGCAGGTTGTCTGCGATCTTGTCAGCGGTCTTTCTTGTCGGCACCGTGGTGTAAACGAGCATCATCATAATTCCTCCCATATGGCGCGGATTCCCTTTAATCCTTTCTTTAACACCATCCACTCTAGCATCTTTCTCTTCATTCCCTTTTCAAATGCAAATTTGGCTTTTACAGTATCAGGATCAACATACCCCCATGTCTTTATTGCATCCCTGAGCTCCTTGTGAGTCTTTGCATATTTTGCAGGACTTATCCCTTCAGCAATAGCGTCTGCTGCTTGTCTCAACGCCCTTGCTCCAGCCAGCGTTCCACCCGGGTGGCCGTGGACTCCACCACCGGCTTGTATAACGACATTTTTACCGTGGATTGCTACAGCTGCTTCAACTTTTCCCGGATCCATACCTCCACTGGCGACGCTCAGTATGGGTTTTATTTTTTTCCACCAGGTCTCACCTAGGCTCCCAAGGTAGAACTTCTCTGGGATATGGTAGTCCTCTGCAATCCTGTGGAAGTGATTTATTAACAGCGCTCCTCCCTCCATCTTCCCAACACCTGTGCCTATGTGGAGCTGGTCAACTCCTACTAGTCTCCAGAATTTTTCATAGATACCAAAGTTTATACCAAAGTTCCCCCTATGGTGGGCAGCATACCCAGCCCTGTGGGCGTGAACGAATAGTTTTGCCTTTCTTGCCTCGTCTACTATCTTCATTACAGTGGGTGTCCCTAGTATGAAGACATCCAGCATAACCATTTTCATTCCCGAGTCTTTGACATGCTCTAGCCTCTCTATCATCCTCTCAATGTTGGAATCAGTTATGTTTGTGGCGTATAGCTTCTTTTCCCCAGTCTTGGCCTCTACTCTATCTAGTGTATTGGCCACCCGGTCAAACCTATCTTTCCATGGACAAAACTTTTGATCAACCAGGTTCTCGTCGTCCTTGACTAGGTCTAGGCCACCCAGCCAGGCTTTGTATGCTACGTCTGCAAACTCCTTTGGAGTTAGGCCTACCTTTGGCTTGACTATAGTCCCAACGTGTGGTCTTTTACTCTTCGTTGTCCCAACATACCTCCTGATCCCTTTTATCCCAGCTCCAGGTCCCTTAAACTGCCTTTGATATCTTTCTGGCAACTTTACGTCCAGCACGTAGCAGTCTTCGAGCTCCTTGAGGCCGAATAGGTTTCCAAGGACACCTGCAAAGAGTTGCATCACATTTTTATCATCAAAGTGTTCGTATGGATATGCCATGTAAACAAAACCAGAGTCCTTTGTGACTTTTATTATTTTGAATATCCTCGCTCTGTAAAGTCTGAACACTTTTGACTTCATTGTACTTATCTTTGTCCATGTGCCAACACTGGACTCGCTCGCCACCGCTTCAGCAAGCTTTTCTACTGGCGCATGACCGTCCAGCCAGAACAGGACGATGAAATCATCATCTTTTGGTTCATACTTTTTATCTATGTAAGAATATCCTCCATATGCCATATATACCACTTTATTTAATCAGCTTAACGACGTTATAGTCTACAGCTAGTTTCCCTTTTTCATATGCCTCTGCGAGGGCCTTGTTGAAGAGCTCCTTGAACTTAAAAGTGCTACCTCTATCTTTCACCTTAACCAATACTACATAGTTGATGTTTGAGTCTCCGAATGAGTCAATCTTTATGACAGGCTCAAAGTCATTAATTACCATGTCAGTCTTTTTCTTTATTTTTTCAACTATACTCCTAAGTTCCTTTATCGCTTTGTCTGATTTGATCTTATAACTGACACTAGCAGTTAGGGTGATGACTATGCCTGAGTCTGGCTTGAAGTAGTTAGTTATTACGGCGTCTGCTAATTTCTTGTTTGGTATTATTACTAGGTTGTTCGTCCATGTCCTTACTCTGGTTGTCCTCCATCCTATCTCCTCTATAGTTCCAGCTATGCCACCTTCCATCTCTATGTAGTCTCCAACTTCAAGGCTCTTGTCAGTGGACACATATATACCAGCGAAGTAGTTCTCAAGAGTGTCCTGGAAGGCCAGAGCGACAGCCAGACCGCCAACGCCTAGGGATGCTATTATAGGTGTGATCTCAATACCAAACTGCGCTAGGATTATGACTATTGCAATTATGTATACTACTGCGTTTATCAGCTTTTTGGCAACTATTATGTAATTGTATTGGTACCCTCTTATCCTCTTTACCTTGGTGGACCACTTTGCAAATCCAGTTACGGCCTTTGCTATACCATATGCTATTACGAGTATTAATGATGCTTGGATTATGAGGTCGAAGGATACTAGGTACTTTTGCATACCTGGATATATCGTTAGGCTTAGCCATATGGCTATAAGCACGATAGTAAGGTGTACAGGTAGCTCTAGTTCTCTAACCAGTATATCATCCAGCCTTGTCTTTGTCTCGCTAGCTAGCTTCTCCATAGTCTTCTTTATCGCAGCGTAAACTAGCTTTGAAGCTATTAACGCGATAATTACAGTTAATATTGTATATGCTACCTCCGTCCAGGGGATATTTGATAACTCTATCATCATGAGTTAGATAATGAAAACAAGGTTAAAAAGGTTTTGATTGTTCTGAATTAATCCCTTTTCAGTTAGAATCAGGGTTTGTTCAGTTTACTTTCTCTCTTCATCTTTTTGAGTTCAATCTCCCGCGCCTTCAAATTCATTTTGTCAATCATTTTTTCTATTTCTCTTTCAGTCTTTCTCCTTCTTGATATTATTTTTTTTAAGTCTTCACCAGGTAGCTTACTTACTTCCTTAAACACATCTATTTTTGCTTTTCTACTTTTTTGTTCCCTTAGTATATCCATTGTTTTTCCCTTTGATTTTTCTGCGAGTAATCCTGCAGATAACGTGATGTATGCTCCCAAAACCCCACCAATTAACTCGGCAAATACCGGATTTTTAGAGAATGCACCTGCAGCAATTCCAGTCCCACTAAAAACACCGTATCGTACCGGAGCTAAATACTGTTCAATCAAATCATGTCTGACCTCCTTCACTTCCTCTTCTATCCTTCTAATTTTTGATCTTAGCTCATACGGGTGCATACTATGGGCCTGGGTAATTAAGTCGGTTATTTCTTTGTGCTGTTCAAGTAGTTTTTTCATATTGCTTGCGATCTTCCTTATCTTACCTGCATTATTGGGTAGCTTTGGCATCTTCCTTCCTTTTATAGCTTCTTTTGCTTTTCCCTTCGCGGTTATCGGCATATAATCACCATGTAACTTAAAAAAAGCCTGGTTTAAAATGATTATCGGTATGTATTTGTGCACGGTGACATTTAGTGATTAATTCGTGGTTGCCCATCGACTGCTCACTTATTGGACGCGCTTGTTGACTATATTTATTAATTTAGTAATTACTTCTTCTTTTGTCTTACCTTCTGTGTTGACTATTATCTCGTTCTTGAGTGGAGGGATTTTTTTGTAGAGTTCGTACAATTCTTTTATTCTAGATTCGGGCATCCTACTCTCAGTTGGCATTTTCATGTTCCTTTCAAACAACAAGTCTAGTTTGCCGATTAACCTGAACACGTAGGTCGGTTTTAACTCCACAACACTACCATTGTTCAAAAATGCACCTGACACGACCCAACATCCACCACCAGTCAATCTTTTTATTTTTCTTAGTGAGTACTTAAAGGCCTTACTTAAAGGCCTCAGGTGACAGGGGATCGCCGTTGAACTCATGTCTTACTTTATCTTCATCCAAGAATCCACACTCAAGCTTATGGGCGAGTACACTCCCTACGCTTGTTTTTCCAACACTTGATGGGCCTCTAATGAGTATTAGATATCTCATATTTTTTTAATTCTTTTTAGGCATATATAAATGAGCAGATGAGTGATTTAGTTGAGCTCTTAATTTTGCATTAGTGAAATCTATCTATTTTTTGTGTATGGATCTGCAGGTATTAGCGTACCAGTTTATGAACTGTATGTAGTACTTGTCTAATTTTGTCCTGAGCAAGAACGTTATGTAACTTCCTGTAAATCCAACTGTTGCCCCCCCTAGGATATCGAACGGCCAGTGAACACCGCAAAATATCCTTGCAATTCCGACGAGTACTGCGTATATGAACAAAATGGATCCAGACCTGTACCATTTTAGGAAAAGAATCATAAACGCCAATGCGAAGACTGTGGTTGCTCCATCACTTGGAAATGATGAATCAGCCTCATGGGCAAATAAAGGCTTTGCAGCTCCTATGGCAAAAGGCCTTGGATGATAGTACACAGAAGATATGAATGTTGACATTACGAGCGAAAGTACAATTCCTGTTGTGACGAGTAGTGCAGTTCTTTTTTCCTCTTTTCCCTTAAACCAGAGGTAGATAATGTATAATGGAGCTACTGCCACATATGAATTTGCTATCAGAATCATTGTTTTATCCAGTAGTGGATTCACCCAGGCGTAGCTGGTTATCATGTGTAGTAATATAAGGTTCAATCCCATGTACAAGTTAGTTACTCTTACTTATTTATTGGTTATGATTCTTGCTATTGAGTGATGTGTAGCTACCAGTCAACTAGTTGGTCCCGCCCCTCGGATAGAGCCGTCACGTCGGCTCGCGGACAAACACTAGTTCACTCCGGCGGCGGGTTAAAAACCCGCAGTCCCGCCCCCCGGATTTGAACCGGGGACCAGTCGGTAGCTGCGGTCGGGAGGGCTTAAAGCCCCAGACCCACTACAGCCGACCGCTCTACCGGGCTGAGCTAGGGCGGGGTATAGTCTTTATTGTGTGTCCTGTTTTTAAATCTAGCGGTTGTTTGGATTAGTGTTTTAACAAATATTATTGCCTTGTATTGGTTAGCAATTCATTCAATTTTATCACTTTGAGCCTTAGTAGATTTTCGAGGTCTTCTATAGCTTCCCTACGTGACGCAGTTGTGCCTTCTAAATATTTCCGTTTTCTATGATCTGTACCTACTAAAGGATTTTCTTCCATCCTTTTCCCTACCTCTTCCAATTCTTTTATCTCATCTTCTTGCAGTCTCTTTAGCCTTTCCCAATCAGAGTAGAACTCTTTGTATTCAGCCAGGTCAAATTTCAAAGAGTGTTCTTCAATGATCTTAGAGATCTCGTCTGGGTGGATTATTTCTACATCTTCATCAATCTTTGGTGTCTTTTCAATATCTTGCATGAAACTTTTCTCTTTGCTTTGGCTCCCGTTTTCGGACTTGATGAC
>WAMD01000017.1 GCA_015522495.1 Nanobdellati archaeon
ATCCAAGGGTTAAGCTGTCACCAAAAATCATCAGTCTTGTCATTTCTCTTACCTACCGTGTTAGAGCCGTCACGTCGGCTCGCGGACGTTGAGAGAGAGGAGACACCTACAGTAGAGGAACCTCCACCGGGTTGTCTATCGCGGAGCGTGAGACGGCCTTAGCCCCTTCTATCTTCCAGGTACCATACACCTTCTCTAGCAGGGTTAGAAGGGGTGCAACCCCTCTACCGGAGTGGCGGCCCAGTGCGGGGGACAGGGTAGAGCCGTCACGTCGGCTCGCGGACGTTGAGAGGGTCCAATCCCCTTGGGGCACAAGGCCCCAAGTGCGGGGGACGGGGTTCGAACCCGCGCAGGCCTAAGCCACTGGATCCTGAATCCAGCCCGTTTGACCAGGCTCCGGCACCCCCGCTTACTACACTTGGAACTCGAGGCCTATTTCATATAAAAGAGATTTTATTAGTGTTTTTTGTCTCCCTTTCAGTCCCTTATCATCTATAATCGCGAAGTCAACACCATCAGATGTTTTTTCAATCATCTGTGTTACCATGCTGCTGTCTAGGTCATCAGCGTAGTACTTTGGGCATATGTGACTGAATGCGATTGTTTCTTCTAGTGGGGTGAACTTTGGGGCATAATGGGTTCCACCAAAACCTATTGCAACGTTTGTCTTCTTCTTTCTTCTAACCCCAGATAGTATGGAGTCCACCAACGCACCCACCGCTTCCATATCATTCCATTCTCTTTCAGTGGAACCAACTTCTGCAAAAAATAATGGAGTCTCGAACTTTGTTGGTCCGTGATGTGTTGCTTCCAAGGTTACGTGATATCCATCAGGCCTTTTTGACAGCATTTCAAGGAATACATTTCTCATCCCGTTTGCAAATGTCATCTGCAACTCTCTGTCATTTCCTCCATACTTTGCTTTACTCCAGTTACCTGGAGCATGTACGCTCATAGTTTTTATTCCCTTTTCTGCTTTATGTCGTGATATTACTATAAAGTAATCTATGGAGAACTCCTTTGCGATAGAATCTAAATCCTCAAGATATATGACATCTTCTTCTTTTTCTACAACTACAAGGTCGTTTTTCTTAAGATGGCCATTTTCATGTTTAAACCCATTATCTATGAGGATTGGAACTGAATTCTTCCCAACTGCATCTGCCTTTGACACGACTATTCCAATCATTTCAATTCCTTCACAATTCCATCTTCAATTGTAAAAGTTGCCCCGCATCTTGGGCAAACAAGAAAATCAGTTTTCTTCTCAAGTACTATGCTTAAACCAGTCTCAGCAAAACATTTAGGGCATACATGTTTTATCTCCATTTTCCTCACCTAGTATTTTCATGTATGCTAAACTATAAAATTCTTGTTTTAATCTACCTAAGTCTTATTGAGTCGAGGATCCTGGGTGCGTCAACTTCAGCTCTCGACTTTTCTAGGCTTCTAGTTAAAGCTAGAGCTTTTTTCTCTTCTCCATGTACAACTAGCACCTTTTGTGGTCTAGGAGTTAATTTCTTGAAAAAGCTCAGTAGTTGGTTTCTGTCAGCGTGCCCAGAGAACCCTTCTATTGTCTCAACCCTCATGTTAACCTTCAATGCAACTGTTTTTCCATCTATTGTAACAGGTATTTCTTTTCCATGATTTCCACCTAAGCTTTGGACTCTTCTACCAAGTGAACCTTCACTCTGATAACCAACGAATATTATTGCATTCTTTTCATTCTCAGCCATCTTTTTGAAGTACTCAACACTTGGCCCACCTGTTAGCATACCAGATGGGGATAGTACAACTGAATATCCATCTTCAATTATCTGGTCTCTTTTGTTTTTGTCAACTTCAATGAATATATCAGAATCAAATGGAGAATCATCGTGAAGTATCCTTTTCTGAACAGATCTTTTCATGTATTCAGGGTATGCTGTGTGTATCATTGAAGCCTCTTTTATCATTCCGTCTATGTAAACTGGGACATCCCAATCATTTTTTCTTGAATATTCTTCTAGCACTAGCATTATCTCCTGTGCTCTACCTATTGAGAATACTGGGACGAGTACGCTTCCTCCATTGCTTGTTGTTTCTAGTATTGTGGATATGAGGTTCCTCTCGCTTGTATACCTTGGTGGTTGTATGTCCTGTGGACCACCGTATGTTGATTCCATTATCAACGTTTCTATTCTAGGGTAGCGTGTATCTATCATATCGAACAGCCTAGTGTAACCAAATTTGAAATCACCGGTATACAATAGGTTGTGGAATCCCTGGCCGATGTGAAGGTGAACAGCTGCAGAACCCAGTATGTGCCCTGCGTTGTGGAAGGTTAGTCTAATATCAGGAGTTATGTCCGTTACTTCTCCATATTCCTTTGCTATGCAGTGTTTCACGAATTCTCGTATATCATCTTTTCCGTATGGAGGGTCCCTCCCTTCTCTCATGGTGACATCTATGTAGTCCATCATCAATAAGACACTTAAATCCCTTGTTGGAGGAGTGCAATATGTTGGACCATCAAATCCATATTTGTATAGGTACGGCACGAATCCTACGTGGTCTAGATGAGCGTGTGATACTACAACTGCATCTAGTTCATCCAATGGGAAATTTATAGAATCTAACATAGGGTATGCTCTATCCCTGCTTGCTACGTTCACACCACAATCTAGCAATATCTTTGAATTGTTTGTCTCCAGAAGGAATGAGGATCTACCTACTTCTCTTGCTCCACCAAGTGGTGTTACTCTAACCCATTGTAGGTCGCCCATATCTGAATATACCCTCTCACCGGTTTTTTTCAAGAATTTTTCAATCTCTTTGGCATGCTTTACAATAGTATGCCTAATCCCTGTTAATGTTGGGGATGGATTGTTTGGTGATCTCCACAATTCTGGTATCCAACCAGTTTTTATTATTATATCCTTTAAGTTTTGGCCATGTTTTCCAATTACCAATCCAAGCCTTTTTGCTTCTATGTAAACCTTCCCATTCTCTGGAACGAAGAATATATCGCCGAGTTCAGCTTCTTTTGGTACTATCTCATCTATTATCTCCTTGGCATCTTCAGGAGATTTCCTTATAGATGGATCACCTCTTATATGAATCCTTTTTTTAAGCTCAGAGGCTATAGTCCTTACTATGCTTTCGTCTTCTATTAACCCCTTTAGGTTTTTTGTCAATATTATAATCTCGCTTCCTTCTGGGAATATTTTTGTTATTTCTATATCACTTGGCATTAGCTCTTCTATCCTAGCCTCTAGACTGGGAAAATCCATATTTCCACCTCAGAATTTTACTTTTTTATATTTTTTCAAGGTCTTTTCTGGTGTAGCTAGTTTCCTCATATCCTGATTTCTTTATTGTCACTACGTTTATGCCATTACCTGACATAACGTCCCTTTCCATTGCCGCTTTTAATGCTTTTATTGCTAGCTTCTTGTTATCTGATGCCGTGTTTGTTGTTTTATAACCCTCTTCTAGCACACCATATGCTATGGGTGAGCCTGAACCTGTTGCTACGTATTTTTCGGGGAGTACAGAACCGAGAGCATCAAGAGAGAATAACCTCGGTTCATCATCATATCCTCCCATGAGGAGCTGAACGTAATAAGGGAATATCCTATTTTCGTTTAGTATATTGCTTAGTAAGGTTGCTGCTGCAGATACTTTCATAGGAACCTCTCTTTCTATTTGGTAGAGGTTCGTTTGAACCTTCATTATTCTAACTATTTTTTGGGCATCCGCAACGCTCCCAGCTGTGGTTATCCATATATGATCCTGTATTTTGAATACCTTTTTTGTTTCCTTATTCGCGACTAGGTACCCCATTGTGGCCCTTTTTTCTGTTGCAAGAACCACGCCGTCTTTTGATATCAAGCCAATAGTTGTAGTTCCTTTTCTCCCTTCTTCCATGATAGCACCCCTAGAATGAGCAATATTATTGTTATTCGCTCTATTTAAAAACCTTTCTACTCATATTTATATACCTCTGTCCATCTGACCGGCTTTCCAAATAGCATTAACTCCCGTATGCATGCAGCCTTTCCTTCTAGATAACCCTTTTTGGCTTTGTTTGCATCTATCTCTACAGATATATCCTCTCCTACTTTTGCATTAGCTTCTTTAAAGTACTTTTTAACTATTGTATTGACTTTCTCCTTGTCATCCTTTATAATGTCTTTAACAGTTATATCAAACACGAGGGTTTTTCCAGCCAGTTCATGGTTAAAATCCACCTGTACCCGCCCCCCAGATACACTTAGGATCCTAGCTGGGTATCCATCAACGTCGACTATCATACCAGGCGCTGGGTTTATATTTGCATTCCTAAACGTTGATAGGGGGATCACTCTTACTAATTCCTGCTTTCTTTCTCCATATGCCTTTTCCGGGGGTATTTCAACAGTTTTGCTTTCACCTTTTTCCATACCAGCTATGGCATCATCCAACCCCTTTATCAGGCTCCCTTTACCAACTATAACTACTAAAGGCTTTCCTTCCCTTTCTATTTTCTTGGCTTCATCTGGGTTACTAGAGTCTATCACTCTCCCACCTTTTATTTTCCCAGTAAACTCTATTACAGCAACGTCGCCACTCTCAATTTTCATGATAAAACCTCCAATAAAACAGAGGATAATTTTTTGAACCAGAGGATATTTAAATATAGCTGTTTAAAAACCATCTGGTGATTTGATGAATAGAAATACAAAGTGGATACTCTTTGTAGCAATAATTGCCACAATAAGTCTTCTATGGCCGCTTAGTTATGTTTTTAGGCATTCCCCACCAACAAAGAACAATCAAACTGAAGATAATAATATACAAGTGATAGGAACAATAGAGAAGTATACTGCAAACATTGATGGGAATGTTACTAGTGTGTCGCCAGAATTGATTATTGTTGCTTATTCTAATTTTGGGTCTAGGCATGAGATATCAGATAAGATAAAGTCTTTTGGGGCCTCTGAGGTAAATGTAACGAGAAAGGATTCGGATAATGACAACTATTTGTATAGGTTTGATATTCTCGCAAAGGTTAACAATTCATCAGACACTGGGCGTGTTTACTTCCTAGCCAATAGGTTTTTAAATATGACTATCGCATCAGCGTTTTCTCCAGCCAATGTATCCTTGCCAGATAATGCCACCTTTTCAGGAGATTATGGTACAAGAGTTATTGCAATACCAAAGGATACACTAACTTTTGTATACCCTGGGACAAGCCTGGGGGAGACTAAATTTAGAGTTTATTTGGAGATGACAAGCGGTAAAATTGCTAGAGCTATAGCGGTAGGTGGAACACCATTTTTTATACCCCCAATGGAAACAGAGTATGAGCCGCTAACAGGTCGAATACTGTCTGTGGATAAAGTAGTTATAAAAGCGGCAGCAGGTGAGGTGAACACTACAAAGCTGGAAAATGAGTGGAATGCATCAGTTAGCTTTGATAATGGAACATTGCTAGTTGAATCATCCATAAACAGGGCAAATGAATTATACAATTTGGTATCTAAATCATTCAACATAACTAGTGAATATTATCTAGCAACAGCTGTTGTAGACCTTGGGAACAACACATTCCACGTGGTGGATATTCCAGTTACTGATATCAATCAGACGGAAGTGAACTTCACGGGCAAGATAACAAAGGCCTATGGTTATGTAGTAGGGGTTAGTTATTATTCATGATCTTTCAATTTTAGTATGGCCTCTGCTACGTCACCTGTCTCCTCTAGGGCTTTCTTTGCGTCTTCTTCACTAGCTCCTGTTTGGTTTGCAACGAATTTTACATCTTCATCCGTTACTGTTTTTACTTCTATCTCTCCAGATATTTGAAATGTTTTAACTCCTTTCATGTCTATCTCGGTTATCTTTGGGTTGTTCACTATTATGTCTCCAGAGTCAGATTTGATTATTACCTTCTCTGCATTTATATCTCTAGTTTTTATCCCAAGTTGCTTAAACATTGCTTGCATTTGTTTCATATTCATTCCAGGCATCAATTAAATCACCTATCCTTTCTAGGCAATAGTTAAAAATAATACTTTCGTTAGGTGATTATGAAGTTAATAACGAATAAGGATGATTTAGAGAAGTACTTACCAGCATCTTGGGCAGAGGGATTCCTCCAGAGAAAAAAAGCAATAGAAACTTACCTAAGTAGTGGAGGGATAATAAAGATTGGAGAACTGAAGGGGAATTGGCCAAAGCTCATATACCCGACTAGGTCTAAGCTCTCACAAGAACTTAAGGAGGCAGAAGAAGAGCTAAACGCGGTTGATAAGCAGTTGGTCAATGCCAAGAACAAGCGAGAAAGGTTGGATACAACTCCTACCAAGATGGCAAAGGTATTGACTGATCCTCTCTTCTGGGAGCACAAGCTTAAGATGCTTAGAGATAAAGAGTATAGGGAAGTGTACGAACTAGTTAGGCCACCCTTCCACCTCCTTCACATGCCAGAGTGGAGAAAGAGGTTAGAAGTTTTTGTAAGAAGTGCGGAGTATAGAGCAAGGCTAAAAGAGGCTAGACTGAGTAAGATAGGAAGAAAAAGGGAGCTCTTGGAAAAGGAAGTTGAGAGAAGGATGGACTTTAGTAGATCTGTTGTTGATGGTTTAATTGAAAAACTTGAAAAGAAAAAAGAGAGGTTAGAAAAGAAGGTTCGTGCACTGCGGATTCTTATGGGGTGGGCAGAGGCCAGTTGAATATTAACCATATAAATGGTTTACCTGTGTAGGTCACACTTGCCAATTCTATCAATGTTGGGACTATGAAAGCTAAAAATAGTAGTAGGTTAGGCTTTTCCTCAAGCTTGTACCCAATTGATTCATCTATTATTGCTATAGTTATAGCTATGGAAATGAAGCAGATAAACCAGCTAATCAGTGTCTCTATCATTGATACCACCCAAGTTTGATGCAAGCTTTTTCCCAACTATCTTTTCTACATCATCCTTTTTAACTCTTTTAATATCTGCAATTTTTTTCACACCGATATCAAACAACCTTCTGGCTCTTATCCTACCTATCCCTCTGATAGTCACTAGGGATAGAAGCTCTTCCTTAACCCCGTACCTTAACCTGATTGATAGTCTCCTAAACTGCTTTGCGTTTTTTTCAAGGATTCTAGCCAGTTCTGATGCCGAGTATGCCATCCATTCTGCATTTGAGATGTACCCCCTCAAGACACCTGGGGCAACATTATAACTTTCTAGTATTTCCTCTTCAGTCTTTTCATTTATCCAATCCCTTAGCATTAAAGATGTTTTAACTTTTTCAAGTAGTTCGTAATCCTCAAATCCTATTTTAGTTGGGTCAAACCCAAGTTCGTTTTCATTCCTCAAGGCGGATTCCCATAAATCCTCATCTTCGTGTTTTCTTACTGACAGGTACGGTCTCATTTCATTAGTGTCAACTATTGCATATAACAGCCCCAATTCACCCATATCCCTTTCCAGTGACTGGATTAGTCTCACAGCTGAGTAGGGGTCAATATACAATTCACTGACTCTCCTGCCCAGCTCTGTTGGCAACAAGGACTCCCCTTCTTTCACAAATCCCCATCCAACGAGTTCTTTAACCACTCTTTTTAGTAATGACTCTATGTAATCTTGGTCCTTGTATTGGTGTGCAAAAAAGGAATGCATGAATAAGGCGTTTAGTTTTTCATAGTTAGGGGTCATATGTGTTGAAATGCTTGCTAGCACATGGCTCCTCAAGACTGGTTCCTTTCCTAGCTGGGAATAAACTACTTCAGGAGATCCATTTATGTACTCTTCCCATAATACCTCTTTCTCGTCATTTGATTTTGCTGTTAGTATTACGTATCCAACGTTTGAATATCCTGGCCTGCCAGCTCTACCCCCACATTGGAAGAATTCTCTCTTTGGGATCCTCCGTACACCTCTTGGTGTGTATCTAACTATCGATTTCATTATTACCACATCAGCCGGTAGGTTAACCCCCATTGCAAGTGTTGGTGTTGCACATATAACTTTTATTTTATTGTTTTTGAATGCTTCTTCTATTAGTTCTCTTTGTTCTGATACAAGTCCAGCGTGATGGAAAGCTGATCCCATCGATAGGCATTTTGATAACCTTTTACACTGCTTAGTTGGGGGGTTTATTGCTTTTAGTGCCCTTTCCTTCAAACTTGTGTCGAATTCATAACTTTTTGTTATTTTGCCTATTCTTTCTGCAGTGGCCTCTGCTCCCCTTCGTGTTTGTGTAAATATAAGGACATTCTTTCTTTCTTTGAGAAAATAGTTTACTAGGTCGTTTATGGGATCATCACCGGCGTCTACCTCTATAGTACCCTCAGTTGTTTCAATCAATCCATCAGTATAAACTCCTTTTATTAGTTTAACAGGCCGCCAGTTACTTACAACAACTTCTGCCCTTAGCCAGTCTGCTATTTCTTCAGAATTTGGTATAGTAGCGGATAGCGCAATTATCTGGGTTTTTGGAGATATGTACTTGAATTTCATTATTATAGATTCTAGGGTAGGTCCTCTGTTTGAGTCTATTAGATGCACTTCATCAACCACAAGTAAATCAACTTTCTTCAGCCATGGCGAATCGTGTCGCATTAATGAGTCTAGTTTTTCGTTGGTTGTTATTATAACATCATATTTACCAAGCCATGGGTCATTAGAGTCTAAGTCACCTATACTTATTACTACCTTCTTTCCTATTTTTTCCATGTACTTGAATTCCTTGTATTTTTCGCTAGCTAATGCTTTTAGTGGGCACGTATATACGGCCATATTACTGTTGATTATCGCTAGTTCTGCTAGGAGAGTCTTACCAGATCCTGTTGGGCTCGACACAACTAGGTTTTTTTTATCGTATTGGAAGTTTGTTTTTAACGCCTCTTTTTGAACTGGATTTAGTTCAGTTATTCCTTTCATTGAGAGCAGTTCGCCTATACTAACCATCCTTATTTAAATGGACTTTATTCAATAAAATACCATGGATTACTCACTGTTTGTTGTTGCAGTTCTCTATATAATGCCAGCATATGTTGCAAATGCATCAGCTGTTTTGTTTAGGGGGAAGATTAGGATAGACCAAGGTCATAAATTTTTTGATGGAAGGCCAATACTTGGGAAGGGAAAAACAATAGAAGGGTTTCTCATTGGTGTTCTAGCAGGATTTGCATACAGCGTTGTGCAGTTTGGGATAATCAGTTTTCCCTCAGTTTTAACAGGGTTTCTATTGGCTGTTGGGGCCATGTCTGGTGACTTGGCTGGCAGTTTTATAAAAAGGAGGCTTAATTTAAAGAGTGGGGAGTTAGCACCATTTCTTGATCAATGGGATTTCATTTTTGGCGCATTTTTTGCTGTTTACCTAGGAGCTTTATTTAGCTTATCAGAGTTGCCTTCCATAACTGTAGCATTGTTGATACTTGTTATAACTGTATTTGTCCATTTGGCTGCTAACGCATTTGCGTATGTTATGGGTATAAAGGAGGTACCTTGGTGATAGATCTAAAAAAATTTATTATCACTACAATCATCTTCTATATTATCTTTTCCCTGATCCCTTTAGAATGGTTACAGGGTGTTGTGGCGTATACATCATCATCATTTTTGTCTTTCGTTGGGGTAAACAATTATTTGGCAGGAGCTACTATTGGGACGGATTCAGTGTTCCATATTTCAAAGGATTGCACAGGTATTCTATCTATTGCTATAATCATCGGTTTGAGTGCAGCATCATCTGCCAACATAAAAAGAAAGATATTGGTTATATTCTCTTCATTAATAGTATTTCCATTGTGGAACGCGGTTAGGATCTCGTTGTCCATAATGTCTGGGGGTGCATTTGAACTGGTTCACTTTTCCCTTTGGATAGTCAGCTTTTTTATCATTTTGGCATTCTATTTTCTTCTTGAGTATAACCCAAATAAATTAAGTGGGTAATGTTTCAAAATGGCTTAAATGAAAACCCTATTTTTGGATTTATCTTTATGGGGTACCATTTTTCAACAAAATCTGTTCCGATCATCTTTTCAACTTTTGCTTCGACTATTACTGTACCATCTTCCATTTCAACTTTTCTAGTTCTTATGATACCATCAACGAGGTGATCTTCAACCCCAAACTTTGTTACTTTTCTAGTTTTTTCTTCTGCTACTAATATTGACGTGACGCCTTTCTTCTTTAAGAAGTTTAAGAATAGGTAAAGGGAGTATCTATAGTCACTCACGTCTTTTATTGCTAGAGATATTGGTGTGATAGAGTCTACGACAAGTCTTTTAGCTCCTATACTATTCATTATTGCTTCTAGTTTTCGTAGGACATCTCCATCTATTGTATGTGGCATAAATCTCCCATAATCCTTTGGGTTGAATGAGAATATTGCCAGTAGCCCAAGCTCTTGTAATTTGCCTAGGTCCCATCCAAATTCATCTGAATACCATGATAATGTTTGATCAAATTCTTCGGCTTGTACTAGTATCCCTGCTTCTTTCTGATTTTTTGCACCCCTATACAGGTATTGAAGACCGAATATAGTTTTTCCTGTCCCAGCACTACCTGTAACAAGTATTGAGCTCCCTTTTGGGAAACCACCGTCTATAATCTGGTCTAAACCAAGTATACCAGTCTTAACTCTTTCCATTGTATGAAATTACATGACAAGTTTATTTAATTCTTTCTTTTTTATGTTACCCCAGCTGAATTCAGAATCAGATATAGGAATATAAAGAACCCCAAGATCATGACGAGATTTGCTACCTGCCCTGCTATCAAAACAAACAATTCTTTCCGCTCGCTAGGATTCATATTTTGCCTCCGCTTTTGACTTTATCTTTTTCAACCTCGTAAAGTTTTCCCTTTCCATTTCTTCTAATTTGAACGATATTTCACTTTTTATATCTCCGAGTATGGGGATTGTGATATACTCAAGCGCATTAACTCTTCTTTTGGTTCTTTTTATTTCGTCCCCCAGTTTTCTCAGTTTTAACTGCAGTTCAACAAGTTTTATGAATTCTGGGGCTATTTCTCTATACGTTTTTACTGCGGATTCAAGATAGGTTGAAGCAGATATTATGCTATACCACTCAGGTTCTATAACTAGCTTTGCCAACTCAGGTATTTTAACACCCATTAGGTTTCTCATCTTAAATGATATAGTTGTATTCCCAGCTAGACCTATTGCTATTCTCTCGATATCGTGTTCTCCCTGGTAAGCCTCAGCTAGTATTAACTGTTTATCTGCTTCCCACATTTTTTTGCCCAGGTTCTCTCTTAGTTGCTTTATCTCCTTGAGGGTATCGAAGAATTCCATGACTAATGTATCCCTTTTTTCCTTTAGGAGCTTGTGCCCTCTTTCAGCCAACTTCAGCTTTTTTTTAGTTCTGAGCAGCTCCATCCTTGTCGGTTTTACTCTCATATTTACACCTTAGGTTTTTTCTTTTTCTTTAAGACGCCTCCAAGGTCAACCAAGTCAGCACCTAGCACATCCAAGTCCTCGCCTGCGAACCTCTCTTCTACCGCGAGTTTCTTTTTACCTCTTACCATATTCTTTGGGTGGTACTTGTCTAGGTATTCTTTTCTAATTCTTTTCATTTCTGTTTCGGGTAGCATGGAAAGTAGGTTCCAAGCTAAGTCAAGGGTTTGTTCTAGAGATCTTTCTTCTTCGTACCCTTGATTGATGAATTTTTTCTCAAATTCATCTGCAAATTTCAAATACAATTTATCAGTTTCTCCAAGGGACTCTTCACCAATCACCGCCACTAGCTCTCTTATTTCTACCCCCTGAGCATACGCAGCGTACATTTGGTTGGATACATCTGAGTGATCCTCTCTAGTCTTTCCTTTTCCTATTCCATTTTTCATCAGCCTGGACAGCGATGGCAATGGATTCATCGGAGGATATATCCCTTTTCTATGTAGGTCTCTTGACAACACCAGCTGTCCCTCTGTGATATAACCTGTAAGGTCTGCTATTGGGTGAGTTATATCATCATCTGGCATGGTTAGTATAGGCATTTGGGTTACTGAACCCTTTCTCCCTTTTATCCTCCCAGCTCTTTCGTATAGCGTGGCTAGGTCTGTATACATGTATCCAGGATACCCTCTCCTTCCAGGGACTTCTTCTCTGGCAGCTGCTATTTCTCTGAGAGCTTCACAGTAGTTTGTCATGTCAGTTAGCATTACAAGGACATGCATGTCGTGCTCGTACGCAAGGTACTCCGCTGTTGTCAATGCCATTCTAGGTGTGATTATCCTCTCTATTGCTGGATCATTTGCAAGGTTTAACAACATGACTACATTGTCTATTGCCCCAGTCCTCTCGAACTCTTTTTTGAAAAACATTGCTTCCTCGTGCGTGATACCCATAGCCGCGAAAACAACTGCGAAGGATTCCTCTGTTTTCCTCACCTTGGCTTGTCTGGCTACTTGTGCAGCCATTGCGTTGTGGGGGAGGCCAGAACCTGAGAATATAGGCAGTTTTTGCCCTCTAACCAAAGTATTCATTAAATCAATTGTTGATATACCTGTTTGTATGAAGTCAAGTGGCATGTCTCTTCTTGAGGGGTTTATAGCTTCTCCGTTTATATCCAACTTTTCATCAGGTATTATTTCCGGGCCGCTGTCTATGGGTGTTCCCCTCCCGTTGAGTACCCTTCCTAACATGTCGGATGATACTCCTATTCTAACTGTTTCACCCGTAAACCTGACACTTGTTGATTTTGTATCTATCCCCTGTGTTCCTTCGAACACTTGGACTACAGCGTATCCTTCCCCTGTCTCCAGCACTTGTCCCATTCTTTCTTCTCCACTTGATATTATTACATTTACGAGCTCTCCATAGGCCGCTCTCTCAACCCCCTCAACAACCATTAGAGGGCCTGCTACTTCTCTTATTGATTTAAATTCTGTTATCATCTAGACCACCTCGCTGAGCTTGGACAATTGTTTATCTATTTCCTTTCTAATATTCTCTGCATTCTTTACTAGATTAGCATCATATTTCATTCTGGCAATTCTTTCCATCACAGGCATTCTGGCAATCTTGTTTACTTTTATACCCCTTTTCAGAGCTTTTCCTGCCTCCTCATGGAAGTGCAATATTGTCTTTAACATTTGATACTGTTTGTCTAGTCCACAGTAAGAGTCAACATCGTGGAATGCATTCTGCTGCAAGTAATCTTCCCTTATTGCTTTGGCAGTCTCAAGGATCAACTTTTCATCTTCGGGAAGTGCATCCGGTCCAACCAATTGGACTATCTCTCTAAGCTCAGCTTCTTTCTGAAGTATCTCCATAGCTCTCCTTTTAAGCTCCGGGAATTCTGATGCAACTTTTTTGAAATAATCTATTAAATATGTTTCATACAAGCTGTATGAAGTTAACCAATTGATTGCAGGGAAGTGCCTCCTGTAAGCTAGGGAAGAGTCTAGTGCCCAGAAAACTTTAGTTATCCTCAATGTGTTCTGAGTTACTGGTTCGGAGAAGTCACCACCTGGTGGAGAAACCGCACCAATCACACTTACAGACCCTTCTTTTTCACTTAGTGCTTTTACTCTCCCAGCCCTTTCGTAAAATGCAGCTAGCTTTGATGCTAGGTAGGCTGGATATCCTTCTTCGCCAGGCATTTCCTCAAGCCTTGATGATATTTCTCTCATAGCCTCTGCCCACCTAGATGTTGAGTCAGCCATTAAGGCCACGTCATAACCTTGATCTCTATAGTATTCAGCTATCGTGATTCCAGTGTAAACGCTAGCTTCTCTAGCAGCCACAGGCATGTTTGAGGTATTGGCTATTAAACTTGTTCTTTCCATGAGGGGTTTGCCTGTCTTTGGATCTTTTAATCTTGGGAATTCCTCTAGAACTTCTGTCATCTCGTTTCCTCTTTCCCCACAACCTATATACACTATTATATCAGCGTCTGACCATTTTGCCAGCTGGTGCTGGGTTATCGTCTTTCCAGATCCAAATGGGCCAGGAATAGCAGCTGTCCCCCCTTTCGCGACAGGGAAAAATGTGTCAAGTATTCTTTGTCCTGTTATTAAGGGTATGTTTGGGAACATTTTTTCTAAGTATGGTCTGGCACTTCTTACAGGCCATTCTTGATATAATTTTATTCCGATTTTCCTCTTATTGGATTCTAGTATAATAGCAGTGTCCCCTACTTTCATTTTACCATCGTTTACTTCAGCAACCTTTCCTTCAACTCCATATGGTGCTAAAATTTTGTGTTCTATAACTCCAGTTTCTTTTACTTTTCCCACTATTTGCCCTGCTTTTACCTTTTCTCCCTTCTTCACGGTTGGCTTAAAATCCCATTTTTTCTTCATATCCAGTGTTGGAACTTCAATACCTCTTCTTATGAAGTCACCCGACTCGTTTGCAATATACTCTAGAGGTCTTGCAATCCCATCAAACATATTATTTAACAGTCCAGGACCAAGCTGTATGCTCAGTGGTTTCCCAGTTGGGTAAACTGGCTCACCAGGTCTAAGCCCTGTTGTGTCTTCGTATACTTGTATAGTGGCCTTGTCTCCCTTTAGTTGTATTACTTCACCAATCAGTTTTTCTTTACCTACTCTTACTACGTCATACATCTTCGCGCCCCTTATGTTTTTCGCCACAACAACGGGTCCGGATATTTTGGATATACTAGCCAATTTTACCACCTCATATTTGAATTTCAATACCAACAGCAGATTTTATTAATTGTTTCAAGTCATCAATAGTTGCAAAGTTTCTGCTATCATCTGGGACTGTTACGAGATTATTAAGTTCGTCAAGTCCTGGGACCATATTTACAATACTTGCGTTTGCAATCACTATATCCTCTTTATCTATTTTTTTTAGTATCTTAATCCCATCATCCTTTGTTCTAATAATGTAGCTATCTTTTATTCCCATTAGGAGCATGGATATTGCAAATCTTTCATTTCCCAAAATTATCATTCCACCAACTCCTTTATCTCCTTGGCGGGAACCCCTACCTCAATGAGCTTTCCTATTATCTGGATCCTTTTTCTTTCGTTATTCTTTCTAGTTAGATATTCAAATATAGGGAGCGGCCCATCAGGGTATATGGATGCAAGCCTTTTTATCTTGTCCTCAAATTCTTTGTCTATTTCTATTTCTATTCTGCCAAACTCTTTTTTCTCCAATATTTTACTCCAGTTCTTCTCAAATACTTCCTTATAAGGTAAGGTTCTAATTTTTGCAATATCCCCTATTGGTAATGTTGCAATTTCAATCAGGTCAGGAAATCCAAGGAATTTTAACAATTCTTCTATTCTTTCAGTTTTGATTCCTCTCAATCTCGCTCTTATTGCTGTTAATGCAGCTTCAGCTTTTACCTTTTCTCTCCATGCATCTATCAGCTTTGAGGCGAAGGGTATCTTTGCCTCTTTTACCCTTGAGTAAAATGTCCTTTCAACAAATCTATCAATTTCCTCTTCGGCTTCTTCCCAGCTTTCTGGGAGTGCCTTTGCAAAGAGTCCGGAGAAATTAGTTCTCTGAATTGCAACAGCCAAATCAGCTATTGTCCTAGCATTTTTCATCTCATCAATCCTTGAAGCAGTCAAGCTTCCAATAGGATATACTGCATAATCTGGGATCTCCATATCCTTCATTTTTGATTTTATGAGTAATTTCAGTATTTTGGCTTCAAACCTCATAATATAAGCGTCAGCAACTCTCCTGAATTCAGATGGTGTATCTTTTGATAGATCTTGTAATTCTGAAAGGAATTTCTTCTCCATCAGGATGTGTAGCTCTTTTGCATTTGTCACATTACAGCAATCTGCGTACGCCGTTTCCTTCAAGTACGTGAGAAAAGAATTGAAGCTAGTCGCTTCACACATCTTTGATAATTCATCTGTGGTTAGGAATGCACTACTTCTAGCGCTAGCTTTTGCATTGGCGTATAGGTACTTTGATGCAGGCATAACCCTATAAGTAGCGTAAGCTGCTAGTGCCCCTACAAATCCTATTGAAAGCAAAATTGTTATCATACGAGCTCCCTGCTTATCACTGTTTTAATCTTTGGCAGCTTTTCCTCCATTATACTTTCTAAAGTCAAGTCATATGTTATGTCCTTTCCAACTAGTTTTACTCCAGTTATCCCCTTTACTACATGTATCTTTTTCTTGAACAACTTTTGATAGTAGTTGCTATCAGCGTACACCTCTAGATCTTTTTCATCTACCATGTGTCGCTTTATGTATTCTAGATATTCCTTTGAGTGGGCGATCTTCTTCATGTCTTTCTTCACGTCTGTTATGAGCTGATTTACGAGTTTTTCTTTTTCTCTTTGATATTCAAGTTTCATTTTCATCCTGATTTCGTTTAGATGAGCTCTTTTACCCAGTTCTTTTGCTTGTTTTATTATGGGCCTCTGTTCGTTGTCAATCTCTTTCAGCTTGGCTTTTGTCGCATTCCTTATTTTTTTTATTCTTTTTTCTGCTTCGTTCTCTAGTCTTTCTACGTCTCTTCTATACTTCCTTTTTATTTCATTTTCCAGGCTAGATATACTACCAATTAGTTTCATCCAGATCTCCTACCCAAGCACGCCAATACCTACGACTAACACTATCAAAGCAACTACGAAACCGAATATAGCTGGTGTTTCTGCCTGACCTGCAAACACAATGCTAGGAACAAACGCATCCTTGTTATTTGCACTGGCTGCAACTCCAGCAGCTGCTATCTTACCCTGGAATATAGCTGACAAACTAGTTGCAGCTACAATTAATCCAGCTGCAAACATCACTCCGCCTTGCCCTAGAGTGATTTCCTTTGTTGTGCCTAGAAGTCCTGCACCCATTGCGATTAGCAGGGCTATAATGAATCCGTATATTGTTTGCGTCTGTGGGAGTGCTTGAAGCACTAGTGCACTCTTGAAGTTCTCTTTGTTCTCTGAGACTGCTCCTGCTCCAGAGACTCCAGCAGCGTACACACCCATTACAGTTGCGAAACCAGCTGTTCCCAATGCAACAACTGCCCCTAATAGTGCAAGGGTTTGCCCGTTTATTATTTGTATTAGCCATTCAGCCATTTTATCAAACCTCCGTTATTCTTTTTTTAGCATTAAATGGGGAATAAGGTTCTCCTCCTCCTTCGTAGAACTTTGAGAAGAACTCAAGGAAGTGAAGCCTTAATGAGTGAACGAATGCGCCCAGTGAATTTATCCCCATGTTGAAAGCATGTCCAAATATTACTATAGTAAGTGCTACCACCCATCCAACTAACGGTACCATATCACCTGCTAACTTTGCCATGAAGTTAACAGCTAGGGCTATACCCCCAGTTCCCAATGCAAGGGACATTAACCTAGCGTAGGAGAACCAGTCACCTAGGAATCCAGTATAGTCAAATATGGACAAGCCAGCAAGTATAGCACCACTTTGTAAATACGCTCCGATGAAGTTTAACACGACGGACAATCCAATAAGGGCAAGTCCTACTATTAATAAGTTAATCCCTATAAGTTTGCCGATTACTATGGAAAGCATGCCTAGTATGAAGGTTAACATAACAGCAGAGGGCCTCATTGCATCAAGATACTCTTTTCTTTTTATTTTTTCTATTAAGCCGAGTAGTAAACCTACTGTTATGTGAGTTAGACCCACAGCTAATGCTATGAGAAGGACTATTGTAGCTTGTTTCATTGGATCTATCCAATATGGTATGTGGAACGCGTCTGTTAATAGGCTACCCAACCAGCTCCCAAACAAAGCACCTAACATTGTTGTAAATAAACCACTTAGAGATATTATATACCCAAAATCCTTTATCCCCTGGTTTGTTCGCCCTAGCCCATGAGCGATTAGGAACCCTATCAACATCATGGCTATGCCGTACACTGCATCTGTAAGCATGAACCCGAAAAAAAGGGCGAATGAAAATGCTAGTATCGGGGTTGGGTCTATATGTCCATATTTTGGATATCCATATAAAGCTGTTATCCTCTCAAATGCTTTTATTGGCTGTGGATTGTTTAGTAGTGTGGGAGCGTCTTTTCTCTCAATGGATGTTATATAATATGGCTTCAAATACCTATTAGCTAGTTGCGTGAACCTCTTCCAGTTTCTCTCTGGCAGCCACACATTGAGTTTAGATATGGCATATCCAGTTTCCGTGCTGCCTATTGCTTTGAGTTTTTCCATTACTATCTCTAGGTCTCTTATTATCCCCTCAAGGGGTCTATGTTCCTTTTCCCATATTTTTGTTAGCCTCTCCTCTTCCCTGTTTATATCTATTGTGAGTTTATCTATCTTTTTGTTTATTTCTTCTCTTACTAACCTTGGTTTCCCGGACGCCATTGGTGGTTTAATTGGGACAAAACCAATTTCATGTAGTTCCTTTATCACTTCATTTTTGTCTTTCTTCCCAAAGAATATAGCTAGGAAATACATCCTTTTATCTACATCAGTAATAACTTTTACACCAGGTAATTTGTTTACATCACTAATAGCTTTCTTTAAAATTAGACCAGTAGCTGTGCCAATCACCTCAGACTCATTGTAAACAGAAAAATCCAAGTTATCAGGGAACATATTTAGATCTCTTAGCTTTTCACGCTCATTTTCTAATTCCTTTTCAAGTTCCTTTATGTTTGTCTTTGTTTTTTCCTTGAGCTTTTCAATCTCATCTTTAGCATTTAAGATTATGTCGTTGATGCTTTTGTCAACTATGACTTCTCTTACTCTCGTTTTAGGGAATAGTACATCCAAAGGGTTCAGCTTTTGAGCTGGTTTGTATTCGTGTAATCCTTCAAGCATTTTTTCTGCATCAACCTTCAAGGAGAAAACTTCAGAGTAATCATCAACAACTTTTTTGTCCCAATCGCTTAATTCATCAATTTGACAAATATTCTCCTTTTGTAAAATACTTATAAAATTCAGCAATTTGTCGTTGGGAGCTACAATAGATGTATGCAATATTGTCTTAGGTAAAAACATGTTACCAATCCTTTATTAAGCTGGATACAATTTTTGTTTTCAGCTTGTCTTTTTTCTTTGAAAATTTCATTCTTAGTTTAGATATCTTGTTTTTATACTCTTTTTCTATTTTTTTGCCTTCTATACTCGCTTCTTTTATTCCTTCCTTCTTTGCATTTTCTATTTTTAATTTACTTTTGTTTCTTTCATTGTTAATTCTCTTTTTTGACTTTTCTATTTCTATTTGGATTTTGTTTTCAAGCTTAATCTTTTTATCCTCTAATAGCTTATCGTATTTTACCTCAAGTTCCCTTAGCTCTTCTATTGAGTTTGCCATTTCACTCGCCTTTCTTCATTATAGTATAACCACACTTTCCACAGTGCCATCTATCTTTATGTTCAGCCATAAACACGCCCGGCCCACATTTTGGGCATGTCCTCTTTTTTGACTTTATTTTTTTGTTTTCTATGTTATAGTATTTGGACACTGTCTCACTTCCCTTGGCCATTCTCCTCGCCTCCTTCTTTTGTCGCTTTAGCTTTCTCCTCGCCTTTTTTCTCCTCGGCTTTCGGTTCCTCTACCTTTTTCGGCGTCTTGGCTTGCCTCTTGAGCATGTACCCTGGCTCTATGGACTTCATCATACTTTCTGACTCATATATTCGGATATCTACCTTTCCATCTCTAGCTCCGAATTTTTGGTTAACCTTTGCCACAACTACCAAATTCTCAGGAACATTCTTTTTCGCAGCTATATACTTTATTATGTCTGCTCTTGAGGGTGTTTCTCTTTCAAATCTAATTGTTCCTTCCATCTCTGTCCTGTGTAATAGCCTGTTTTCCTTTTCTTTTGTTATCTCGATTTCCATTATATCTCCTCCATTAGGGCTAATATTTTGTTAACATTACTTTTAATCTTTTTGTCTACGAACACCTCTACTAGTCCTTCGTCTGGTTGCCCATAATATAAATATGAACCCTCATCCATATTTGAAATAGCTGGGAGCGCTAAGAGGTCTTCTTCCCCAGTTACTTCTATTCTTGCTGGGAAATGTTTATCCCTTATTATTAATCTCATTGCTTCCTCGGCAGTAGCACTTATATGGCCTGGTGGGTTTTCCACCTTCATCACCCATTTCCCGTATTGTTTTAGCTTACCTAACACGGTTTCCTCTGCAGGTTTTCTTTTTATCTTCCCGTCTATTGCTATCAAAATGGGCTTTTTACCTGTAGTTATTATGTTATACGCTGACTCATCCCCAATAACCACGCTACCTTCCTTTGCGTATTCTGGGTCAATTATCCTCCCCAATGGTTTTTTGAGCATTGCTCTTAGTTTTCCTGTAAGTTTTTTCATTTCCCTACCCTCAGTGCGTACTTCCCAGGAGTTGTAATGTTAAGTAATTTTGCAACTTCAGAATTCTCAGGTGATATCACGACTATGGTACCCTTCCAGTTCGTGGTTAGATCCCCACCACAGTACGGGCACTTCCTTCCTTTTTCGACAATTCTTTTGCATGATTTGCATGCCCTGTACGTTGTCATTTCTTACCACCCTTGGATTTTTCCTTACTCTTTTTACCTTTTCTTTTTTTCTTTTTGTCTTCTTCTATCCACTCTAATTTGCCAAGTCCATCTTGTCTCATTGTGAGCCCTATTTTACTTTCAGTTATAATAGGTTTCAAACTAACACTAACCACTCTCGCTCTAACTGTGTCACCTTCCTTAAGCACTCGCTTTGTCTCTTTGCCCGCAAGAGTTCCAGTTTTTTCGTTAAATGATATAAAGTCATCTGTAACTTGAGAAACGTGCACCAAACCATCTATTGGACCCATCTTGACAAATGCCCCAAATTGTGTTATCTCAGAGACTTTCCCAGTTATTACTTCATGTAATACTGGTTTGTATACCACAGCCTCAAATTCAACATCATGATACGTTGCACCATCACCAGGAATTATCTTCCCTTCACCTATCTTTTTAACAGATGTAACTGTGAGGAGTAGACCCAAGTCTTTGTCTATTCTACCTTCGTATGACTCTCTCAACACATTCAGAGTAGATTCCTTCAACGGCTCTCCAAAATCTTTGGGGGGTACCCTTATTGTATCTATTAATTTGACAGTTTTGTACATAATCACCACCCTATAAATCCATCAACATCTAATTTTTTCATTGATCTTATATATATGACAGGTATTGACATAGATCTCGCCATTTTCCTGACTTCTTGGTCGGCAGTAGCTACTGGGATTTTGAATTGCTTCGCAACTTCTATTAACGCAGTATCTGCTTTTTTTGACACAGTATTTTTTACTTCATACTTTAGTGCATTTAACAATTTCAACCCAACCCCTTTCTTTTTTTCCTTTAACTCAGTCATCACAGGTTTTGGGATTACAGCTAGTACTTTTTGCCCAGCCAGTCTCTCTAGCTCAGATACTAGATTCATCTTAAGTTTAATTGATTCCAGTATTATGCTCGTATCGACCACCACTTTAAAGTATTTTTCCATATCCGACCAATCTCCATCTTCCCCCAATTTTTTTGCTTATGGCTGCTATCCACCCTTTATCCCCACATATTGGCCTCTTGAGTTCCACGACTAATGGTTTTAATTTTGTTATTTTACCTATTGTAACTGCGGTTCCTACAGTTAGTACTATCACCTCTCCCTTTTTGAAGGATTCAATCTTATCTGTCCCTACGATACGTTTGAATAATTTGAATTCAAGTTTTACTTCATTTAGGATTGGGGGCAGTTTGTCAACCTTACCAAGTATGTTACCAATCATCTGGTCGTCCTTTGTAAATGCTGGATCTAAATCTGTCGCAACAGCTATTAGCCCTCCAGGGAGCGCTTCTTTCAATCTCTCTTTCCCTGCACTTAGTTCTTTTATTTCTGTCTTAACTGGGATCCACCTTTTGTCTAAGTAGATACCAGGTCTTAATTCAACTTTATCATTTATCTTCAGTTTTCCCTGTATTATTGACCCCCCAACGACCCCACCAATCAGGTTATCTATTGAGGATCCAGGTTTGTTCACGTCAAAGCTTCTAACTATATACATTAGAGGATCCTTGTTTAGATCCCTTTTAGGTGTAGGAATGGCATCCTCGATAGTTTCTATTAACTTATCCAGGTTCACCTTGTGATTCGCTGCCATTGGTATTATGGGGGCATTCTCTGCAACAGTCCCTTTAACAAACTTTTTTATCTGCTCGTAGTTTTTCATTGCTTCTTCCTTGCTCACTAGGTCTATTTTATTTTGGACTATTACAATCTTGTCAATGTTTAGTATATCCAAAGCCATTAGGTGTTCATACGTTTGCGGTTGTGGGACTTCTTCATTTGCTGCAATCACTAGTATAGCTCCATCCATCAATGCTGCTCCAGAAAGCATAACAGTGACAAGCGTTTCGTGTCCTGGAGCATCAACTAAGGCAACCTTTCTTTCTACCTCTGTATCTCCGCCACAGTACGGGCACTTTTTCTCAACTGTTAATTTTCCACATTTTTTACATTTTCTTATCTCTACATCTGCATATCCTAGTTTTATAGTTATACCCCTTTTCAACTCTTCACTGTGCGTGTCAGTCCATTTTCCAGTTAGTGCATAAGTTATTGTTGTCTTCCCATGGTCCACATGACCAACTAAGCCTATATTGACCTGTGCTTGTTTTGTTTTATACTGCATTCACTCACTCCTTCTTTTCCTTCTTCTCCTCTTTTTCCTTTCCCAGCAATTTGTCCAGTTTTTCGTTTCCTGCCTTTACCACCTTAACATTCAACTGTGCTATGTCTTCTGCAACTGTGTTTCCCCTAACTGTTTTTCTCTTTCTTTCTCCTTTCCTTTTTGGATGAAACCCTGGTCCTTTTGATAGAAGTATTCTCTTTCTCGAAGTCCCATGTAAATCTGATCTCATCGGAAATCCATTATTGTCTGAACCTCCAGTTATCACTAGTTCATATCCCACTAGACCTATTTGGTCTCCTTTTACTCTGTCTCCTATTTTTAGGTTGTACAAAACCTTTACTTGGTTTTTATCAAGCTCTTTCTGGTAACTCTTTCCAGTTTCTGGGTCTGAAACAATCAATTTCATCTTCACCACTCCTTAATCTTTTTTTCTATTTGTTTTATCTCTTTTAATAGTTCCATTTCTACATCCATATTATTCTTTTCAAATAATGCTAATAGCTCTCTTATTCTATTTATGGGTATGAACGTATACAACTCATCACCCTCGTCAATATTTTTGCCAATACTCCCACCTTCTATGCTAACTGCTACTTGCATACCGGGCGTTGCTTCTTTTATGTTCTTTCCGTTATCTTGAATTTCTTTAACTTTACCAATTATCTCCCCGGACTTGTTGACTAGCCTTGCTCCAGGTCTTAGTGTTCCTTGGTTTATCTCAATACCACATACTGCAGGTTTAGATTTTCTGAAGATGTAACCAGGTAGTATTTTTAGTTTACAAGGGTATATATTTGACGAGAGTAAATTTTCCTTTTCCTTCTCTTTTTCCGATTCTTTCCATCCAGTGTACGATTCTAGGAGGGTGTATATCACATTGCTTTCGAATATGGGAATATCTAATCTAACAGCTTCTTCGGCGGCATCTTCCATAACGGATGTGTTGAACGCAAATACAACACCAAGATACTTGTTTTTCTGCTTTACAGCGAATGCTTTTATGATGTCTTTTTTGGATACTTTACCAATGCTCCCAAACTTTACAGGGACTTTTTCTGTCTCGAGCAACTTTACCAGCGCCTCTAAACTTCCCAGCGTATCTGCCTTGACAACCACACCATCGATTTCTTTTTCGAATTGTATTTCTTTCATTTCCTCTTCTATCTCCTTCATAACTTCCTCTAGGTTGTTCCTAACAGCTATAATACTACCTCCAGGTATCGCTTTATCTAGACCGGGTGCAGCAATTTTTATACCACAAGCTGCGTGTACTTCCTTTATTGAATTGAATCTCTGTTTTGGATCTCTTATCTCTTGAAGGGGCTTTGGGCTTAGTAATGCTCTTATTTTAGTTCGTATTGGTTTATCAACCCCAGAGAGAACAATGTTATCACCAGATTTCAGTTTTCCTTCATATAATATAACATCAACCGTTGTTCCAAGTCCTTGTACCTCTTTTACCTCTAGTATGGAACCTCTACCTGGTTTTTCTATATCTATGTTTAATTTGCCCTCCATGAACTTCTGGGATAACCCAGCAACGTATAATAGTAGGTCTGGTACCCCCTCTCCTGTTTTCCCAGATGTGGGTATTATGAGAACTTGTTTTGTAAAGTCTGTTACCCTATCAAACCTCTCGGAGTTAAATCCTAATTCATACAACTTACCAACAAGCTCATATATTTTATTTTCTGCAAGCAACCTAGTATTTTCATCTTGTTTCTCTAGACTCTCTAGGAAGAATGCATCATTAACTGGAGACCATCCGTTAATAAGATCCACTTTGTTTGCAGCTACTATAAACGGCACCTTGTATGTTTTTAGTATGTCTATTGCCTCTAGGGTTTGTGGTTGAAAACCTTGGTTTATGTCTACCACAAGTATAGCCATGTCTGCTATGCTTCCACCTCTCTTTCTGAGGTTGGTAAATGCTTCATGGCCTGGAGTATCAATAAATAGAAGCCCAGGTATTGTCAGTTTTATCCCGAGTTTATCCAATTTTTTTCCACAAATCTTTTCCACAACATGTTTTGGTATCTCAGTAGCGCCTATGTGCTGAGTTATCTTACCAGCTTCCCTTTCTGCAATTGCTGTTCCCCGTATATAATCTAGCAATGTTGTTTTTCCATGGTCTACATGACCCAAAACGGTTATTATTGGTTGTCTTATCATATCATCCCCTCAGTTTCCCGAGGTTCACTTACTCATCATATTTCCTCTTTGTTGTATATGTAACTATCCAATTCTCTTTTCCAATCGATTATTTCCTCACTTCTAAAAAATCTGGAGATTTCCTCTTCGGCAGTTTCAGGGCTGTCTGAGGCATGAATAATATTCTTTGATACGCTCATGGAGTAATCGCCCCTGATACTACCTGATTCTGCATTTCTTCCATTCGTGCTCCCTACTAACTTCCTGACTACAGTTGTTGCATCTTTACCTTCCCAGACACTAGCAATTACTGGACCAGACTTCATAAATTTTACAAGCTCGGGGAAAAATGGTTTACCTACATGGTGCTTGTAGTGTTCGTTTAGTATGTTGTCGTCCAGTTGTATCATTTTCATTGCTATTAACTTCAGACCTTTCTTCTCAAACCTAGATATCACTTCACCTACAAGGTTCCTTTGAATGGCATCAGGTTTTATCATTACGAACGTCCTTTCCATGTTCACCACTCTTCTTTTTGATCTTTTTCTCTTCCTTCCTTCTCTTTCTTATCTCTCTCCTCTCTTTTTTACTTAGTTTTTTCTTCTTAGCCTTCTTTTCCTCTACTATTTCCTTCTTCTTAGCCTTCTTTTCCTTCCCATACAACTTTATCTTCTTCTCTTCATGATAATTCTCTGTCCACTTTACCTTTTGTGGGCTTCTCTTTACTCCCAACATATTCCTTTCACACTTTGAGGAGCAAAAAGTCAAGAAGTTACCATCATCTTTGACGACTATCCTTGCTCTTCCAGGAGCTATCTCCTTACCGCAGAAACTGCATTTCATACAATCACCTTGCTCTTATTGGTTTAGCTTCTGTCTTTGTATCTAGTAATATTATTATGTCGCTTACCTTAACGGGCCCTTTGACATTCCTTCTTAAAACCCTCCCTTTATCCGGGCCGTCTAATATCTTGCACATTACTTGATGAATTTCTCCGTATACTCCAGTCCTCCCGAGTATTTCCATCACTTCTGCAGGTACACCTTCAGTTAATACCATGTTTTACACCTCATTTTTTCAATTCATTTATCTTAGCTATTATACTTGCTATTATCTCTTTTCCATCCCCTTCATCTATTATTGCAATAGATGATGTCGGAACCTTTATCCCAGACGCTTTTCCTAACTCATCTCTGGATGGTACGTTAACGTATACAACTCCTTTTTCTTCACATAGTATAGGTAGGTGCATAATAATTTCTTTTGGGGAAACATCGTCTGCAACAACTACTAGTTTTGCTTTGTCTCTTTCAACAGCTTTCGTAGTTTCGTTTACACCTCGTTTTACCTTTCCTGTTTTAGCTGCAGCTTCCACAGCTTTGTATACATCTTTAACAAGTTCTTCGGGTATTTCCATTTTCTCACCTCCAATTTCATCGGCTCATCGATAGCCCCGCGGATCCGAAGGGCCTTTTAAAAAAGCCCCGGAAAACAGGAATCCGCCGGAATGGAGACACAAGGTCTCCAGATAGCCCCGGGCGGATTCGAACCGCCGTCGCGAGGTCCAGAGCCTCGCATGCTTGGCCTCTACACCACGGGGCTTTAACTTTTATCTGAATATTATGGATGCGTATCCGACACATGTGGGTTCTCCGGTAATATCACTTGATGTTGAGTAGTCTAGTAGGATGCCTTCACTGGCACCCCTCTCAGATGCATAGACTGTTGCTGCGGCTATAGCTCCATATCCACATGCTGTTACCCTTCTAGTTCTTATCCTTCTATAAAATTCTTTAACATCCAGCCTTTTTATAGCATCTATTGCGTAATTGTCGTTCTTCTCTGCTTCTTCTACAGGTACATAATGACTGAAGTCACTTGAAGCAAGGACAAATACATCATTGGGGAGTATGTCTGCGAGTGCCTTACCAAGTTCTATTGAGGTGCTCATGCTCTGGTCACCCATCATTATAGGGATTATATCAAAGTTATCCAGGTAATACTTAGCCATTGGTAATTGAACTTCTATGGAGTGTTCCATTGAATGAGCATCTGGATCTGCAACCGCTAGGTTTACTTTTTTTATTATCTTCTCTGCCAATTCTTCGTTTACCTTCACCTCTCCCATTGGAGTCTCCCATGATCCATTTGGATACACTGCAATCTCATTTTTATATGATGCAATACCCACGTGATCAGGGCCAATTATTGCAATGGTTTTTGGTTTAGTGTTTTTTATTACCCTAAATGTTTTCATTGCTGTTTTTCCAGAGTATACATATCCAGCGTGAGGGCTAACTCCTGCAATGGCCGTCATGTTTGTATCTTCATTTTGGGAGTGGAGTTCATCTAGTAATGATATCAACTCATCCTTCTTACTAGGGTAAAACTGACCTGCGACTATAGGTTCTCTCATCTTTGAGTCACCGTTTCGAACTCCGATAGGTCTACTTTAAAATCTCCTTTCTTTTTTATCGCGCCTCTTTTGAGGAGTATCTCTCTAGCCAGTATCCAGTAAATAAGTGCTAGGCTCTTTTTCCCCTTGTTGTTTGCTGGTATTATTAGGTCGACATCTTTTAGGTTGTTGTTTGTATCACATAAAGCCACAACTGGGATCATTGCCTTCCTGGCCTCTACCAATGCTTGTTTGTCTATTGCTGGATCTCCAACAAATACAACATCTACCTCAACAAAATTGGGATTGTTTGGGTTCGTCAAAGTTCCAGGTATAAATCTCTTCACTACTGATTTTGCACCTATTAGTTCAGCGAATTTTTTTGCTGGCCTTCTTGCATATACTCTAGATGCAACTACTAGTATCTTGTTAGGTTCGTATTTAGATAAGAAGTCTGCAACTATTCTTATTCTTTCATCAATTGTCTTTACATCGAGTATATGAAGCCCGTCTTGCCTAGTTTTGTATATGTACGGTCTCATGTGCCCACTTTTGAACTGAGAACCGATATGAATTCCTGCTTTTAGGTAGTCCTCAAGCGGAACAAGTAGATTATCCGTTTGTTTGTCAGTAACTTTTTCATCTTTTATTCTCCTCATCCTAGGTCTTGTCTTAGTTTTTGTTCTAGGTTTTCTTTTTTGTGTTCTTCTTTTTTTCTCAACCAATCTTATCACCTCTTAAAAGAGTGGGGCCGCCGAGACTTCCGAAACTTTTCGAACTCGGGTTACCGGCACCCCAAGCCGGAAGGATGGCCTGGCTACCCTACGGCCCCACTAAACCCTCCTGTATCTTGATGCTATTGGCATCAGTTCTACATGGCTGAGGAACATTCTCCTGCAGCAGTATCTGTGATAACCCAATTGATCTAGAACTTTCTCTGGATTTTTCCCTTTTTCCACTTCATCTAGGAATTTATCCCAGTCCTTTCCAATGATTTTACCACAGGTGAAACACCTTACAGGAAATTTCATTCTATCACCTCTACAATATCACCTAAATGACTTCTGGAACCTAGCCCTAGCCCCTTTCCTCATAAACTTCTTTGGTTCTTTTCTTCTTATGTCATCTACGAGTAATGCTCTATCGTACTCTATATATGCATTCTTCAGTTCTTCCTTATCTACAATTTTTACTATCCCCTTGGCAACAGCTGTTTTTACAGCCTCGGCTTGGCCCATGAAGCCGCCTCCCCTCACGTTTACATCGATATCTAAATTCTTGAGGAAGTTTTCCCCTAAGATATCTGCAGCTATCCACACAGGTATTAACATTTCTCTCTTTGCGATTTCTGGTTCTATCAAATCAACCAGTTTTTTATTGATTCTGTACTCTCCTGTACCTTTAACCAATTTTATTCTAGCTCTTGCTACAGATGATTTTTTCTTCCCTTTAGTAAGTACAATCTTTTCCTTTTTTCCTCTTTGGGATTTCTTTGTTGGTTTCTTTGTTGATTTTTTTACCATATATCATCACCCTTTCCATCCGAGCATTTTTGATAACTCTTTAATAGTCATGTACTCTCCGTGCATTATACTCCCTTCTATTTTTTCAGCTTTCTCAGCATATTTGCTGTCTACACCCATGAACACCCTCAAGCTCTTTATTGCATCCTTCCCTCTGCTTGTTTTTGGGAGCATTCCTCTTATTGTTCTCTTTACTAATAGGTCAGGCCTTCTAGGGAATTTTGGTCCTTTTTTTGGGTTTGCTATGTCTGCCCTGTCGACGCGTTGTTTGTACTTTCTGAATATGTAATTTCTATTTCCAGATATTATTGCCTGTTCAGCGTTTATTATTACTACCTTTTCCCCATTTATTAACGCCTTTGCAGCTTTTGTTGCGAGCCTTCCTAAGATAGCACCTTCAGCATCTATAACTATCATAAGCATCACCTGATTATCTTAATCCCCTTTCCATTAGGTGTTTTCTCTGCCAGTTCTATCAGCGTTAAACACTTACCACCAATTTTTTCTATCTTTGCTTTAGCTGCGGATGAAAATGAAATTGCACCAACGATTACTGCATGGTCAATAGTGCCATTTCCGAGGACTTTTCCAGGGATTATTACTGTATCCCCCTTTTTTGTAAGTGAATTCAGTTTTCCAATGTTCACTTCGGCAAGATTTTGTCTTGGTTTAACAATCCTTTCAGCCAAGTCCTTCCAAATCCTCCCAGGTTTTTTACCTATCTTCCTTGAGATATACTCCCTCATCTTTGGTTTTTTCTTATATAACCCCATTCTTATCTCCTCCTTACGCTTTCACTCGGAGGTGAATCTGTTGGATTCACACTCTTTTTTTTTACGCTGCTATGGC
>WAMD01000018.1 GCA_015522495.1 Nanobdellati archaeon
GCATACCTAGATTATTAACTTTATCAATAAAAAGGTAAACTAAAGCTATTAGAGCCTAGAAGCCATCTTTATGTCTTCTGCGGTAACTGTCTTTCTCTTCGCATGGATGGCTAGCCTGACTGCCTGTGCAGATATGTCAAGAGCTATATCCTCTAGCACATCTATTAACGCCTCAACCGCATCCTTTGAAACCCTTTTGGCTCCGGCCTTCCTTATCAACCTTTCAACAGCAGCCTTAGATATTTCAGCCATAACAACACCCCAGTAATCTTTTACATTCCGTGTTTAAAAGGTTTTAAAAACTAAACAAATAAAACTAGCTTATCTATAAAACTACTGATGTTTTTCAAGCATGCACTATTAAAGGAAAATAAAATAGAATACAGGGAGTACCAGGATATTATAGCCCAAAGAATACTAGAAAACGGGAATACACTAGTTGTTCTCCCAACTGGGCTAGGTAAGACAATAATAGAAGTATTAATAGCCATAGCCGTGCTGGAAGACAACGAGAAGTGCAAAGCAATGATCCTGGCCCCAACTAAGCCATTGGTCAACCAGCACCACGACGTGTTCAAATCGCTGACAAGGATTGAAGAACTGGGGGTGCTCACAGGAGAGGTCAGGAACAGAAGGGAGATAGTTGAAACTTCAAAAGTGCTGTTTGCTACTCCCCAGACGATTGAGTCCATGCTTTTCAAGGGAGAAATCGACTTGAAAAAGTTCTGTCTGATTGTATTTGATGAGGCCCACAGAGCAGTGGGTGACTACGCGTATGTATTCATAGCAGAGAGGTTTACAAGGGTGAGACCAGACGGTCTGATAGTTGGCCTGACAGCCAGCCCAGGGGGAACCAGGGAAAAGATCCAGGAGATAATGCAAAACCTGTACATAAAGAACGTTGAGGTAAAAACAGAGAAAGATGAGGATGTAAAGAGGTACATACCTGGAAAGGAAGAAGAATGGGTATACGTGGAATTCCCAGAAGATTTAAAAGAACTGCTTCGCATTACCAAAGATATAGAATCTGATTTAATGTCCAAACTGAGAGAAGCTGGTATACGTGCCAGGACAAAGGCAGAGCTACTTGAGACACAAAGGAAGCTGATAAAGAAGGCTGAAAAGAATCCATCATTCTATAGGCTCATCCCCATAGTGTCAGCCCTAATAAAATGGAACCACGCGATAGAGCTATTGGAGACACAGGGGGTGAGACAGTTTAGAGATTACCTTGAGAAGATAAGGAGGGATAAGTCAAGAGGGGCAAAGTTATTACTCTCGAACCAGTCATTTTTTAAGGCAGAGATCCTGGCTGAAAAGAACATTGGCAAAGAACATCCAAAGCTAAAAAAGCTAGTGGAGATATTAAAGAAAGAAAAAAAGAAAGCAATAGTTTTCACTCATTATAGAACAACCGCCAGCCTCATAGAAGAAAAGCTAAACTCTGAAGGGATAAAGGCTGTTAGATTTGTTGGCCAGGCTAGCAGGGAAGGGGATAAAGGCTTAAAGCAAAGCGAACAAAAGGATTTAATAGAGAGGTTCAAACTGGGTGAATTTGAGGTATTTGTTGCCACATCTGTTGGAGAGGAGGGTATAGACCTTCCAAGTGTTGACCTGGTGGTGTTCTACGAACCAATTCCAAGTGAAGTCAGAAAGATCCAACGAGCTGGGAGGACTGGGAGAAAAAACTTTGGAAAAGTAGTATACCTGATAACTAAAGGAACTAGGGACGAGGCGTTCTTCTGGGTGAGTAAGCACAAGGAAAAAATGATGAAAAACACATTAAGAGAACTGTCTGGTGTGGACGCTAGGATACAAAAGACCTTGGGGGAATTTGTTGTCGCTGGGAAACCTGAAAAGCCTGTGGTTTTTGCTGATTATAGAGAAGAAAAATCAGGAGTGGTCGAGAAACTTAAGGAACTTGGAATGACTGTAAAAGTCATTCAATTACCTGTGGGAGACTATCTTGTAAGCGATAGAATTGCTATAGAAAGAAAGAGTGATAGCGATTTTGTGAATTCAATAATAGATGGAAGGTTATTCCAACAAGCTGGAGAATTAATAAAAAACTTCTCTAGGCCGGTTGTAATCGTGGAAGGAAACGACTTTTCTTCAAGAAAGGTCCACCCCAATGCAATAAGGGGAGCACTAATAAGCCTTGCAACAGACTATGGAATCCCTATACTATTCACCAAAGACTATGTGGAAACAGCTGAATTGATAACTGCGATAGCAAAAAGGGAAGCTAAGTCTGGAAAGCTAGCTAGGCTTAGAGGGGAGAAAAAGCCCACTACTGACAAGGAATACCAACAATACATAGTTGAAAGCCTCCCGGGTGTAGGCCCAGAGCTAGCCAGGAAACTATTGTCTAGGTTCAGGACAGTGGAAAACGTCTTCACAGCTGGGGAGAAGGAATTGAAGTTAGTAGAAAACCTAGGCGGTAAGAAGGCGAAAGAAATTAAAAGAATACTGACAAAGGAATGGGAAGATGAGTGAGGGGAAGACAGTGTACGAAGAACTCCCAGGTAAATTTGTTGAAATGTACACTAGTTTACTCGGAAGCAAAGCTGATAAGTTCTTCCAGGCCCTAGTCCAGCCTAGGAAAGCTAGTATACGAGCAAACACACTAAAGACCAGCCCCAGTTGGATAGAGGAAAGATTGCATTCGTATGGGTGGAAACTGGATAAGTTCGACTGGCTAGACTACGCGTTCTACGTGGAAACTGACTCACCAGGCGCAACTCTCGAACACATAGCTGGATACTACTACGTGCAAAGCGACAGCTCCATGGTGCCTGGGTATGTCCTAGACCCTAGACCTGGAGAGCTAGTCCTGGACATCGCAGCCTCACCTGGTTCAAAGACTACACACCTAGTACAGCTCATGAAAAACCAAGGTGGAATACTGGCAAACGATGTGAGCATAGGTAGAATATCCATATTATACAACAATCTAAAGAGATTTGGAGCACTGAATACAATAGTAAGGAAAAGCGACGGAAGGCAGATGTCTGGAAGGGAGATATTTGATAAAGCCCTGGCCGATGTGCCGTGTTCAAGTGAATCCAGCATTGCAAGGTTGAGGACATCAAGGACATGGTCACCAGAGGATAAATTCTCTAGCCTGCAAAGGCAACTCCTGTCATCTGCTGTCAGGCTGACTAAAATCGGGGGGAAGATTGTTTACTCAACGTGTACGTTCAGACCAGGAGAGAACGAAGCCGTAATAGACTGGGCGCTTGAAAATCTCCCGGTAAAGCTGGTGGGAGTAAAGTTGATGATGGATCACGATCACGGATTGGGCGGATACGAGTGCAGTAAAAAGGTTGTGAGGATATGGCCATGGCAGGGAGAAGGATTTTTTGTGGCCAAGCTTGAGAGGATTTAAATGGATGTTCTAAACGAGTTTGCGCTCGAAGGGAAATACGGGATCATGAAAACAAAAAAAGGGTACAGGATATATTCTAAGGATCTAGAAAGGATACCATGGAAAGACGGGGATACGATCGGGATATTAGCTGTAAGAACAAATGGAAAGCCAACCACATTCTTATCTAGGTTAGTGAAGGGTATACCTAGGCTCGAGGTGAGTATAGACGAACTAAAAACGCTCGTTAATGGAGAAAGCATCCCTTGCAGAGCAAGTATGGGGTGGATAGTCGTGAGTTACAACAACACACCTATAGGTCCAGGAAGATGTGGAAAAAAACTAACTCTTGAGATTCCAAAGGTAGAATTAGCGCGGATTAGAGAAGTTATGGGGTGGAAGTAAATTCAGGATAAGCTTTTAAAAGGAAGCTGACATAAAAATAGACCATGGCAGAAATCGACGCAATCAGACCTATATCTGAGTTAGAGAGAGAAATCAGGAAGTTAGAGACAGAAAATAGAAAACTCGAGATGACAAACTACGAGTTAATGAAGCAAATAAGACACTTAGAGGACGAGGTCAAAAAGCTAAAGAAAGAACCACTAGTTGTTGGGAGTGTTGAAGAAATCCTGGAAGACGGAAAGACAATAATAAAGACAAGCAACGGTGGTCAATTCCTTGTTAACTCAATATTAAATGTCAAGCCAGGAGACAGAGTAGCAATGAACCAGCAAAACCTGGCAATAATAAAGGTTCTGCCAATTGAAAGAAGTAGATCCGTGAAAGCGACGGAGATAATTGAGAGACCAAATGTGAGTTTTTCGGATATTGGAGGGTTGTCTGATCAGTTAAATGATCTTAGAGAGGTTGTAGAACTCCCATTCAAGAGGCCGGAGAGATTTAAGGAACTTGGTATCGACCCGCCAAAAGGTGTTTTGTTGTATGGCCCACCCGGATGTGGTAAGACCCTGCTAGCCAAGGCAGTTGCAAAGGAAAGTGATGCTTCATTCATAAAGGTAACAGGATCTGAGCTAGTTAGGAAATACATAGGTGAGGGAGCGAAGCTCGTTAGGCAGATATTTGAGATGGCAAGAGACAAAGCACCTGCAATAATATTCATAGATGAGATTGACGCCATAGCTGCAAGGAGATTAGACGACACAACTGGGGGAGACAGAGAGGTAAATAGAACGTTGATGCAACTCCTAGCTGAGATGGACGGATTCAATGAAAATGACATGATAAGGATAATCGGGGCCACCAATAGGGTGGATATACTAGATCCCGCGATACTAAGGCCTGGAAGATTCGACAGGCTAATAGAGATACCAATGCCAGACAGAAAGGGCAGGGAAGAGATACTAAGAATACACACAAAGAAGATGAAACTGAGCAAGAATGTCAACATAAAAGAACTTGGAAGGCTTACAGAAGGTGCCACTGGTGCAGATCTAAAAGCAGTATGCACAGAAGCCGGAATGTTCGCACTCAGAAAAGGGAAAAAGAGTGTTAGCATGGATGAATTCCTAGATGCTATAGAAAAAGTACTGATATTTGAAGAAGAGGAACAGGTGTACTACACCTAGGATATTAGGAGTCGTCTCTCTACTGCGTCAAGCTCTCCTTTTCTATGCTTCAATTCCAACTCATTAACATTGGGGATAGTCAATTTCTTTTTGCCTATATGGACTAGCAGAACTTTCCCTTTTTCCTTTCTAGCTGATAGCGCCTTTGATATCTGCCTTGTCCCAGTAAGCCTGACTAAAAACTCTATCTGGACGTCCCTTGCTACTGCGTCTCCTGATTTTATAGCGTCTATTGCCGTCAGTATGGAAGAAAGAACATGAATAGGTCCATAGACTGCTTTGGGATCAATAGACAAATAATCTTTCACTGGTTTTTTGACGTTAAAAAGACCAAATGAATAATGGTATCCATTGTGCTTCCCAGTATACATGAAATGGTTTATGAAAAATACAAATAAATTAGTTATATTTAAATACCCCTACAAACAAAAATTTAGAGCTAGCATTAAAGGTGGTTAAATGGCAGTTTATCAAGGAAAACCAAAAAGAAAATCAACTGGTGGAAAAAGGAAAACACGTGGAAAGAAGAGACTTGCCTTAACTGGGAGATTATACGTTCCCATAACTACTGGAGAGACAAAGAGAGTATCAGACAGGGTTATGGGTGGAAATATGAAAACAGGCCTGAGGACAGCTGGAGATGCAAATGTACTGGACCCAGAGACAAAGAAGATAAAAAAGGTAAAGATAGTTAGCGTGCTTGAGAACCCAGCAGACAGGAACTTCGCAAGAAGAAATATAATAACAAAAGGCGCAATAATCGAAACAGAAATAGGAAAAGCAAAAGTAACATCAAGGCCTGGCCAAGACGGTGTTGTAAACGCTGTTTTGATAAAGTAAATCCAACCCCTAAGACTTCTACTTTCTAAACATACTTGGGTCTATCCCTAGTGGCCTAGCTGGACCAGGGACATATATCTCTGACCTGCTGTCGCCAGCACTAGTCTTCAGAATTATCTTCACGTTCTTGTCCGGGAACCTCTTTTTTACCCATATCCTTATTTCATCTATCAAGTCATGAAAATCTCTAGATTCTAGTATAACTAGATACTCCTTGCATACTGCTTGCCATTTCCCATCCACTTGTTGTATCTCAAACTCTACGTCCATCTCCATACCCTCTTTCACTTCCCAGTGAACTGGAGTACTAATTTTCTATGCCTAGGCTTGTTGTCAAGCTCTATGAAGACTGGCTGCTGCCACGTGCCTAGTAATAGCTTGCCGTCCTTGAATGGAATGGTTAGACTAGGTCCCAGGAAGCTGGCCCTTACATGTGAGTGACCATTTCCATCGTGCCAGGTGTCTTCATGGTGGTATCTCATGCCCTTTGGAAAAAGCCTCTCCAATGCAAGGGGTATGTCCTTCTTTAATCCTGGCTCGTACTCCATTGTAGTCACTGCCCCAGTCGAACCAGGGACGAAAACCAGGACTAGGCCTTCCTCTAGCTTCGACTCTACCAGCTTTTCCTCCAGGTAGCCAGTTAGGTCTAGGATGTCCAGCTCCCTAGTCTCAGGGAGTTCCAGTGTGTAGGTCTTGACCTGCATGAGTGGGATGCTAGCTTCTGTTTGGATATACTCTATAATATGTAGTTGAACTGTACTTAATTCCAGATGAGCTACTATCATAGTTTCTCATACATATCTTAAGGTATGGATTTGACGAACCTGCTCCTGTAAAGAAACTAAATGGTATCCTAGCAGGATAATACCAATTACTCTGGTCATGAGTAATTTTGTAAACAACTTTACCATAACTATCTTTAGCATATCCATAAAACAAAACCTTTGCACTTCTATTCACACTAACCTCCCAC
>WAMD01000019.1 GCA_015522495.1 Nanobdellati archaeon
AAACTCCAGAGGATTTCTACAAAGCCGACAAATAGGAAATATTTAAAAATCAGTTTTTCATTATTAAACGCATGGGACTCGGGAATTTTGGTCAAAAACTAGTTGCTTCTGCTAAACTGTCTAGCATGGAAAAATATGGTTGGGCTTATATGGAAGATTACATGTTGGTAAGGGACGGTCTAGCAGCAGAAGTCTACATAGAAGAACTCGAAGATGGATTAGTCAAAATAACTCACAATGGAAGAACATTTGAAGTCAAGATAAGAGACTGGACTAAAAGTGGAAACAATAAAGCAACTAAGAAAAAGATAGACGGAGAAAGAAACGGGTGGGTCTCAATTTGGGACGTGTCCAAACACTGACTCAAAACACTTAATTTATTAAACTATTTTTTGCTTCTTCTATTCTTCCAGTCATCCCATTTACGATTATTGCTCTTTCTTTCCCATTCAAAGAAAGCCTAAACTTGTAAACAGGATAGTACATCACCATCACATCATCTATTTTTATTTCACCATATATCCCAGGTATATCCTCTACGTACTGCCTTGCTATAATTGGTTTTCTCACTTTAGCACTATCCAATTCTGTTATTACTAGATAATTTTCAACACCAGTAAATGGCAATGTATCTATGCTGGTCGGCAAGTTGAAATTTTTAACTAAATAGTAATATTTTGCCTTACCAGACTTTTCGTATTTGAGAATGCCTTTTTCTACTAATTCATCTGCTGCTGTCCTAGCAGTAGTATCAGTTACACCTATCACTGCAGCTAGAGCTTTTGCCGATGCTTTCTTACCTTTCTTCAAAGCGATCAGCAGCCTCCTCTGGTTTTTGCTCATTTCAGCAAACGAAGATAGACCAGTAGTCCTGGCTAATCTCCCAGCGTGCATAAAAAACAATTCACCTGTTATGCCGTCTATGTAACAAACACTTGACTTGTATCCTCCAGCCTTGAATAATTTATAGCTAACCTTGTATACAGGCCAGTACTCTAATTCAACACCAGACACTGATTCCGCTTTCCCAAATATCCCTAAAAACTTCCTTTTCCTAATTGTCTCAACCAATCCCCTTGCATTTTCTTCAGTTACTATCGGCTTAAAAGCTAATATTTTATTTAACTTATCTACCTTTGGTTCCTCATTAATTTCGTCAATATCTCTCTCGGCAGCTATGTACCCATTCTCTGATACATACCCATCTTCAAGTAGCTTAGACTCTATTGTCGCTGGGTCTATTTTAGTTTTATACCTCCTATTGACAGTAGACACTATTTGCTTTAGCGTACTCTCATGTATTCTCCTTCTATCTGAAACATATTTTTTTACCATCTTAACCAATGTGTCAATGACCTGTTCATCAGACATAGCTTCTTCAGTATCAACACTCCTAGTCTCCCTTCCCTCATGCTGGCTAAACCTAGGTCTAACTTTCATAACAAATGCTCTAGACGTAACATCGCTCCTATCACCAACAAGACAGTGTCCAATGGGGATCGTTTTTATGAATTTTGGATCCCTATATTCCTTTGGGACCTGCGTCGGAATCCTCTTCATAACGGCCTTCACATCATCATCAAAAACAAGTTTGTGGCACAGGAGAATGTCAAGCTGTGAAAGAACGTGAATGTCAATCGCGCCTGGCTGTTGAGTAGCAAACACTAAACTACAGCCTGGCCTCCTACCCTGCTTGACATACTCAACTAGTGCATCTGTTGCTGGTGTCTTCTTTCCACCACTAGGCATCAAGGTATGTGCCTCGTCTATAAACAACCAAACAGGGGGTATGTCTGCCTCTAACTCCTCCAAGTTAGTAAACTTTTTCATAGAGACTTTCCTGGCAGCTAACTTCCTAGCCTGAAGGAGCTTCCTAGCAAGGATTCCAATGACCAAGCTGGAAACATTTTCATCGAGGAATGAAACATCTATTACACTAACTTCTCCCTCTCTAGCTATATCTATTAGGGGTGTGCCTTCATCTGTGAATATACCCCACGACTTGGCGGCTTCGAATCTAGACATCAACGCCCTTCTGGAGTCTGCCTTGAACCCCTTACGAGCAGAACTTAGCTCTTCATCTTTTGATAAACAATCGATTACATCACTTATACTGTATACCTCTTGTTTAGGCATTACCTTCTTCCCATCTACTGTTTTATATCCTTCCCTCACTTTTGTCAGAACTTTTTCCAATAACAGACCAGTGGGTGAAAACCTATCTATATCAAATGTCAGACACCAATCATCTACCGTAAGGTCTGCCGGTCTTAACGCAAAGGTAGCATCGTACATCCCCTTTGAGAGCTTGTGTTTAACACCATGAGGAATAAAAACAGTCACCTTGTCTACTCCTTTTGGCATAAGACCAAGCCTTATTAACTCATCCACTTCCTTTTCATCCTGATTTGGGTATTTCATCGACCAGTATATCCCAATAGGATCAATGATTATGCTAGCAACATTTGGATTTTTGTTTACTAGCTCTTCCGCAATAACACCCAGCGAATAGCTTTTCCCAGATCCTCTGGCACCAACTATGAATACAACATGAGGAGCAATAGCATCTAGGTAAACATACTTCCCATAATCCTGCTCTTCTGATAGAAATCCCATAAGGAGTGCTCCATCTCTCTTATATTTCTCATGTATCTGCTTTGACCTGCCGATAAATATACTAGAACCAGCATCGTCCTCTAGGGCTTTCAGTCCTTCACTGACTCTTGGCTTGAAATCCATGTGGATTTTTTTGTCAACACAGTATTTATTCGTTTTGATAGGAGTTTCAATAACTAACACTGAGAACAAAGAATAACGAATTTAATGTGTGGATTCATAATTTAACTGGGAGGGATAATCATAATAGTTGGAATAGACCCTGGTGAGACGATAGGCCTAGCCTTCGTTGACTTTCACGGAAAACCAGTAAAAATGGTGAGTAAAAAAGGTGCTGGTTTTGACTGGGCTGTACATGAAATAGAAAAAACATGCAAGCCTGTGATAGTATCAACAGACAAAGAAAAAACTCCATCTCTAGTAGCAAAGATAGCATCAAGCTTTGGAGCCAAGGTAGTAACTCCAAGAGAAGATTTATCCGTAAACTGGAAGAAGGAAGTTACAAAGGGGCTTCCAATTAAAAATACCCACGAGAGAGATGCCCTAGCAGCTGCATTATATGCCTATAATTTATTTGCCTCTAAGATAAGACAAGTGAGAGCAGAACTTAAAAGAAATGAAGATAGGATAATAGCTAATACAATTCTTGGCAAGCCATTGGCTAATTCAATTAAACAGATAACCACTCAAGATGAAGAAACCGAGATTGATGAAACAAAAAGATTGAAAAAAGAAGTTGAAAAGGGTAAAAGGCTAATCAAGGAGCTGAAGAAACAACTAAAATTAAAACCAAAAGTGATACAAACAAAAACAATTAGAC
>WAMD01000020.1 GCA_015522495.1 Nanobdellati archaeon
CGTTTGGTAGTGTCCTGCAATGATGACATAGCTCAATGCAGTTGCTATCACAACCAGCAGCACCCAGATTGAAGTGTATTTATTCATTCCCTCACCTCTAAGCCCAAAGCTGACTGGGATTCAAACAGGCCGTCACGTCGGCCTGCGGACGAACACAAATTCGCCTCTCGGCGATTGGGCATAAAGCCCAATGGGGCCGCCGAGATTTGAACTCGGGTCACCGGCTGTTCAGGGGGAGCACCTTGCTCCCTCTTTGGAAGAGGATAGAGGGAGAAACCGTAGGTGTCTCCCCTCATCTCACACTCCTTCTAACCACTCCTCCCAAAGGGAAGAGGATAGAGGGAGAAACCGTAGGTGTCTCCCCTCCCGAAGCCGGAAGGATGGCCTGGCTACCCTACGGCCCCATATTCATTATTAAGTCAACACCATCTTTTATGCTTTCTGGGTTATATCCTCCCTCCAGCACGCCAAATAAGTGATACCTCTCTCCTAGTGAAAGTACAGTTTTGTATGGCTTTAGTGAAAACTTTAAGTAGGTCAGCCAGCCGTAGTCTTTGAAATAAGAATCAAACCCAAGCGAAAGCCCAATAACATCTGGATCAAACTCCTCCAGGACTGGCGAGAATTTGTTCCAGGATTTAAAGAAATCACCATCCCCTGAACCTGGGGGCAGTGGGAAGTTGAAGCAGTTCCCTTCTGGCCTTAGCCCTGTCCCCGGGTAACCTGGGCTCTGGTGAGTGGAAAAGTAGATAACGTTATCATTCCCTAGGACTAGGTCCTGGGTCCCGTTCCCGTGGTGCGCGTCTAGGTCAAGGATTGCAATTTTCTTTCCCTGCCTTGCTAGTTCTAGGGCAGTAGCTGCGATGTTGTTGAATATGCAAAATCCCATTCCCTTATCTCTGGTTGCATGATGGCCAGGAGGCCTAACCAGTGCAAAGCCATTAACTTCGTAGGCCTTCCACGCTGCGCCCACAGCTAATAGACTAGCTTTCCATGTCTTTCCACACACATACGTATCTGGATCAATCCAACCTTCTTTCATTGTTTTTACTCTCTGGATGTAGTCTGGGGAGTGAGTTTTCTCAACTAGGTCAATCCTAGGCTCTGGTTCTATGTAGTCCTCTAGCTTTACCAGTGAAAGCCTTTCCGGGCTCTCGGGGTGCCCAGGCATTTTATGATCTAAGAATGTCGGGTGGAATACAATCTTCAACCCAATCACCTCTAGGGAGTATTACTCTTTTGTATTCGAAGTTTTCAAGCTCTAACGTTACTGGTTTTGTCCAAGAGAATACCAGCCAGAACTCCTTTATCCAGGAGCCGTTTTCCCTAGCGTAGTAAGTTCCTAGCCTAGCTAGGAGGGGTATCCAGGTCCCAGGTAGTCTTAGTCTCAGTCTTCTATCAGGGATTCCTTGTTTGACTAGTTTTACCTTGCCCAGTGGTACTTCTAGTCTTCTTTTTAGTGCTAGCACGCTCTCAACTAGGCTTAGCTCCACCACCAGGTTATTCTTTTGTACTCTGGCTTTCACGATTTATCTTTTGCAGTTTTTGGTTAAAAAGCAGTTGGTCCGCCATCCAGTTTCGGGAGAAAGCGCGTAGCGCTTTTTGGGGGAGAGGGAAACCCTTTCCCGCTGGATGGCAGTAATGTTTTGGTTTCATAGTAAACCATCTTATATTATTTAATACAGGATAATACTTAATATTAACATGACAGAAACAGTAGCTAAACTGCTGCATGAAATACATCTTCGCCTTCAGAGGATAGAGTATGCACTCATTCCACCAACGAAAGTGCCACCTGAGGAAGCGAAGAGATTTAACAAACTGTTTCGTGAGGCTCTTTCTGGGAAAACGAAAGATTGGAGGGATGTAGATAGAGGTCTGGAAGGTTGAACTTGGTGGAAAGGCCGAAAAGCAGTATGTGAAACTGCCAGAGAAACTTCGTGTGAAAGTAAGAGAACTTCTTGGAACTTTAGAGTTAAACCCTTGGCCTGCTAAGTTATATGATCTTAAAAAGCTTGAAGGTGTGAACTTTGAGGGTTATCGTGTGAGATTAGGCAAGCTGAGGGTCATATATGCAGTGTTGGAATATGAGCGGAGAGTGTTTGTTCTTGAAATAGAGCATAGGAAGAAAGCTTATAGAAAAGTGTAATCATTTTTGTATAACATGCTTGTTGGATTCATGTGCCGTCACCACATTTCTTTCAGCTTTGCACTCTTTTATTTGTTGGTGACGGCACTAGGTATATACTCTTTATGCCGGCGGCGGGCTTTGAACCCGCGACCTCCGGATTTCCCAGGTCACTGGGAGAGGGTCTTAACAGACCTTATGAGTCCGGCGCTCTGACCAGGCTGAGCTACGCCGGCTTCAGCAATATTTTAGTTCACTTGTTTTAAAAAGGTTTAGATACTAAGGTTTGTTCATTTCTTTGAACAAAGCGTATAGTTCTTTCCAAGCAGTGATATACTGTTCTGTTGCATCTTTTCCTTTATCTGTCAAGTGATACTTTTTTACTCCTTTTTTCATTTCTACATCAATAAATTGCTTTTTTACCAGCCTTCTTAATAATGGATATAAGCTACCTGATTTTGCCTTCCATATACCTGGGGTTTTTTGTGTTAACTTTTTCATTATTGCATAACCGTGTAGAGGCTTTTTCTTTAGGCTTAGTAGCACTAGAAACTCTAGTCTAGTTAGCTTGTAAGTTGGTTTCGAATGAACCAAAGATAGTATGTCAAAACTCATACCAAAACCTACATACTATGTATTTTTACTGATATGTAGATACATTACATATATATAAATATATTTCTGCCAGTAGTGTATAGGAGCAGTTGCTCTGTGATGATGGAGGTGTTGATATGGCACCAAGGAGAAAGCCCAAACCAAAGCCAAAAGATGAATGAGAGTATATGAAAATGATTTCAACTTTAATCCTTATTTTATTTCTTTTTTTATATTGTTATTGAATATTCGATTATCTGGCTTGCTAAGTTCAGATTTATCCATCTAGGGATTATAATAGCTAAGGGTAAGTCCTTTCTTCTTTTATTTCTTTTCTTTGATCTCTTCTTTAGCATCTTTAACTATATTGGAGTTATCATTTTGAAGATTATCTAGCCCAAGCCTCATTATCCTCTTTACTTCATTCCAGTCTACAAGCGTATTAACACAGCCACCTCTAAGGAGGGGTATGGTTTGAGGTATTATGTGGTACCTTATTGCATTATCAGCTCCTTCTCTTATTTCTGCAGGGCACGCAACACCTATCACACCCTTAGGCCTAAACTTCTTTAACATTCTAGCGGCGAATGTTCCACCAGGTACTATAACAACCTTTTCCCCCAATTTCTCTGCTTCTTCTATTATATCCTTTATTCCACATAAACCACATTTAACACATACTATTCCTTCTTCTGGGTCAAGCCTCGCGGGGCAGTTCACATGCCTTAAACATTGGGGGAGTATTATTAACCTTTGTTCTGGAGGGATTTTTGCAAATTCAGCCTCGTATATCCTGTTTATCAAGATAGTCTTTACGAGGTCAACAGCTTGCGTGTCTATCTTAAAAAACCAGAATATCCTCTTTATTGGGTAATCAAGTGTATTCATCAGGCCAAGCACTATTTCAGGTAAAACTATCTTTCTGTATTTCCACATTAGGTAGACAACCAAAGTTGAAGATAGTATCACACCAATGGTTAGGAGCATGATACTAACTATCCCTAGTGAGACTAAACTAAGTATGTCCATATCTTGTTTTTAGGATTAGGGGTTTAAATTAGTAACCTATTGTCTGGATACATGGATTGAGCCGTCACGTCGACCTGCGGACGAACACACATTTGCCTCCCATTACATGTGGCAAAGCTCCATAAGCCTCGGCCGGGATTCGGACCCGGGACCTCTTGCTTACCAAGCAAGCGCTCTACCAAGCTGAGCTACCGAGGCATGCGTTCCTTTTTTGAGAAAAGAGGTTTAAAACTTTACCTTTTCATCAACAACCACAGCAGTACAAGCACAAGTATGACCATTGTCAAGGTTATCCATGGATGCCCTTTGTGTCTTCTAGCAGGAGCTGGTACTCCTCCGCCTCCTCCCCTTGGGGCACCTCCACCCCTTGCTGATAACTGTTGGGCTACTGCATTTACTATTTCGTAAGCGTCGTTCTGGGGGACACCTGCCTGTACAAGTTCCCCAGCTACTTCATTCGGACTCTTCCCAGCCATCAGCTCTTGGGCAATCATCTGTATTATTTGTTCTTCCTCACTTGGCATTAAATCACCTTGCTAAATAACCTAGTACTGCAATGATAGCAATAGCAATTAAAATTAACACAGTTATTATTGTTATACATGGTGTCGAGTTGCAAGTACTATTTTCTTTTATCAACATAGGGGTATACACTGTTTTTGCTTCATGTATAAGTTTTCTGGCCTCGCTCTTTGGGACGTTAGACTCTTCGAATACTTCCATTATCTTACTTTCAGGTATCCCTATATGCAACAAATGCGCGATCTCCTTGATGAGCTTTTCTTCTGTGATTTCATCCAGTTCTTCCTTTTTCTTTCCTTTAACAGGTTTTTTCTTAGTAACTTTCTTCTTTGTTTTCTTCTTAGTGGCTTTCTTAGTTGGCTTCCTTTTGGTTGCTTTACTACCCTTTACAGTTTTTTTCGCCATATATGAAAAAAGAAGAATAGCTATTTAAACCTTCCCCCTCAACCTTTAACAACACCGACTGGACTCACTCTCACAATTTTCTTGCTTATCCCCGCTAGATGTACGCTCTCCACTACAAGATCAACATTTTTATAAGCTCCTGGTGCTTCTTCTGCTAACACCTTTGAGTGAGTAGCTTTAGCTATTATCCCCTTTTCTTTCAGAGATTCTTTCACCTTTTCCCCCCAGAACTCCTTTATGGCTTTATGCCTTGACATCTGCCTTCCCGCACCGTGGCAGCTCGATCCAAATGATAACTCTTCAGCCTTTCTTGTCCCAGCAAGTATATACGAGCTGGTTCCCATTGAGCCAGCAATCAACACAGGCTGACCGACCTCCCTATATGCTTTAGGTACAAGTGGATTCCCTGGTCCCAGAGCCCTAGTTGCCCCTTTCCTATGGACCCACAGTTTTCTCTTTTCTCCTTCCACATTATACTCCTCAAGCTTTAGTATATTGTGACAGACTTGATACAAGGTTTTCATACCAAGTTCTTCCCAGTCTCTGCCAAACACGTCCTGGAAGGCTTCTCTTGTCCAACTAGCCATTAATGCCCTATTTGCAAATCCAAAGTTGGCAGCTGCTTTCATTGCAGCTAGATAATCCTGGGCTTCCTGGGTCTGCGCTGGAGCGTATACTAGCTGCGAGTCAGGTGTTGAAAGCCCATGGCCCTTCATATACCTGTTCATCACTTGCATATAATCTGTTGCCACTTGGTGTCCTAACCCTCTAGATCCAGAGTGTATCATGACGGTCACCTGCCCATGTTCTAGGCCGAACGCGTTTGCAGTTTCATCGTCAAATACATCTTCTACTACTTGTACCTCAAGGAAGTGGTTCCCAGCCCCCAGTGTGCCTAGCTCTGGTTTACCCCTTTTCTTTGCCTTGTCACTCACCTTCGTTGCATCTGCCCCTTCTAACTTTCCTTCCTCTTCCATATGCTCCTTGTCTTCTTCTGTTAGCCAGCCTTTCTCAACCAGCCAGTCAACACCATTTTCTAGGACTAGGTCTAGTTCGTCATCTGTGAGCTTTAGCTTTGAATGGGAGCCGACGCCAGCAGGTATCTTCTTGAAAAGTGCGTTTACCAAGTCATCTAGTTTTGGCTTTACATCGTCTAGTGTCAAGCCGGTGGTTAGAGCATATATACCACAGTTGATATCGAATCCGACCGCTCCAACTGATATAATGCCGTTTTCGTGGTCATAAGCACCTACACCTCCAATAGGAACTCCATAGCCTATGTGTATGTCTGGCATAGCCACAGCACCAACTACTCCAGGGAGCATTGCTAGGTTTGTCAGCTGCTGTATTGATTCGTCTTCTATTGTATTGACTATACTCTCGTTACCGAACAAGTAGGTATCCACCAACATTCCTTCTCTAGATTGCTTTGGTATCTTCCATCTTGCTTCCCCGTCTTTCTGCAATTTTTCTTTCCACATTTCAACCACCTAGAACCTAGCTAGGGGTGCACATAGGCTATCCCAGTATATTTTCATTGCTAAGGTTTTAATGCTTTTTCCCACTGTGGTTTCAATTGGCCAATACTTTAAGCCGATTCACTTCACTTTCTATTGCATTAACGTCTTCCTTGGATAGATAGCGCATTGCGTCTCTCTTGTTCCCCCTCTTCAATGCATTATATGCGTTTACTACCCTTTCAACAAGCTCTGGGTTTTTGGACATGTGTTTTAAGACATCCGCATTTATTCCAACATCAAAACATTTTGCTATAAAGTGTGGGGTGAACACCTTTTCAGCATCATCAGGGTGTATGTATATGGCATAGCTCCCTTTAGACCACCTACCCACTGAAGTATTAATTATCTCAACGAGCTTTGACCTAGATGTGTTCCTCGACTGATATTTCCTATTTATCTTATTTAATATCTTAGCGAGAGCAGGGTGGACAGACTCATGATACCCCCCTCTCTTTTTTAGTAATTTACTAATCTGGTAAGGTACGTAAGGTAGCAGGTCTCTGAGCCATGCGACTAATGTAGGTTTTTATTACCCAGATTTATTCTTGCCTCTGGTATATCATCGTGATCTAGATAAGCTATCCCATCGGACTTAGCTAGTGCCTTTCTAAACTCAAGCTCGTTGTCTAGCTTTTCAAGGGACTCTCTTACCCTTCCATTGCTTCTGGCAGGTATGTGGTCTTTGATTACGCCCACTTGCTCACCTTTTGTTCTTCTTATGTAGTCCAACTTTTATTTTTTACACTTCTCTACATATCAACTACTACCCTGGCTTCCCAGCCAGCATCGGTCTTCCTTACATAAAAGTTGTGTAGGGTAACTGCTTTAACATAGGCCTGGACCAAGCTAGGATCCCCTTTCTGGACTTGGCACCTAGCCCTGGCTACAAACCCACTACCCGCTTTCTTTACATGGACTCTAAAGTCCTTAAAGAAAACATTCTCAATGTCTTGCTGGGATAGTATTTCAGTCAGCCAGTTATACACCAACTCTTCCTCGTTACTACCACTAACTTCAAGTTCAATTTCACGGTTGGGATTTAGTTTTTTTATGCTATACATTAGACCAA
>WAMD01000021.1 GCA_015522495.1 Nanobdellati archaeon
ACGTATAATATAAAAGGTGTTTATATGAAAGTTGGAGATGTCATGACAAAAAAGGTATACACGCTAAAGCCTGAGGACGGCTTGGTAGATGCAATAAAAATGTTCAAGCGGAAGAGGATAACTGGTGCGCCTGTTTTAGAAGGAGGGAGATTAGTCGGTATAATAACGGAAAAGGACATTTTGTCTGTAATGTCTATCCCATCTCTCCCTGAGCCGGTGTCACCGCCACCGTTCGATTTTGTAGAAGCTATGCTTGAGATGAAAGTTAACGAGTGGGAGATTGAAAAAGAGCTAGAAAAAATAAAAACAGGCAGGGTCAAAGATGTCATGACTAGGGATGTAGTAGTTATATCTCCAGATGATGATGTTGCAGACGCTGTAAGCCTAATGTCAGAGCGAAGGGTAAACAGACTGCCAGTAATTGATGACGGCAAGCTTGTTGGGATAGTTACCAGGCAGGATTTGTTAAAAGCGTTAAACAAGTGATTAGGGTATAAGGTAGTGGTATAATGGAAGTTTTACTTTTCACGTCTTCAAAGTGCGTCCACTGTCCAAGTGCAGAGAGATTGGCCAAGTCAGTTTTACCAGAATATTATGACAAGGGATTGGTGTTCAGGAAGGTTAGGGTTAGGACAAGTGAAGGGAAGGAGGTGGCTAATAGGTTCAATGTAATGGGAACTCCCACGTTCATATTCCTTGATGATGAAGGCAGACTGCTGGCTAGACTGGTTGGAGTTCCTAGTGAGGAGAAGCTGAGGGGGGAAGTGGAGAAAGGTTTAGGTATTAAGCGTTCATTTCTCTCACGGTTGTTTGGTGCGTAAGGTGTGTTGGATTGGACATGCATAACTTAGTAGAGACATTGACGGCGAAAAAAGTACATCCTAAGCTAGACCCACATGATATACAGTTCATACTGCTTGCTGGCTCTAGGGCTAGGGGAATTGAGAAAAAAGATTCTGATTATGACATTATAATCCTATCCAAAGGTCCAACAATAGACAAGCAAGAGTTGAGATCTATTTTGTCCGAGCGTTTGCACGATGTGGCGTACAATGATATTCTTGTTTACAACATTGAAGATTTTATGAAGACGAGGAGCTATAGGTTAACTGACGGGCTTATTACTCTAAAGAGGATGAAGAAAGCAGTGATATGGAGGATAAGCAGCAGGGTGAGAGAGCTAGCTCCTAAACCCCATGACATTTTGTCTAGGGGAATTAGAAGGATGAAAATCATTAAAACTGATCCGAGTAGCTTTACTCGCGACGAGAACAGTGGTTTGAAGTTAGTTTGGGAGCGGACCCCGGGTGAGTGGGAAAGACTTCATGCTGTGTTTTCTGAGGGTGTCGACAAAATTTATGGCCCTGGAGAGGCGGGAATTGTTATAAAGCGTTATCTAAATAACGAGATAAGTGAGGGAGAGGCAAGGAGAGAATTGAATAAGCTCCCGGTTAATTGGAGGGCAAATGTACACGCTATAGAGCGCTCCACATCCAACCTAGATAAAAAAAGGAAGTTAAAGAGGCTAAGGGGGAGGCACTACTAATCTCTTTTTTTAGGTTGTGTACACTGCTTTAAGTTAAAATTTATAAACTAAAATAGGCATATGCTAATTGATGGATTATAAACAACTGTATGAAAAAGTTGGTTCTGTAATTGGTTGGGACTTTAGTGAAATTGATAAAAGGACAAAGGTTATAGGGAAAAAGTGGAGGTATATAGATGTTGTAAAGAAGTATGTTGATAAAGAGGCAGTTTTGTTGGATATAGGAACAGGAGGAGGAGAGGTATTACTGAGGATAGCCAGGTTCGTTAAAAAGGCATATGGTATCGATAACTCTAAGAGTATGATAAAAACTGCTAGAGAAAATTTAGTAAAGTCAGGTTTATCAAATGTTGAGTTTAGACTTGCCGATGCTGGAGAACTTCCTTTTCCAAGCAATTACTTTGATGTTGTGATTTGCAGACACGCCCCATTTTATGCTAGTGAGGTCTTTAGGGTTTTGAAGCCAGGAGGAATATTTATAACTCAGCAGGTCATGGAGAACGATAAGGAGAATATAAAACAGATTTTTGGAAGGGGGCAAGCTTTTGGAGTAAAGCCAGGTACTTTAATGGAGAAGTGTGCTCAGGAGCTTGTATTCCAAGGGTTTGAAATTTTAAAAAAGGATGAATACAACGCCACAGAGTACTATGCAGACATGCAGGATGTAATATTTCTGCTTAGGAATACACCAATTATTCCTGATTTTGATATAGACAAAGACCAAGAGTTTTTGGAAAGAATTGAAAGAGAGTATAAAACAAAGGATGGAATTAGGACAAATTCCTCTAGGTTTTTAATAGTATGCAGGAAGCCTATACTCTCTTCTCCACTTTGAACATTTAAATTCTGTGCTAAACTTAACAACAGATAACAAATTCCTTTTATCCCACTACACATCTAAAAACTTATAAAGGTTTAAAGGATATGTATAGTTATGAGAGAGATTACCCCTCACATAAAAGGCATCATAGAGGGCAATCCAATAGCTCTTGCTACTATTGATGAACGTGGAAGACCGTACATCATTGCAATTACGTGCTACAAGGTGATAGGGAGGGATAAGTTACTGCTTTGTGATACGTATATGAAAAAGACTTTAGATAATATTCAAAACAATAGTAATGTAGCTTTGGTCGCGTGGAGTAAGAACTATGAGGGATATCAATTCTTTGGAAAAGCCGAGTACTATAGGGACGGTGAGCTATTTCACCTCTGTAAAAAGCTGAAAGCCGAAAAGGGATTGCCATGTAAAGGGGCACTTCTAATTAAAGTTGACAAGATAACAAAATCTAAAAACAAGGGCAGATCTGCTAAGAGTAATAATTTGACTTAATTGTTTCACACATTAATCTTTTCCATCCCTTCCAATCCCCCAAGCCCCGGGGG
>WAMD01000022.1 GCA_015522495.1 Nanobdellati archaeon
ATATAATAATGGGTGGGGGGTTAGATGGGTTTGTTATCCCTGATATCACTTGTTATATGCTATGGCTATGCCTCCAATTAAGCCAAGTATTGCACCTATCCAGTAGAAACCACCGTCGAACACAAATGTTATCAACGCTAGTATAGCCACTGTCCAACCAACTGCTGGTTTGTTCTTCTTGTAGAAAGGCATTGCTATCAACATGATGATACCTAGAATTATCTCTACCCATCCTGTTGTTACTGGGTCGGTAATTGACCATATGTACAACTTGCTTGTAGCTAGAGCCGCTACCCCATCTATTAAGATAAGGAGCCCACCAATAACTGACGCCCATAAGCTCCATGTGCCCGTCTTTGATTCAGCCATTCAATCACCTCCTGCATGCATATTTTAATGTTTAATCTAAACCAAAAAGGGTGTATAAATATTATGGCTAATACAAAGCCACACGAATAATTGTTTATATAAGAAAGTGTTGTGTTAGATATTTATGGGATTGTTGGACATATTCAAAAAGAAGGATAATGTTGGTGAGGGAGAAGAGACTCCTGAGGAAGAGGAAAATGTATGTGCTTTATGTGGAAAGCCAATAAAAAAGGGTGAAGGAAAAAAATACGGTGGACAATGGTGGCACAAATCCTGCTTGAGAAAAGCCAGAAAGATGGCAAGGGGTATGATCTAATAATTAATCAGCTCTCACGATCTTTCCGTTTGGTTCTTCTTCCCTAAATATTTCACCCTTGAACAAATAAACATGTACGTTTTTATCTGCCCAACAGCCTGGGGGTAGGCCTGCCTTTTGACAGGTGCCATCTAAAAATTCCTCAGGTGTAGTCCAACCGACCTCACTTGGAACCTGTGGAAGGAGAAGCCCAGACATACCATGTCCTACAATTATAATCCCATGCCTCCCTACTTCGATATGTTCTGGTCTTTCTTTTGGTAGACAATCAAGTTCCACGGGCCTCGTGAGTACTGTGACTTCTACTGTTAATCTATCCAACTCATCTGGTGAAACTGGGTAAAACCTAGGGTCCGAAGTTGCTGCAGATATAGATGCTTCAATGACAGCCTTTCCAAGTGGATGTGTGGGATATGGGAATCCTATACACCCCCTCAAATCACCCCTAGGATATGACTTTAACGTAACAAAAGCTCCCCTTTTTTCATTTAACCATTCTAATCTACTGGGTTTTATCTTCACACCATTACTGACAAACTCATTTATTGACCTTCTTGCCAGTTTTACTAAAGCCCTTCCTCTTTCTAATTCCAACTTCATCACCAACCCATCTCTTCACTTGTAGAGCAAGTAGAGCTATCAGAAAGGCGACCAAAGCCACATCATACTGACCAAAGCCAATGGTAGCTCCAAGCGCTGCAGAAAACCAAACACTTGCCGCAGTAGTCAATCCGCTAACATGACCTTCTGTCTTTATTATAACCCCTGCTCCAAGAAAACCAATCCCTTGAACAACGGCAGCCAGTACCCTAGCCGCACTATCCTGGACTGGGAACATGGTAATTGACAAGATAACAAGGAGGGAGGAACCTAACCCAACTAAAAGGTGCGTCCTGAATCCTGCAGGTTTTTGAAATATCTCCCTCTCCCAACCAATAAGACCTGTCAATATAGATGCCAAGACTAACCTAATTAATAAGTCAATACCCATGAATGTTATAATCTGTTCAGAAATAAATACCTGTGCTAATAATAAAAACCCCACGTTCTAAAAAATATGGATGATAAATGAAAAAGACTATGAAAGGTTATACAAGTCCATAAAAAGCAAATCAGATATAGACAAGCTCACGAAAAAAGGATACAACAGGAACTTCCTACTTGAACTGCTGACAATGAAGATGTCGAGGGAGACAAGGAGAAAGTTCTATGTTCTACCTAGGGATAAGATAGCCAAGGAGTGGGACTCTGGGAAGTCTGCGACTAAGCTAGCTATCAAATATGGTATATCCCCTGTTATGATGTTGTATACTGTACTCCTAGCAAAGGGATATTCCAAAAAGAGGGCAAGGGATATAATAAACAGTAGAATAACTGTTGAGGGGAGAATATCCAAGGAGCTTGAGAGTACGAGGAAAAATGATCCAGTCTATTCCCCAGATGGGTTAGAGGTGCAAGCGAAGAAAGGAAAGGAAGGGGAAGAAAGAATAAAAAGATTCCTCGAAAAAAGAGGTATAAAATTTGCTAGGGAAAGCGAGTTAAAGACAAAGTATGAAAAAACTCCTGATTTTCTACTTGACAAATGGGTGCATTTGAATGGAGAACCAGTTAGGTGGATAGAGAGCAAAGCGAGTATAGGAGATATGGATAAAGTGAAAAGAGACTACAAAAAGCAACTAAGCAGGTACATGGAAATGTTTGGACCTGGGGCTATAGTCTACTGGTTCGGTGTTCTTCCTGCTGCCAAAAAATGGTTAGAGGATAGGGGTGTTTTAGTGCTAGAATCATTTAGGGGTGTTAGGGTTGGTTAGATCATACGTTCCAGACACAAGTGTCGTAGTTGATGGTAGAATCAGTGACCTGATAGAGAGAAAAAAGATTGGGAAAGACTTGATAATCCCTATGGCCGTTGTTGCTGAACTTGAATATCAAGCAAACACAGGAAGGGAAACTGGTTTTGCAGGGCTAAAAGAACTGCAAAAACTGGAATCAATGCAGAAAAAGGAAAAGGTAAACATAAAATTCTCAGGAGAACTACCAAAATTTGAAGATATAGAGCTGCGCAGAATTGATTCTATAATAAGAGAGGTTGCAATGAAAGAAAAGGCGACACTTATAACATCTGATAGGGTGCAAGCAGAAGTAGCAAAAGCCATTGGGATAGATATAATGTTCATAGAACAAGAAATAAAAAAGGTTCCCCCAGACTTCATAAAATTTTTTGACGATATAACAACCAGTGTTCACATAAAAGAAGATTGTCCTGTCCTAGCCAAGAGAGGAAAACCGGGAAATGCCAAGCTTGTTCAATTGACTAAAAAACTCAGTTACACTGATGTAGAGAGTATAGCGAATAATATAATAGAATTCACAAAAAGGTCGAGGGATGCGTTCATAGAATTAAGCAGAAAAGGTGCATTGGTGATACAATACAAAAACATTAGAATCACGATAACAAGGCCTCCGTTTTCAGATGGGCTGGAAATAACTATGGTTAGGCCAATAAGAAAAACCAAACTTGAAGAGTGGAAAATGTCAAGTAAATTATTTAAGAGACTTGAGAGCAAAGCAGAAGGCGTCCTCATAGCTGGTCCCCCTGGGCATGGAAAGTCAACTCTCGCATCTGCAATAGCTGAATTTTACAAAGGTAAAGGAAAGATAGTGAAAACTATGGAATCTCCTAGAGACCTGCAAGTTTCAAACGACATAACTCAGTACACTGCATTGGAAGGAGAGTTTGAAAAGACAGCCGACATCCTGCTCCTTGTAAGACCAGATTACACCATATATGATGAGGTTAGAAAAACAGAAGACTTTCAGATATTTGCAGACATGCGACTAGCTGGTGTTGGGATGGTTGGCGTAGTTCACGCTAGCAAAGCCGTGGATGCTATACACAGGATGATTGGGAGAATCGAAATTGGGCTGATACCTCAAGTTGTTGATACTGTGATATTTGTAAGAAATGCAGAAATAGAGAAAACATACTCTTTAGATAGTACAGTGAAGGTACCCGTGGGTATGAAGGACGAAGACCTGGCTAGGCCCGTTGTCGAAATAAAAAACTTTGAGACAAATACATTGGAGTATGAGATATACACATTCGGTGAACAGACGGTTCTATCTGATGTTAATAAGGCAAGGAAGATGAGGAAGAATGGGAGAATCGAAAAAACATTATCCAAGTACTTTTCTGGAGAAATAGAAGTTAAAGGAAATAAAGTCTTGGTTCATACAACACCCAACGAAGCAAAAAGTATTCCTATAAAAAAGATTAGGAGGCTTGAGAAAAAGTTGAGAAAGAGAATCGAGGTTTTGTTTGAGTGATATTATGGAATGGTTTATCCCAGCACTACTAGTTCCTGTTTTCCAGTCACTTGCGAACCTGCTTCAGAAAGTGGGATTGAAAGGTAGGTCCACATCAGTCTTCGCCTTTTTGTTTACATTCATTAGTTTCATACTACTCAGCTTCATGCTGCTGCTCCCCCTTGGGATAACAACCAAATTAGACTGGAGAATTGGAGCGATATTCATAAATTCAATACTTGGGTCAACGGGTTTTTATTACTCAATGAAAGGACTAAAAGAATTAGACCTTTCTGAAGCTGCCCCAATAATGGCAAATTTATCTCTGATATTTACTGGTATTATAGAAATAATAATTGGTGAAAGATTCACACTTCTAGACCTTGTGGGCATTGGTATGATAATAATTGGTAGCTACCTACTAGAAACAAATTTTGGCAAGCGCGGTTTCCAGATTAGCAAAGGATTCAAGTACCTCTTGATAAATGCAGTTGTGTATGGAATATGTGCGAACGTGGACAGGCAGATAATGCGAACAGGTTTCCCTCCAGTTTTATATGTCTTCTTCGCCACTATGTTCATATCTATAAACCTCGGGTTGCTAGTTTGGAAAAAGAGAAAATTTATGGAAGTAAAAAGAGTGTGGGAAAATTCATTTCTACTTGTCATAGGTATTAGTATTTTGCTTGTGAGTTATAGAGTGTTACAAGCATATGCAATGGCCCTAGCACCTGCAACACTAGTTATATCAATAAAAAGATTATCTCCACTATTATCTGTGGTGCTTGGTGGAAAAGTACTATCTGAGAAGTATATAATTTATAGGCTAGTTGCTAGCCTAATAATGGTGGCTGGGGCTGGTATCATCATAATTGGGTGATGTTATGAGAGGAGAACACAAAGGCGAAAACGGGGAAGTTGTCATAGTGGGTGGAAGCAAGGAGTATGTTGGTTGTATAGGACTAGCTGGATTAGCGGCGTTAAGGACTGGAATTGACCTAGTCTACATAGCCGCTCCTGAAAGGGCCGCCTGGGCACTAAATTCAAATGCACTAGATTTAATAACAATCAAGCTACCTGGCGACTATTTGGGCAAATCGCATTTCAAGAAAGTAAAAGAGTACATAGATAAGAGCGACGTAATCCTTTTGGGCAACGGCGCAACTGAAAGGAAAGAAGTGAAAGAACTATTTGATATGATATCCATGGAAAAGAAACCAAAGGTGGTAGACGCAGACGCAATAAAGCTGTTGGACTGCGCGTCTATTAAGAACTGTGTTATAACACCTCACGAAAAAGAGTTTGAATTGGCATTCGGAGAGAAACCAACAAGGGAATCACTTCTAGCATACTCAAGACCAGATAGAGTGATACTACTAAAAGGGAAGATAGACCTGATAGCAGATGGAAGGAACATATACGAGAACAAAACTGGCAACTCTGGAATGACCGTCGGAGGGACAGGAGACATGCTTGCGGGGGTTGTGGCAGGGCTGATCGCACAAGGGTATGACCTGCTTGAGGCAGCCAAGCTAGGGGCAAAGGTTAATGGCGTCGCTGGAGACCTAGCTTTCAAAAAATATGGATACGGATTGCTGGCAAGTGACCTCATAAACGAAATCCCTAATGCAATGAAACAGCAGTCGCACTCCTAACATTCTAATACTTCTGAATGCGCTCTGCTGATTCTTCAGCACTTACTCTAATAGCATTGTTAGCCTGATGGGTTAGATGGATAGTGGCTTTGTAGAAATCCTCTGGAGTTTGGCCTTTCGTCTAGATTCTTTGATACCTAAACCCTTGTAATTCCGATTAGAAGCCAAACTCATGGGCATAAACATTTAAAAATAAGCCCTGCGTTAATTGGGTGTGGCCCCTAGGGGCCACAGGA
>WAMD01000023.1 GCA_015522495.1 Nanobdellati archaeon
AAGAAGATAATGGAAGAAGTGAGCGAAGGGGAGATGCACAAAATAACAACTAATAAACTTTTGATTATGTTTGAGAAGAAAAGCCTGACTAAGCTAAGAGATTCAGACCTCCTTGCACTATTTCTCTATCATCACGTAAACCCAGAAGGTCCATTTATTGATTCTAGCATAGAACACATTTTAAAGAAACATATAAAGAGAGAACTAAGTGGGAAGAGTGGATTTAAGCTAAAACCTGCTCTAAGAGTACTCGGAGAAAAACTAATAAAATAACTGCATAGTCCTAGCAAATCAATGATTATTAGTAAGTACTAACTGCAATGAAAGTATGTGAAACAATTAAAAGGGTACTATGGAATAAAGAATATGATGAGTATACGTGCGGTTGTTTTTGATTTTGACGAAACAATAGCAGAAGTAAACAAATACATACTAAAAACAATACTCTGGAAGATAAAGAAGGATAGGCTCTGGCCCAGACACATACGCGATATCAAATACCTTCCCTCCCTAGTAAGCGCACTTAGAAAAGGAGATCCATATCTTTCGACTATGGAGATATACAAATTAGCTGGGAGGGAGATTGATAAAGAATCTGCACACAACATAGTTGAAAAGCTAGGAAAGGTCGTTGAGAGATCAGCGGAAAACGCTAAAGTGCATAGAGACGCTAAAAGGATAATTCCCGAACTTAAGGATAAGGGATACACTGTTGTCATTTACACAAAGTCCAGTAGAAAAAGAGTAGAAAAAATACTAAAAAATTATGGCCTCCTGAATCATGTTGATGTCATAGTAACTGGTGATGATGTCCCGCGTAAGAATGATAGAGCAAGTTATGTAATTAAGGAATTGAACAAAAGAGGAATAGACAAAAATGAGGTATTATTTGTTGGTGACCTTCCAAGCGATGTACAGGCTGCAAGGAGTCAAGGGGTTAAAGTTGCCATAGTAAAACGGAAGTTGTTTGGTGTGACGATAGCCTCTAAGAAAGTGTTCAAAAAATACAACTCTGTTCCTGATTACTATATCCCATCACTAAAGCACTTACACAAGATACTTTCTCCAAGAAGGACACGAAAAGCTTAAGAAATTCTAGCATTTGCACAAAAAATAAAAATGAGAAAGTCTAAAAGATTATCATGCCTAGATGGAAGTGGATGAGAGGTGGCTGGGGAAGAGGAAGACCTGCAAAGCCTGTGATGCTGGGCTGGATGCCTAGTCCAGCTAGGTTCGGGCCTAAGCCTGGGCCTCCCTCTGATGTAATAATCATGGAACCACCAGAGCTGGAAGTGCTGAGGCTGGTTGACCTTCAAAGCCTAACCCAGGAAGAAGCTGGAGAGAAAATGGGAATCAGTAGAGGGACTGTCTGGAGGCTTCTTGAATCTGCTAGGAAGAAGGTCTCAGATGCATTGGTTAATAGCAAGGACATCATAATACAAACTAGTACAAATTCTAGCCCAGGTGCAGGTGAGCAGAAGGGAGATTAATGAAGCTGACCATACTCTACGACAACACCGCAAAGGTTGGTGTTGCTGGCTGGGGATTTTCTGCCTTAGTAGGAGATACCTTGTTTGACTTAGGGGCTGACGCAGTTACACTCAGGAAGAATGCTGAGACCTTGGGGATTAACTTCAGCAGAATAAAGAACGTTGTGATATCTCATGAACACTCAGACCACTACGGTGGGCTTGACTTTGATGTAATCCCAGAGCTGAAGGGAAAGAAGTTCTTCATTGCAGATTTCTTCTCAAATGGATTGAAGAGGTATATAGATGAAAACGCAGACCTAAACCTGTTTGAGGATAAAGCCGTCATTGGGGATGCTGTCGCTGTCAGACTAAAGAAGGAGGTTTTCCTTCTTGCACATGGAGACAACGGTAATGCAATGGTAACTGGTTGCTCGCATCCTGGGATTGTGAACATGGTCAAGGCAGCTAAAGGGAAAAGGAGTGTGGATCTGCTTGCCGGCGGGTTCCATTTAGCGTGGAGTCCGAGTAGCAGAGTAGATGAAATCGCCATGGAGCTCAAAGCCCTAGGTGTAAAAAGGATTTGCCCAGCCCACTGTTCTGGAGAGAACGCGCAACCAATATTCAAAGATGTATTTGGAGAAGGATACATAACTCCAGGTGTAGGGACAGTCATTGAGTTTTAGTTTGACTGGTCTTAATGCTACTCAGAAATTGACCAAACTTCTTCCAGTCCTCCACTATCTTCTCCTTGACCTCTCCCCTATACAGGCCTGCTGCTGGGTGATACATTGGCACTAGCCATCCGTGCCAAACTAACGTGTCAATGCGCGTTGGCCTACCATGCACCTTGGATATTGAGTCCTGGGCCAACTGAAACCTGTCTTGAAAATGTCTCATCGAAAACCTACCCAACGTAACAACAACAATTGGAGAGATAACTTGAAATTGCATATCCAACCAAGGTGAACATGCTTCTATCTCCATAGGCAAAGGATCTCTGTTTCCGGGAGGTCTGCACTTCACAACGTTCCCTATGAACACCTCTTCCCTAGAAAGACCAGCTAGGCCTAGAAGCTGGTCTAGGAACTTTCCAGCCTGCCCAACAAACGGCCTGCCAGTTAGATCTTCGTTCCTCCCAGGGGCCTCTCCAACTAGCATCACCCTCGCATCGCTAGGCCCTTCTCCTGGGACAGGCTTGTTCCTAGTTTTATACAATGGACACTTCTGACATAATTCTATTTTCCCGGCAATCTCCTCTAGGCTGGTCATACCTGGTTTGAGGGAACCAATTTTAATAAGCATAACGTTAAGTGGTTGTGGAAATAGACTTACCTGAACTCAAAGAAATGTTGAGAGAAAGTATCAGCGTTGGTCTAGTTTACACACTGGTTGAACTCTTAACAGGTAGCTTCCTCGTCAGCATGGAAAAAGAGCTCCTAGTAGTGCCAGGCCTGGCAATAATGCTGCCTGGAATCCTAGACCTTAGAGGGAATATATCTTCTACCCTTGCATCTAGGCTAGGATCAGCCTTACACATGGGTTGGATGAGGCCGAAAGCCAAGTTCTCTGGGGAAGCCAAGGAGAACATAATAGCCAGCATAACCCTATCTTTAACAATGAATATAATCACCGCGAGTGTCGCGTTTGCAGTCGCAGTACTACTCGGTATGAAAGCAGACCTTGGAAAACTAGTCCTGGTTGCAATAACAGCTGGTATAATAGCAGGAGCAATTCTAATGACCCTAGCTTTGATAATAACAGTAAAAAGCTTTAAGCGTGGATGGGATCCAAACAACGTAACGATTCCAGTACTTGCGACATTAGGTGATATTGTGATGATAGGCTCACTTGTATTAGTGGTTAAAATATTCCACATGGTGGGTGTGATATGACTCATTACAAATGGAAAAGGATAGTCAGGGAATCAATGCCCCCCTTGCTCATTGCATTAGTGTTCAGTCTGGCGTCCGGCATATTTCTAAACTCTACACTAAAACTAAAAGAACTGATAGCGATATTACTCGTCCTGCCTGCCTTCATAAACATAGGTGGGGATATCGCTGGAGTAGTTAGTGCCAGGATAACTACATCCATGTACATGGGTGAAGACAAAACTATGTGGACTAGCATAATAGGGGGGTTAATAGTATCATTAGTGCTGTTCGCATTTCTTGGGATAATAGCTGAAATCTTGCTGGAGGTCATGGGGGGTGGAATCGGAATTGAAAAATTTATTAGTATAACCCTCCTGGCTGGAATGATGGCAACGACTACATTGTTAGGTATATCCCTAAGCCTAGAACTGCTAGGAAGAAAATTTGGTATGGATCCCAGTGACTTATCCATCCCCCTTTTATCAGCGATAGGGGATGCTATAGGGGTTTGGTTTTTAATATTCACTGCAAAAATCATAATGGGGGTATGAAAATGGAAGCGAAGGATATAATAAATGAAGTAAGGAGAGAAAACCTGACGGTTGTTGATACAATAAAGAGGATGAAGCATCTTAGCTCTCTTATAATAGATATTGCATTTGCCGCATTGGTAACTGGTGATAGAAGCCTGGCCAAACACGTTCAGAAACTCGAAGATGAAATGGATATTCTCCAGTACCAATTGGAAATAGGTGTGATGCTGGCGACTAGGAACTGGAAAGATGCAAAGGAGTTTACAGCAATAAACAGAATTGCATCTGCAATGGAAGACATATCAGATGGAGCAGAAGAGCTTGTGGACGCCGTCCTGAGGGGGTTCCCAATCGAAAAGAGTATTTCCCAAGCTCTAAGTGAGGATATGAGCCTAAAAGTTTATAAAGTAACTAAGAGTAAATTCCTAAATAAAACGACAGACGAATTATCAAAAAACTATGAAATAATCGGGATAAAAAAGAGTGGTGAATGGATCTACATGCCAAAGGAAACGTTCACCCTTGACGAAGGGGATATGGTAATACTTAGAAAAAAGTAAGAGATGGAAAGGTGATATTATGGAGCTAGGATTATCCATAGCAAAGAAAAGTAGTGGGGAGTATGACTTAGCAGTTATAGGAGGAGGTCCTGCTGGTCTCACTGCTGCAATATACGCGCAAAGGAGAAATCTGAAAACAGTAGTAATAGAAAAATCCGCGTTTGGTGGAACAATGACAACAACTAGCTTAATAGAAAACTACCCAGGTTTCATCAGTATATCCGGAACTGGATTAGCAAAAAAATTTGAAAGCCATGCAAAAGCAAATAATGCACATCTAATAATAGACGAAATTGTGGATGTAAAGAGAGAAAATGAGATGTTTATCATGCGTGGCGTTGGCACGGAGTATAAGTCCAAGACATTGATTATCGCAAGCGGATCAAAACATAGACCACTAGATGTCCCCGGCGAGAAAGAATTCCTAGGAAAGGGAGTCTCCTACTGCGCGACATGTGACGCTCCGTTTTTTAAGAACAAAGTCATTGCTGTTGTTGGGGGAGGCAATTCTGCAGTTAAAGATGCATTGTATATGGCAGAGATATGCAAAAAAGTTTACCTTATACATAGAAGAGACCAGTTTAGGGCAGATGAGGCGGATATTCAAAAATTAAAAGGAAACGAAAAAGTTGAATTTGTGCTTAACAGTATAGTTAAAAAAATTGAGGGTGATAACACAGTCAAAAAGATAGATATAGAAAATGTGAAGAACAGAGAATCAAGGGAAATTCAATTAGACGGAGTATTTATAGATATAGGTGAGATACCAAATACAGACTTGTTCAAAGAACTTGGAGTTCAAACAGACAAAAAAGGGTATATAATAGTAAACAGAAAAATGGAAACCAACGTTCCCGGGTTATACGCTGCTGGAGACATAACTGGTGGACTTGCCCAAATAGTAAACGCTGCTGCCGAAGGAGCAATAGCAGCCATATCTGCATACGAGTTCATAAAGAAACCATATTGGGTAAAAAAATGAAGGAGGGTACCAAATGATAGAAATGGACGAACAAACCAAAGGCCAGATAAAACAAATGCTCGGCAATATGGAAAACCCAGTGAGGATAATGCTTTTCTCTGGAGATAATTGCCAGTTTTGTGGAGCGATAAAGGAGATATTAAGCATAGTAAAGGATTTGGGTGGTGACAAAATAATATTTGAGGAGCATGACTTCAACAAAGAAAATGGACTTGCAACTAGCTTAAAAGTTGATAAGTACCCAGCTACTGTGATAAAGGCTGGGAAGAAAATGGTCTACTTCTATGGATTAATGAGCGGTTATGAATTTGGGACATTTATTGAGGACATAGTAGACTTATCAAAAGGAGACACAGTAATAGATGAGAATACAATAAACAAACTTGAAAAAATAGATAAAGAAATGAGAATACAAGTCTTCGTAACACCTACCTGCCCGTACTGTCCAAGGATGGTTAGACTTGCGCATCAATTTGCTATAATAAATCCAAAGATACAAGCGGATATGATAGAAGCAATGGAATTCCCTGACCTATCAAACAAGTATGCAGTAAGTGGTGTTCCAAAAACAGTGATTGATGACAAGGATGCAATAGTTGGAGCAGTGCCAGAGCAGATGTTTTTGGAAAAGGTTCTCAAAGTAGCTGGGGTGCAATAATTAAGTAAGTCTGGTTGGAAAAAACGTCGTCAGAGTAGAACCCTATGGAAAAACAAAGATGATAGACCTAGTTCTCAAAAATAATACAAAATAAAGTGGGGTCGCTGGGATTTGAACCCAGGCTAAGTGGTATCTCCGTCGCAGCACGTATTCAGGGAATTTCCCATTTCCAGAGTGTCGTCACAAGAGGAACCACCAGTAGGGAAACCTCCACCGGGTTTCCTCTACCTTCCAGGAACCCTCTACCCTCCTGCAACCAGGGGAAGAGGGAATCGCCAATTCCTCCTCAGCATACCACTTAATTTCAGCTCCAAAAGGACTCTGGAGCCACTTGTGCTGCCAAGCTACACCACGACCCCTTGCACTTATTTTTAACTCCACTAGATATAAAAGTTTGTGACAATTATTATGGACCCGCCGGGATTTGAACAGAGGAGACACCTACAGAGGGACCACCTACGGCTTTCTACCCCCCTGCAACCACTTCTATCCTCTTCCCTTCCAGGAACCACTCATAATCCCATCACATGTGGCACAAGGCCACATGAAGCGGGCACGGAGGGATTTGAACCCTCGATCGCCGGCTTTCCCCCCGCAAGGATAGGAGGCCGGTGCCTTATCCTGGCTAGGCTACGTGCCCACGGCTTTAGTTTATTATGAGAACTAATTTAAAATGATTACTTAAGAATATAATAACAGTAACCGATCATAGGTTAAATTCGGTTTCTATTTTTATTATACAAACTACTAAAGTAGCCATATGAAAATGAAGTATGTAAGGGTAAGAACAGTAAATGGAGAACCTATTGC
>WAMD01000024.1 GCA_015522495.1 Nanobdellati archaeon
ACTGTAGGTGTCTCCTCTACCGCGGTCGCAGGGGGGTAGAGGGGACCCGCTGGTGGTCCCTCTGTAGGTGTCTCCTCTCTCAACGTATGCGAGCCTGTGGTTTCCCTACAGAACTATTTAACAACAACTTAACTCTCTGAAATTCTGAAAGACTCCATGCCTGGGCTGGGCAGCCTCTCGGCTTGTATGGCGGATCACCATCAAATATCTCGTTCACTTGGCCTATAACCCCACTTCCCCATCTGTGTCTGCTTAGAACATCAATAATGCCTTTAATCCTATCAATTTTGTAACCTGCATAAACAGTACTATCAAACAGCGGGCCTACCAACCAAGGCCAAACTGTCCCGTTATGATATGAATCATCATATCTCTTGTAATTTCCTTTATACCCATCTTCTGTTGGGGAAAGAGTTCTGACACCAAATGGCGTTACTAACTCATCATAAGCCCTATCCAGGCTTCTCCTTATGCCACTTGGGTCAACAAGCTTATTGTCAAGGTAAGCCAGAAGTAAAAAGTTTGGCCTAAATCTATCATCATTAAATGAATCTAGAATAAACTTACTCACATACTCCTTTTTGAACGCTCTTCTCACAGACCTAGCTAATTTGATGTAATCTACATCAGAGTCTTTAAAGAACTTTGATACTTTAATGAGCGAATCATAAAGTAACCCCTGGGCCTCAACTGGTTTATCCCTTTGAAGTGTATCCATCCAACTAGTGGAATCAATGAGAAAGTAGTCATCCAAATGACCCAGAACTGGGTTAACTAGCCTACGCACATCCACCTCATCAAGGATCCTGGTATCGCCACTCTGGTTAACATAGCTACCCAATATAGATAAAAACCACAGATTTGGTTCGACTCCTGTGTAAACAGGTTTACCACTTCTCTCGTCAATGTGATCAGGCAAAACACCATCGCCGTTAGAATATGAGTATATGGCTATTAGAACCTCTCTAACATCTCTAAATTTTCCATCTGCAAGAAGCCACTTGGAGAATATCATGCTATCCCTAGTCCAGCTTGAAAACCATGGGTAGCCAGCAATAATATACCTACGCTTGTTCCAATCCACAAAAAATTTTTGAACGGCATGTAGTCTAGTGGCAATAACAGGTATGGTTAATCTAAATTTTCCAAACACGCGAAAAACACCTGGGGAAAAATTGTAGTCCGCCCAGCTCTCCCCCCTCTCCTTATCAATTGTATAATCAAACTCTTTCCATTCAGGAGAGCTAGTAAATTTGTACTCTCCTTTAAGGCCCACTTTAATCTCATGGTTGTCTATCCATATGGTCATCTCACTATTTCCTAACCTAAACCTAGAATCTCCTGGTTTATCCCTAATGTCATATATATACCTAAAATTAAAAAAAGGTTTAAACTCCACTTCTCTTTTTGCATGTATATCCAATCTAAAACCATCACCAAGCAGAACAGAACTGGAGAAATCTGATGCCTCAAATTGATTAGGAAAGATAAATCTATTTGGAGTTAGCCCGTCAACAGCAGAAAATAAGACAAATCTCCTAGATGGCCCACCAAGAGATGACGTAAAAAAACTATGATACTTCCTTTTGTTTTTCCAGTCTAAGGGAAGGAAGCTGTATCCTCCTTTGCCATCTGTCAAAAGAAACTCCTTATTTTTTGTGTGTCTAATCATTTCGCTACCTTTTTGTATATATTTAACAATCGTTCATACACATGGTCCCACGTGAAATAGTTCAAAACCCTTTTTCTCCCGTTTACGCCCAGTACCTTCCTATCCTCTGGGCCTATCTCAAGTATCTCGTTTATCCCCCTAGCGATATCCTCGGGATACCTAGGATCTACGTACCTACCACACTCATCTGGACCTGAATCCCTAACCTGTTCTGTCATACCGCTTGTCCCATGTGCTCCAACGACTACTGGCTTCTCCATGGACATTGCCTCTGTGCACACTATCCCAAATGGTTCATATAAAGAGGGAAATACTGCCACATCTGACATCGCATAGTGTATTATCCTCTCAGTTTCTGGAACAAATTCAAATCTAAAAATAACATTACTCGCTATCCCTAAAGATTTAGCTAGGTTAGTTAGATCTGTCTCCATACCTCCTTTACCTAATATGACAAGTTTCGTATTGGGAAATCTCTTCAAAACTAAAGGAAGTGCCCTAACAAGCTTATCAACACCCTTGACTCCAACTAAGCGGCCAACAAAGAGGATAACATTCTCTCCTTCTTTTATCCCATACCTCTTCTTGAGTTTAGAAACCTCATCTCTGTTGACTTTAGATGGGTCATACTTATTAGCATCAACTCCATTCCAACAAACTTCCACCTTTTCATTCATCCCAAGTGTCTCAAGCTCTTTTTTCATTGCATTGGACACAGTAACAACTATATCCGCCTCACTAAATCCTTTATACTCAAACTTTTCAACAGTATGTGAACCCATACCCTGACTCCTGCCCTTTTCTGTTGAGTGGATGTGAAAAACCAGTGGAATACCCGTTTCCTTCCTTGTGGCAATCCCCCCATATATACCTAGCCAGTCATGGGAATGGATAATATCAAACTTTTTACCCTTGTTTTTGATTATATCATTAACAAGCTTTGCAGAGGATAGTGTATTATATGTCACTATATCTGAAAAAAACTTTAGTCCCCTTCCCCAATTCCTAAGTTCTTCGCCAACGTAAAGTGAGTACATATCACTAAAGTCTATTAATAGTGGCCTGTGAACTTCAACTCCGTTTATGGCATCCCTGGTACTAAATCTATTCCCATCGTTCATTGTAAACACAGTTATTTCATGCCCCTTCTCTGCAAATTTCTTTGTTATCTCAGTCGCAAAAGTCCCTAGCCCACCAACAATCCTAGGTGGGTATTCCCATGAGAAATGAACTATCCTCATTTCTTCTCAGCCCTCCTTCTTATATCTTCAATAATGTTCGCAATGTTAATAAAAGCATCATAGGGGGAATCATATGGGTTAAAGTACTTGTGAATAACTCCATCCTTCGTTGCCTTTGTTGAGAGATAGTACAGATGATCAGCTGTTTGTATTTTTCTCCATGTATCCTCAAGCTCTGTTCCACTGACTACCTCCTCTAATCCTTGAATGCGTTTAAATATCTCTTGTTGCAACCTATTACCAAGCCACGTGGATACGTCTCTTGATTCATCAGCCCAGCTTATGGCCCAAGGCGAATCGTACTCCCCAACCGGCTCTTGTTTCTTCAAAACATCCGAAGGTGTCACTAATTCATTTCCCCTCTTTTCCAATTCACCTGGAAGATGCTCCAGAAAATCAAGTATACCTGTCTCTGGCCACTGATGCTCGCCAAATGTTTCGTAGTCTATGTATAACAAAACATATTGCCCATTAAGATTTGATATCCAGTCAGCATACTTATCTGCAGTTAAGGGCCAACATGCCCAATCCCTAGCTGAAAATCTAAAGCCTATGTCGTCGCTCAATTTGTAGTGTCTCAACATTATTGGTAGCTTTCCCCTCACTCTCCTGTAAAGATCGGTGGGGGATCTCCATTCTAGAATCCTGTCAACTCCTTCTGTTATTATGCCTTTGAATTTCATCTTCTCTATCTCAGTTCCTATCCTATTATCATATATCAATTCAGTATTTCTAAAAGTTTTTGTTTTCTGCTTGAATTCCCTTCTTGCCATTTTTTTATGCATTTTTACTTGTATCTTAAACTCTTCTAATCCTGAATACAGGCTAGAGAGGGAATGGTAATATGTCTCACCGAGAAGTTCAACGTTTCCCGTGTCAAACGTTTCTTTGAAAATGCTCAAAACATCTGGATTATACAATTTCGCTGACTCAACCCATGTTCCTGTTATTGAATAAGTGAATTTATAACCATTATTTGAAAGGTCTTTTATTATCTCAGTTGCTGGGAAATAACACTTCTTACTAACCCTTTCAAATATTGCTCTATTCTTTTCAGAATCAAAATATGCCTTGTTTGGTGGCTTTTCCAGATCATTAAATACAGAAAACCTCCTCAACCTGAAAGGCTGATGGACATGGAAAGCCATAACTACGTCCAACCAAGCACCTCCTTGTACGTGTTGTACGTTCTCCTAGCGACCTCCTCCCATGTTATATCTCTAAGCTCCTCAAGCCCTTTCTCTCTTAACTCCTTGTATAACACTTTGTAATCCAGAGATGCAAGTATATACGAAGCCATTTTTTCTATATCCCAGAAATCAACCTTCAATGTATCTTTTAGAACCTCACTTGCTCCAACAGTCTTTGAAACTATTACAGGTGTCCCATGCGCAACTGCTTCCAAGACTGTTATCCCAAACGGCTCTGATACACTTGGAAGAACGTAAAGATCAGCAATAGAATAAAGCCAATCCCTCTCATCATCATTGACATACCCAGTAAATGTTACATCTTTAGATATCCCAAGATCTACTACTAACTCAAGTAGATGTGGAAGTGTTGGTCCTTTACCAGATACAACAAAATGAACATCTTTTCTCTTCTTTAAAACGAGAGCTGCAGCCCTAAGAAATGAATCAACATTCTTTTGTACTGACAGCCTCCCAAGGTAGAGAACAATTTTCTTTCCAAATAATCCCTTCTTGTTGCTCGGTTTTATCTCGGTTGGATCTATCCCGTTGTATATGACTCTTATTTTATCTGAATCTGCATTGTATATTTTAATCAACTCCCTCTTCATTAAGTTTGAAACTGTTATTATCATATCTGCATTCTCAACACCTCTCCTCTCAATATCCTTTATCCAACCCCATGGATGACCAGCTGTCCTATCATATTCAGTTGAATGGAATGTTATTATAAGTGGCTTAAGTGACTCTTCCTTTATCCTCACACCCGCATTTATCCCTATCCAATCATGAACGTGGACTAGGTCAAAGTCTAGATGCCTTGACTGATCCACCACTAACTTGTTGTAATAATTGACAGCATCAAACAGGCTCCTGCCAGCTTGATAAAACGGATACCAATCGTTCGGGAGCTGTATTATCTTCATTTTACTATTTGAAGGTTTAATCCTTCCCACATGAGGCATCAAAAAGTATAAATCAACTAGATCCGCTAGGTATCTAGTCAACCAATAGCAATGGGTACCAAGTCCCCCTATGCTAAATGGTGGGTACTCCCACCCTATCATCAAGACATTCATCTTTCCCTCTCAATCCACTAATTCAACAATTGGATTGAATTTCCTTCTCTTTCTTCCTATGTTCACTATCCTCAACTTCCCTTCTCTGCCTAACCAACCAAGGGCAGCCCAGATCAGCGGTTCAGGTAGCTTCGTCTTTCTGGCTATGTCATCAACGCTCATAGACCCAGCATCATGGAGTGTTCTCCAAACATCGCCAGCCTTGGTTCCAAATAACTCCTCAGGACTAACCTCCGGACTAACCATGTCAATCACCCCTATATAATAGTAGGTTTTTGTGTTTAAACGCGTTTTGATTGAGTTTTCAAAGCATCTCCAAGTGTTTTCCCACTTTATCTAAAAATTCCTCTTCTCTAGAATTAGGTACAGTAGCGCCAGCAGCGATATTATGGCCTCCACCCTCACATCCAGCCTCTTTGCACACTTCAGAAAATACCTTGCCCAAATTAACCCCTTTCTCGACTAATTCTTTATTTGCCCTTCCAGAAACTTTTATATTGCCATCTTCATCCCTAGCTAGAGCTATAATAGGCTTGTCTCTCCCAACAAAGCTTGTATTATACAATATACCAGCAACAACTCCTATTATACTATCTTCTATCCCACCAATGCCATTCAGTAAGTAAAAACTTTTTCTATCTTCTATGCCATGGTCATATATCCATTTTATTGCATCATGGATTGCACGCCTATGCTCTTGTAATACATTCAAAGCTTTATCATAGTACTCCCCCCTATCCCCCATTGCAACCATTATACCTGTCTTCATCTCCCCATGCCTACCACAAGCATTCAATAGAGTTGCAAAGTCCTTGACATCTTTCAAATAACTCTTGTCTTCCTCGTTCTTAATTTCGTAAACCTCCCCAACTAGAGATCTCAGACTCTTTTCATCCATGCCAATGTTCAAACCGTATATATACAGCCCAGTTATCAAATTTTTTTTCTCCTTAGGTGTTAGGTCAACATACCTCAGCCATTCTCCTTCTTTCTTCAATGGAATCCCTAAATCAGAAAGAAAGTTTACACACGCGGGTTCATTCCCACTTAAACCTAAAAAGAAAGGTTCTGATGAATAGCTTAAAAACTGCACAAGGGACCTAGTATGCCTACCAAATAACCGAATGTCATTCTTAACAACCAGTACATCTGAGAGGACTCCCTCATCTAGTATATGCCTATTAAAACCAATTAGCCTTCCTGTTGAGTCTTGCATATCCCCAACAGCACCGACAACTGCTAGATACGCCAAGTCCATATTGTCTTTGGATACTGCCCTGGAGGCTAGGTATGACATCCCTGCCCCGGAAACCTCGGTTGCCCCATCTAAACCAAGTAGGTGGGCATTAAGATGATTGTCTACGTCAGAACCGATCACTTCGTGATGATCACACACTACAAAATTGTTGATACTAGATATCTTATCAAATTGCCCACTCCCTAAATCAACAAACACAACTGGCTTGTCAATGGGTATAGACTCAATAGCCCTTGGGTCCAGCTTTTTTACCGGCATAAACTCAAATGATTTACCAAGCCGTTTAAGTGTCAACCCAATCAGGCCTGCAGATGACAATCCATCTGCATCATAATGGCTAACTATCACAAAATCATCCTCTTTCTTCAAAAAATCAGCCACGGGTCCTGCCCTCTTTATGTATTTATCTGGAATCAAACATATACCTCCAAAGTCCCCAATCTATATATATTTTAGAAACGGGTCAATATAAGTAAGGTGGGCTGAATGGATTTACCAATAACGTTAGCTAGCTTGACCATAGGGATAGTGATTGGGTTAGTTATAGCTCTTTTTATACTATTCAAAAAGAAACGAACACCTGTCCCAATGACAGTAGACAAACTAGAGGCATGGAAGCACCTTGAGGAGCTAGCAAAGAAAAAAGCAGAACTTCTCGCTGCAAAGAGGACACTGAAAGAAACACTATCTGAAAACAAGATTGATGAAAAAACGTTTGTAGAAGAAGATACAAAATTAGACTCTTTAATTGATAGCATTGAGAAAGAAATGCAAAATACAATGTTCATGATTGCTAAGGGGATGGTCCCAGATTTTATGCTTGACGCAAAGAAGGAGATGGTAGAGCTTGAGAAAGCAATAAAGCTATTCCGGGATTACAAGAAGATTAAAGAAGAGCTTGAAAAGGTGAAGAGTGAAAGAGACGGGTTGTATGTAAAGATTGAGGATTTAGAAGGAGAAAAAAAGGATATAACTGCAAAGTACAACTGGCTTGAAGAAAATTCAAACAAAACAATATACAAACTGCAAGAAAGACTAAAGGAACTTGAGAAAGAGGTAGTAAATCTTAGAAACGAAAATGAATTTTTAAAGGATGAAATAGGAGAAGCCACAAAACCCGAATCTGAAAAATTAAAGAACTTGAGAAAAGAAAACAAAATACTTAGAGATGGTATAGAAAGGATAAAAGAGAAATCAAAGATGCTACAAAAACTTGTCGATATAATGTCCTTAATAGTTAGCAAATATGACAGGGTAATAAGAGAAAGAGAAGAAAAAAGTGTTGAGGAACTCAAGAAGCTGGTAAAACCAAAGTCTCAGGTAGTAAAGGATCTTGTAAAGGCGTATGACAACACAATGAAAGCATATAACTACGTCAGAGATCACATTATGGAAGTAGAGATGCCCACACATGTCCCATTTTGGATGAAACTCGATGATATCGTTAGAGTGGGAGCTGGAGATGACCATGACAGAGCAATTTTACTGTGCTCCATGCTAAGAGCGATGGGTGAAGATGCTTATGTCCTCATTGCTGAAACATCTCTTGGAGAAGAAAGAGCATTTGTTGTACTAAAAAAGCCTGACAAATTTTATTTACTTGATCCAATAGATGGTATGAAGTTTGATCAGTTTACTGGCAAAACAGAAAAGAGCGCAATAAAGGCATACAAGACAAATAAAGGAAGGATTATGAAACCTTTGTATAGGATAAGCGACAAAACAGCTGAAATATTGTGATATAATTGTTTATATCCGAAAGTTTTAAAAATTTATAAAATTCCAAAAGACAGCATGGAGGAACTATTAGATCAACTGGAAATGATATTCAGAGCCAGAGGACTAACAGCAGCACACGGACGTATATTTGGAGCATTACTACTGTCCAGAAAGGGATTAACACAAAAAGAGTTATCAGGGATAACAACATACAGTATTCCTGCTGTCTCTCTTGCACTGGATGACCTCATGAAACTAGGGTTAGTAAAGAGCCAGAAGATAAAAGGTAAAAGGGAAAAGGTGTATACTATAACAGGTAATCTAGTAAAGATGTTTAGAACATTTTTAAAGAACTTGAAAGACAGAAACGTAGCACCTCTATTGATATCTATAAAAACAATAGATAAAGTATCGCCAACCCCTGGGTTAAAAAAACTTGAAAAAGAGGTAAGCAGGTTGGATAAGTACTTGGAGAGGTTATTAAACGTAGACGTTGGTGAGTAAATATGGTTGCAGTTGTCAATAGGGATAAATGTATGTACTGTGGGGCATGTACGAGTGTGTGCCCAAAACTAGCGCTAGAACTATTAGAAACACGAATAAAAGTCTATGCGGATAAATGTATTGATTGTGGTTTATGCGTCAAAGCGTGTCCTGTTGGAGCAATTAGGTTGGAGGAGAGAAAATGATGAACGATTGGGATGTTATTGTCGTTGGGGCTGGACCCGCTGGAATAAAGGCAGGTGAAGAACTAGCGAAGAGAAGGTTGAAAACGCTAGTTATTGATAGAAAGCAAGAAATAGGAGCACCAAAGAGATGTGGGGAAGGGCTTTCAGATAGATGGGTGACCGTATCTGGGTTAAAGCCAGACCCGACATGGGCAAGGCAGTACATAAATGGAGCTATACTGATATCACCAAAGGGAAAAAAGATAGTCATAGATTCAGAGAAAATGGGCAGAACTGGTTATATAATTGAAAGGAAGATGTTTGAAAAATTTCTTGCAGCAAACGCAATACGAGCTGGAGCAAAGTTCTTGTTAAAGACAAACGTTGAAGACTTAGTAATGGAAGATGGATTTGTAAAGGGGGTTGTTGCAAATAATATGGGGGATACCTTAGAGCTAAGGTCAAAGGTGGTTGTTGCAGCAGATGGTGTGGATTCCAGGATAGGCAGAATGGCTGGGTTGAACACACTGCTTCCACTAGCGGAAATGGATTCTGGATTTCAATACGAGATGGCTGGAGTTGACCTACTTGACCCACATAAAATGGAGTTGTATTTTGGGAAGAGTGTTGCTCCAAGGGGGTATGTGTGGGTATTTCCAAAAGGGGAAGACGTAGCAAATGTTGGTGTGGGCATATCAGGAACAGATGAAAAAACGGCGAGGGAGTATTTGGATAGATGGTTAGAGAATAACAAGAGATTTGAAAATGCCAGTATAATAGAAGTAAACGCTGGTGGGATACCTGTCACGAAGCCTGTTGATGAGTTCGTTGGGAATGGAATATTGCTGACAGGTGATGCCGCAAGGATGGTAAATCCAATCCATGGAGGAGGTATGGGAACAGCCCTAGAAGCAGGTGGGATGCTTGCAGATGTGATAAAAGAGGCTATAGAAGAGAATAACGTCAGTAAAGAGAAGTTAAAGAAGTTCCAGGATATATGGATGGAAAAACACGGGAAAGAATTTGCAAATGTGCTTAAGGTTAGACATTTCTTCGAAAAATTGAACGACGAACAGCTAGAAGCAATAGCAGACATTGTTGTTAAAGGAAAAATAAGTCCAGATGTATTTGTTGAGCTTAGCCATGGACAGGGCCTTGGGAAGATAGCAAAGGGGATTATAAAATCAAGCCCATCAATAGCCAAGCTGATATTTGAATTTATAAAAAGGTGATTTGTTGAAGGTCCCTAAAGCAACCGTTGGAATTATTGTATTCTCAGTGACCTTCTACCTCCTCGTAACAAATTTTTCACCGTACGTATCGCCAGTGGATGTCCTTAGGCCATATGGAGTATCAGTAGATAATCTTTTATTTGGTGGTTTTATATACTCATTCACGCACATCGGATTAAAACATTTACTGGCTAACATGTTTTTCTTGAGTATAATAGGCACTATCCTCGAACAAAGACTAGAAGCTAAGCATACCCTCGCGATATACATAGCGTCCGGATGGATCGGCGGTACACTGTACACATTGATAAATCCAGATGTATGGGTACTTGGTGCATCAACTGCAATATGTGGATTGATCGCGGCCTTGATGGTAGTTGACATAAAGAAGGCAATAATAGGTGTAATCATAGCGTTATACTTAACGCCTGTAATAGCTTACCCCATCGCGGACTGGATAGTTAATGAAACCCAATCGCATAAAGAGATGGAGATAATAAAAAATGCAGAAGCTATAGTAAACTATTCCCAGCAGTTAAAAAATGCGACTGGGGAAGAAAGGCACGTACTGGAAAAAAAGATAAATCAAACCTACCAAAAGATAATAATAACATATAACGAAAAGAAAAGTATTGAAACTGGGGAAAAAACAGAAACAGTAACACCTACATCCAATCTAATACACATACTAGGAGGAACTGTTGCTTTAGTCTACCTTGCCATATTTAAGAGAAAGGCATATAACCAACTTTGGGATGACATAAATGGCGTTATCAAATTTGGAAGTTCACTGGTTAGTTCAGGAGTTAAAAAACTTAGAAGGAGGTAGTTTTGTAAAGATATGGAAATGTGGAAATTTCTACAAGATGAGGATAAGAAAGAAATGGAATGTAGATATTGTAATAAATCCTCCAGAATTCGCTTTTATAACAAAAAGAAAATTTGACTGCTCAGCAGATAACCTTTCGATGAAAATAAGAAAAGAACTTGGTGGAGCAAGACTAATTGAAGTTAACCAAGTAAATTTTGACAGGATAATCCAATTCAAATTTAATAAAGCAGAGGTTACAATCGAGCTTTTTTCACATGGGAACATAATCCTCACAAGAGACGGCATCACACTATCCGCTCTCAGATATGAAAATTGGAAGGATAGAGAAATTAGACCTAAAAGGAAGTATGCTCCACCAAAACCAACAATAAATCCATATGACATCAATTTGGAGGAATTCACAAGTATATTTACCGAAGATAACATCATGAGAAGCATGGTAAAACACTTGAAGCTAGGCAAGGATTACATAGAAAAGTTGATATCTGAGTCTGGTGAAAACAAAAACAGTGCTAAACCTAAAAACATACAAAGGATGTTTAACAAAATGAAAGAAATCCTCGAGGTACTCTCCCCAGGCATCGATACAAAGCCCGTTGTAATGCCAATCACAGACAATTTTAAGCCAATGAAGAGCTTTAACGACGCGCTTGATGAGTTTTATGGAAACAAACTCGTTAAAAATAAAGTGAACCCAAAATTGGAAAAAAGGCTTGATGAACAGTTAAAAGCATTATCTGAAATGAAAAAGAAGGCCGTAGAGTACAAAGAAATAGGAGATAAGATATACGAACACATGCAAGATCTGAAAGAAATATTAGATAAAATCAAGAAAATGAGAAAAAACGGAAAGGAATGGAGAGAAATAGAAAAGGAACTGAACGTCAAGATTGATGAAAAATCAGGTAAAATGTGGGTTGACCTAGTCTGAGAGCAAAGACTCATCAACAACTGCTACATCACTCACAGCAAACAAAGCCTTGTATGGTACAATTATCAAGTCGTTCTCCCTTGGTAGATCCCTTGCAAGCTTTGACTCTGGACTTGGTTCTATAAGCATGTACTCCAATGCTCCTGTAAGCTCATCAAATTGGATATCGCTTATCCTTCCTAGCTCTTCTCCTTTGTTTGTTATAACTCTCTTTCCACCTAACTGTCTAGCAATGGCAAATTTCCTTGTTGGCATAAAAATCACCTAGAATAATTACATAGCTAGCGTTTAAATACTTTTCCCTGCCTTTACTTCAACAATCTTCCTCTTACCCTTCCTTCTAACTCTCACCAAACCAAGCTCAGAAATGGGTTCTAGCTTCCTTGAGACCGATATGACGGATGCCTTATCAGACCTACCGAGAAAAGCCTCTGCAAGCTCTGACAGGCTCTCCCACCTGCGCCTTGATGTGAGAATGGAAAGAAACTCTAGGTCAATGCCCAAATCCAAGGGTAACCTAGGCAATGCAACCAACCTCCCGTATGTTGGTGTTTTCCCGTATTCAGATGCGGTTGAATAGGTCACGTCTGCCCCAAGATCACTTGCCAGGACATACATTACGGTGGACACAACCTTATTACCCGAAGAGATATCAACCCTCACATCCTCCTCTTTAGACATGGCGCTGTGTATAATTATTAATGCTTCTATCGGAGAAAAGAAATCAACCCATATCTCCTCCCATGTAGGGGATGAAGGCAGTCTCCTCGCTTCTTTCTTCACCCTGGATATTATCCTCTCCACTTCCTTTGTAAGTTTATCACTCACATCTGACCTATTCCTGATTATAACTACCTTGGTGGGTAGATGGTGAAATATAGCAGCAAGTATCCTGTCCTCCTCAAGTCCCTGGGCAATAAAGAGAGTAGGCATATGGAATTTATACAAAAGGTAACATAAATATGTTACTATTAGAAACCGTAAGGACCCAAGTGGAAAAATCTATTTATATGGATGGGATAAAAACCTACCATGAGAGTCAAACTGATTGCATATACACCAGAACCTGAAAAAGTATGTGCTGTTTCTGCATATACATCTATATCAGAGAAAGGACCAGCAGATAGATTTGAGGAATATGACAGTAAGAAAGGGGAAAAAGTGTTAAGGCATGTTGTTGGATACGGGCATCACTCTGTAATAGAACATGCAAGTTTCACATTTGCTGTTGAAGGGATATCTAGAGCTTGTTCTCATCAACTGGTTAGACATAGACTAGCATCGTACACCCAACAAAGTCAAAGATATGTAAAATTCAAAGACCTGGATTACGTCACACCTGCCAAAATAGAAGCCAACAAGGGTACAAAGGAGATATTTGACAACACAATGAAACAGCTCGCAGATGCATATCAAAAATTAATTGATTTGGGGATACCCCCAGAGGATGCAAGGTATGTATTCCCTAATGCCGCTAAGACAAACATAGTTATAACAATGAACGCAAGGGAACTACTACACTTCTTCAAGCTAAGATGCTGCCTCAGAGCGCAGTGGGAGATTAGGGAGCTAGCAAACAGGATGCTTATAGAGGTAAAAAAGGTAGCCCCGGTTATATTTGAAAAGGCTGGCCCTAGCTGCGTCCAGCTAGGATATTGCCCGGAGGGGAAATTCACTTGTGGAAAATTCAAAGAAGTAGTTGATGCATATAAATCATTGGAGGAGGATGATATTGAAAAACTATCAAAACTTGGAGACTGAAAGAAGGAGTATAATCCAAGCCGTTGAGGCGAACAATACATGGCGAAGTAGTTGTATAAACCTAATTGCAAGTGAGAATGTAATGTCCCCACTTGCAGAAAAATTATACCTAAGTGATTTCCTCCATAGATACGCTGAAGGAGAGCCTTTCCATAGGTACTACAACGGTACCAAGTACATAGACTTAATTGAATCAGAAGTTCAAGGGCTAATGGGGGATCTACTTAATGCTGAGTATGTTGATGTTAGGCCAATATCTGGGACCGTTGCAAACTTTGCTGTCTTTTCTAGCCTAGCCAAGCCAGGGGATGCAATGATATCATTGTCCACACCTAGCGGTGGGCACATATCTCACAACAAGTATGGAGCGCCAACTGCGCTTGGGCTAAAAGTCTATAACTATCCATTTGATGTAGAGCGCATGAACATAGATGTTGACAAGACTAGAAGGGAGCTCAAACTAATAGATAAAAGACCAAAGTTGTTTGTTCTTGGAGCAAGCCTGTTCTTGTTCCCTCATCCTGTAAAGGAGATAAAAGAAATCGCAAATGAATACAATGCTAGACTCGTATACGACGCTGCCCACGTACTCGGGCTGATAGCTGGTGGGAAATTTCAGGCACCTCTTGAAGAAGGCGCTGACATAATAACGAGCTCAACCCACAAAACGTTCCCAGGGCCCCAAGGAGGTATAGTAGCGACAAACAGAGACGACCTGTTCACAACAATAAAAAAAGGTGTGTTCCCTAGGCTAACAAGCAATCATCACCTGCACAGGATCCCTAGCCTAGGGATAACTGCAATTGAAATGATGGAGTTTGGTAAAAACTACGCATCACAGATAGTAAAGAATGCAAAGGCACTAGGAGAAGCCTGCTACGAACTAGGGATCCCAGTCATTGCAGAAGAGCTCGGGTTCACAGAGTCCCATCAGATTGCAATAGATGTTAGTAAAATAGGGTTGAAAGGGAAAGAGGCTGCAGACCTATGCGAGGAAGCGAACGTAATCATTAACAAAAACTTACTCCCTGGAGAACCACTGAAAAATGTGAAGGATCCAAACGGAGTTAGGATAGGGGTCCAGGAGATGACAAGGTTTGGGATGAAGGAGAGTGAGATGAAAACCATCTCTGGATTCTTAAAGAGACTGTGGATAGACAAAGAAAATCCCACAAAGGTAAGAGAAGATGTGGTTGAGTTAAGGAAAAATTACTCAAATGTGTTATTTGCACTAAAATGATGTACAACATCACTTTCCTGAGATTAACAGAAACACATTGTTATATAATAATGGGTGGGGGGTTAGATGGGTTTGTTATCCCTGATATCACTTGTTATATGCTATGGCTATGCCTCCAATTAAGCCAAGTATTGCACCTATCC
>WAMD01000025.1 GCA_015522495.1 Nanobdellati archaeon
CTTGCTCTACTAGCTGGTATCACACCCACCAAAGCCTCTCTCAAACTCCTAGGTTTCCTGGGACTGGGGCTTGCCTCCATCTCAATGCAATTGAACCCCTTGGGGCAACTGGTAACCGGGAACAATACTTTATCCTCCTCTTTTTTAACTTTATAGCTATTAGCGAAAACCCCTAGCTCAACCAGCCTAGCCCTAGTTTTCTCTGCCTTCTCCTTTTCAACTACTACAAATCTCACGCTAGATTTTTGGAAGGAAGAGTTAAAAAGAATTCCGGAATTAAACTAGCTATGGATTTCATTTACAATTACTTTATAGAACCCATAATCGCAGAGAATGGGTATAATATTGTAAACACTACAGTTTACGCTCTTTTATTCCTAGCGTCTATATACCTTGCGAGAGAGGTAATGAAGAGACTTGGTATAAATATCAACAAAGACTGGTTTTGGGCAACTGTGTGGATTATACCAATAGGAGCGTTATTGAGAGTAATTGAGGATTGGGTAGTCAAATACTATGGTGTTCTTCCCACTCACTTCCTATTCGTTACACCTGGGTTGTACATACTGCTCTCAGGATTAGTTCTAACTATTGCCTATCTAGAAAAAAACAACTACTCCAACAGGATGAACATGGTAGGGAAGCACTTGACTATAGCTTTATCCATAGTTTATGTCATATTACTCCTAAGTGGTGTGCACAATATTTGGGTTTCATTGCTGGCAGTAGTAACCGCTGGAATCGCCGGGTATGCAGTTTACAAGATACTAGAAAAGTTTGGATATAAAGGAAAGGAGTACTTGACTCTCATAATGGGCCACTCACTTGATGGATTCGTTTCATCCTTATCAATAATGCTTGCAGCATACTCAGAAAAGCATGTGGTGACCGGGTTTCTAATGAAGACCGCTCATCCACTGGCGTACCCACTAATAAAAGTTACACTAGCTGCTGTGGCAGTAGTTCTGATAAAAGACCAAGTTGAGGAAGATGATTGGAAATACCTATTGTTGTTGTTCCTAACTGTAATAGGGCTCGGACCAGGAACAAGGGACCTCTTAAGGCTATTATTAGGCATATGAGGAGAGTATATGCTACACATAATTGGAATGGGTTTATGGGACGAAAATGACTTGACAATAAAGGGAATTGATAAGCTTAAATCATCTGATAAAGTCTATCTAGAAAGTTATACCACGCTGCTGGGTGGTTTAGATATACATCACTTAAGAGATATGATAAGAAAAGAGATTACTCCACTGTCCAGAGAAGATGTTGAAATAAAAACAAAATTCATAGAAGAAGCAAAAGATAAAGAAATATCCTTAATCGTGGGGGGGGATCCATTAGTAGCAACAACTCACCATGACATAGTAATCAGAGCAAAAGAAACTGGTGTTAAAGTCGATGTAATACACAACGCATCGATATTCTCAGCTATATCTGAGGCTGGCCTCCAGATATACAAATTCGGAAGGACTGTCACAATACCTTTCTGGAGGAAGAATTTCAAGCCAACTAGCTTTTATCAACACACGGTTGAGAATTTAGACATGGGATTGCATACACTATTACTGCTGGATATAGACGCTGAAAACGACAGGTATATGTCTGTAAACGAAGGGCTAAAGCTAATTATGGACTTAGATAAAGAAAGGAGAATACGAAATGTAATAGGGATAGCTAGGCTAGGAAGCAAGGACAAGGAAATAGTATATGGGCCAATAGAATCAGTTGTAGAACACGATTTTGGGAATCCACCTCACAGTGTTGTTGTCCCTGGGAAGTTGCACGATGTTGAAAACCGCTATATACGGGAGTTCTGGGGAAAGCTTTAAATACCTCTATTAATCTAATTTTCACGATAGTTATTCTCGAGGTGATGGGAAATGAATAAAGCAGAACTTGTTGATAAGATTGCATCTGACTGCGGTGTAACGAAGAAACTAGCAGAGGAGTTTATAGACTCTTTTGTAAAGGAAGTTAAGAAGTCCTTGAAGAAAGGGGACGAAGTTAGACTAGTCGGCTTCGGAACTTTCAAGGTAGTTAGAAGGAAAGCAAGAAAGGGTGTAAACCCAAGAACAGGAGCCACAATAAAGATCCCAGCAAAGAAAGTTCCAAAGTTCGTTCCAGGAAAAGAATTGAAGAAAGCAGTCTAAAATCCCAAAATTTTTTTCTTTTTCTCTTTTTGTTTTTACACTTGGTAGGTGTTAGCATGAATGATAAACCATACAAAAGCACTAGAAAAAAATACGAAACTTGCAAAAAAATAACAGAATCCGCGTTATCCAAACTAAAATCTGATGGAAGCAAGCTCGCGAATGCATATCTAGAAATGATAAACAACTACAAGGCAGATGCAGAATACTACGCCGGTAAAGCGGACTTTCTGACTGCCCTAGAAGCAATAGCATATGCACATGGATTCATAGATGCTGGAGTAATTGCTGGAGTATTCCAAATAACTGATTATCATCTTGAGAAAGTAGAGCAATAGTAATTAAACCCTAATTGAGTTAATTAATCATGATCTGGACTATCCCAAATATAATATCAATGAGTAGAGTAGTTCTGATTATACTCTCTATTACTGGTTTATACTATGGAAACTTTGCAGTAAGAGTTGTATCCACTATACTAATCTTGCTCTCATTTTTGTTGGACTGGATAGACGGCTGGGTAGCTAGGACCATTAATCAGGGAACGGTTATAGGTAGCATGATTGACGTCATAGCAGATAGATTGACAGAGTACATATTGTGGATATTTTTCTTAGGGCTTGGACTTGTTCCATTATGGGCTCCTCTAATAGTTATACCAAGAGGTGTAATTACAGATTTTATCAGAAGCAGGGCAACAGCAAGAGGGGTGTCAGTCTACGACCTACCAAAAAGTTGGATTTCAAAATTCCTAGTGAAAAGCAGGATCATGAGGGGGCTGATTGGCCTCTCAAAACTGTGCCTTTTCACTATCCTAGGGCTAGAACTAGCTGGTATCCACCTAGGGCTGGTATACCCTCTGGTTATAATAACTGTCATACTAAATTTATCCAGGGGATTGCCTGTTATCCTGGAAGCTAGTAACGTCTCCTAGGCCTGCCAAATGCATTGGTAATGCTTTGAACTTTAGTGAGTAGACTGTACTCCACTATCCTCAAGAATGGTGCTCTATTGCAAACCACCTTTACATTACCCCTCTCTAAATCTCTCCTAAAATCATCTATACTGGATGCAGAAGATTCCAGAAATGCTCGACCAACTTGGTCTAATACATGAGCATCTGATCCTGCTGTCATCATCTTCTTATTGGATTTCGCAAAATCAAAGGCCTTCTCATTTGAACTATCTGTCTTCGCAAGCCCATTACATACCTCAATCCCATCAATCTCGTTAACTAGTTCATTCAGCCCTGAAAAAGAACGATTATAATCAAATGGATGTGGAATAACAAGAATCCCGTCATTATCCTTAATAAAATCTAGTGCTTCATAAAATGTTATCCCTTTTCTACCTATGAAATGCTCATTTAAAAAATATCCCAGCACATGCCCTCTATCTGTCGAAAACTCTGCTCCTCTTATGACCTTATCTCTTGGAAAGTCCTCCCAACCACCAGAGGTATCATGATCTGTTACCGCAATTACATCTATCCCCTTCAAAGCCATCTCCTTTACTATTGCACCAGGGCTAGCAGTACCATCCTTAGAGTACCACGTGTGAACGTGCATATCTACTCTCATATTTTACACCTGAGATTCAGTTATAGGCTAAAACGGATATTCCATATTATCATCCACAAACTTCTCCGCCTTTCCTTTAAACTTCTTTACATTACTTTGATGAGTTCTCAACCATGAGGACATTCTCTTTATCAATTCCTTTTTACATTCACCACACATTATCTCCCCTGCCTTGCACATCCTCTTTCTCTCCTCAAGCTTCTCGTCACTTTCCTCGAAATGATATTTGTACAATTCAAATATAATGCACTTCTCTGGTTGGCCTCCTAACTCCTTCTGCTCTTCTAGGGTATTCCTACCACCAGTCAAGGCATTACTCACTTTCTTTTTCATTACATCCACAGGCTCGTCCAGAGATATGTAACTATTTGGTTTACTAGAACTCATCTTTTCACCGTCAAGTCCCCTGGCAAATATATGATACGTCGAACTCGGTTTTACAAATCCTATCCTATCTGCGAGGTCTCTAGCCAAGCGTATGTGTGGGTCCTGGTCCGGGCCAACTGGGACTAGAACTCTATGCTTGCCCATATATTCAGGAAGTTGCTTATGTAAAATATCAGATGCTTGTACAAACGCAGATATGACCTTTCCAGGTGATAACTCTCCATATATAGCCTCTATCTCTGAGAAGGTCATCTTGGATGACAGTAGGTCAGCAAACTTATAGTACGAATTTGACCTGTTACTCTGGAGGTATATATCCTGGCCTGGATCTAGCCCTAAAGCAAACGCATTTGAAAGGTAACTCACAGTAATTTCTTTCACTCTCTCTGGACCCATTTTCCTAACAGTCCTAGCTTCAATATCTGCGATAGCAAAAGTTATTGGAATTCCTAGCTTCTGATACCAAACCAGCTGGTCTATGACCATCTTGTGTCCTAGGTGGAAAGGCCCTGATGGCATCATACCAGTCAATATTGAAACTGTGTTCCCAGACTTGAAATCATCCCACCACTTGTAAAAATCTCTATGTCCAAATATGATTCCCCTACTAAAAAGCCTATTCTCTCTAAGCTTATCGTCTTTTATCTCCATTTTTTTAATACCAAAATCTTTGAATAACTTGTTATAGTCAATTATAGATGAACTCCAAGGATCAATAGTATTCATTTTAACTCCTCCAGATGTTAAGTATAGTAA
>WAMD01000026.1 GCA_015522495.1 Nanobdellati archaeon
AAACCTTTCTTCCTGATCTCTTCTTCTCTAGGAGGCCTAACTCCCAGAGCCTATTCAACCTTGCAGATGCTGCATTTCTTCCCTTGTAGCTTAAAGCCCTCTGGACTTCATTGGCCGTTACGGGACCTCTGTCCTTGATCATCTCTAGTATTCTACTGTCCACATCGCTTATTCCAGGAGTTATCCCCGAGGTGATGGTGTGAGGGGGATGGGGGGAGGGGGAACGTGACTCCAGGAGGTTTCTTATTGCTCTCAGCTCTTCAAGGATCTTCTTGAACATTGTGTTTGACTTTTCCCTCTCTTTTATGAGCCTGTGTATCATGGCTCCAACAACAATAGGATCCTGAAATTTCTCAAGGTCATATGCTATATCCCTACTGTACTCCTCAAATTCCTGTGACCCATACTCTCCGAGATATTTTTTGTATTCTTCCATCCATGCACGGGAGCCAACATGTTCATGTTTTATATCTTTCCTCGACATAACTATCCCTAATTGTCACGATACTGTCCTAACTGTCATGATTTAGTCATGACTCATATATAAAGCTTTCGATTAAGTTTTCAGGAATAGTGCATGATTTTCTAGCCACCAAAGCTATGAAAGCAACACAGACTTCAACGTCCAACCTCTTTCTCTGCCTCCGCTACAACCCTTTTCACCTTTGCAAAGGCGTCAGGATTGACAGAAATGCTGGTTATACCCTGTTCAACTAGGAACCTAGCAAACTCTGGATAATTGCTAGGAGCTTGCCCACACAAACTGACAGTCTTTCCCTTTGCTCTAGCCCCCTTAATGATCATGGAAATCGCCTTCTTCACAGCTGGATCTCTTTCATCGAACAGGCCCATCTTTCCAAGCATTTCAGAGTCCCTATCAACTCCTAGAACTAGTTGGGTCAAGTCATTAGAACCTATGGAAAACCCATCCACCAAATCTGCAAATTCATCAGATAGCAAAGCTACGCTGGGAACCTCTGCCATTATCCACACTTTAAACTTATCACCTCTTTCTAACCCCTCTTCTTTCATTATTCCCAATATCTTACTGACTTCCTCCTGTTTCCTAACGAAAGGCAACATAACCCAAAGATTGTCCAGGCCTGAATCTCTAACTTTCCTAACTGCTTTCAGCTCTAACCTAAACGCTGGCTCATACTTAGGTGAGTAATACCTAGAACATCCTCTCCAACCAAGCATTGGATTATCTTCCTCTGGTTCATACTTATCTCCTCCCTCTAGCCCCTTGTACTCATTCGTCTTGAAATCAGAAAACCTCATTACAACAGGCCTAGGGTAAAAAGCCTTGCATACTCTGGTTATACCTTCTGCTAGCTTGTCTATCCACTCTCCCTCTTTGCTCTCTTCTATAGCCTTCAGTGGATGCTTCTTTATGCTGGTCGCTATGATAAACTCCTCTCTCATTAATCCGACACCGTCTACTGGAAGCTTAGCGTATTTTTCTGCCATGTCAGGTATGCCCAAATTTAAGTATACCTTTGTTTTAGTTTCAGGTACCTCTCCCTCAAGACTTTCAACCTCTATCTCAACCTTACCTTTATAGACTAATCCCTTTGTTGCATCTACGGTAACAAGGTCTCCATCATTAACAAGCTCGGTTATATTACCAGTTCCAACAACAGATGGTATTCCCAACTCCCTGGATACTATAGCCGCATGGCAGGTCATTCCTCCTTCATCTGTCACTATGGCAGCAGCTTTCTTCATTGCGGGAACCATATCTGGATTTGTCATCTTTGTGACTAATACATCCCCTTTCTGAACTTTCTCAAGCTCAGATAGATCAAGAACAATCTTAACAGGACCAGTAACAACTCCTGGAGATGCAGGAAGGCCCTTTGTTATAATATGGCCTTTAACTTCTTCCTTCTTTATCTTTTCACCAAGCTTTAGGGTGGTTATTGCCCTTGCTTGGACTATGTAGAGCTTGCCCTTCTCGTAAGCCCACTCCATATCCTGGGGATAACCATAGTGGCTCTCGGTCTTCAAACCCAACTTCGCTAGCTCAATAATCTTATCATCTGGAAGCTTTTGCCTCTGTTGCATGTCTTCAGTTATATCATACCTCTCAATACCAATCCCCGATTTAGACCTAGATAATTTCCATGTCTGCTTTGCAATGTGCTTGCTCACTATACCCCCAGTTTTTTTATCAAATACATATGTATCAGGAGTAACTTTGCCACCTACAACAACCTCTCCAAGTCCGTAAGCGGCCTCTATGACTACCTTGCTTGTGTCTCCAGTTGGAGATGCGGTGAACATGACTCCTGAAACCTCCGATTCAACCATTTTTTGAATTACAGCTGCTATCTTCACTTTCTCATGAGGAAACCCTTGCTTAGTCCGGTAGAACACAGCCCTTGCAGTGAATAAACTAGCCCAGCACTTCAGCACTGCCTTCAACAGATCTCTCTCCCCCTTGACATCTAAATAGGTCTCCTGCTGGCCAGCAAAGCTAGCCCCTGGCAGGTCCTCGGCTGTGGCCGAGGACCTGACTGCGACGAAGGGCTCCCCGCCTAGCTGGTTTGATAGCTTCCTATATGCCTCAATTATATACATTTGGATATCCATTGGGACCTTCGCTGAGAGTATCATGTTCCTTACTCTCTTAGCATTCTCTTCTAGTTGCTCAGTATTATCAACATTCGTGGAGCTAAGTATAGGATATATCAATTTATCCAAACCAGTTCTTCTAAGAAACTCAGCATATGTTTGAGCGGTTACAACGAAACCAGGAGGCACTGGAAGACCCACCTGAGTCATTTCACCTAGGTTAGCACCTTTGCCTCCCGCTGATGGGATATCATTTTTACTTATCTCATTAAACCATAAAATATACTTCATAAAATCACCATATCCTACTTAACAAAATAAAGACAGCATATAATTTAAACATTTCAGAAAAAAGGTTATTAGTCACAACCCACCAAATAAAGGAGAAAAATGTGAGGGAGAAAAATGAAAGCTAACGAAAATAAAAAAGTCCAAGAGACGACGAAAACAATTATACCTAGATCAGGAAAGTGTTCATGGGGAAAATGCATATTCTGCGGATACGGCAAGGAAGAGTATCCAGTTAACGTTCAGGCGTTGAAGGTGTGGTTGGACAGGCAGTTGCTTGATTTCCATGGAGATACTCTAAAGATCTACTGCTCTGGATCATTTTTGGATGACGAGCAGTTTCCAAGGGAGTTTAGGGAGTATGTGGTCAAGAAGTGCAAGGATAAGGGGATAAAACACCTTCAAATAGAGTCAAGACCTGAGTTTGTCACAGATGAAAAGTTGGAAGAGTTTGACGAATTAGACTTAATCATAGGAATTGGTCTGGAAGTTGCAGATGACCAAGCTTTAAAGCTAATTGCAAAGGGGTTTACGGTTAAAGACTACTTGAAAGCTGTTGAAAAGATCCACAAACATGGCTTTAAGGTGAAGGCATACGTGCTGGTGAACCTCCCAGTACCTAACTGGGAAAAGCTGTTTCACAAGACAATGGAACTCGCAAGGAAAACAGCAGATAGGATAGTCGTGATGAACCTGCTTCCTCATGGAAAAGCACCCATACTGGAAATGTGGGCAAGAGGTGAGTGGAAGCCATTGAGTAGAAAGGATTTCGAAAAGGTTGTGGCTCCCTACATGAATGACCCAAAGGTGGAAGTGGAGTTTGAAACATTTAGGTTTATACCAAATATACCAAACGAGAAAAAGGTATTCATTGAGGGTGTTGGCAAAGATTATATAGAACACCCCTGGTACAACATATGGCAGGACTGGTTCTCCAGGATATACGAGCCGCCTGCTGGAAAAGACATTGCACTGTTCGTTCCATGCTCTTACACAAAGCCCTATTCAAGGTCGAAGACACATAGGCTAATAGATAAAGCAGTAAAGCTAAGTGAAAAGGCTAAAAGGATTCACAGGATAGTGATATCATCTCCCGGAGTAATTCCTTTTGAATTCAATAATTACTATCCATTCAATGCATACGAATGGGATGAAAGATTGGAGACTCCAGAGGTAAAGGAAGAATACGTAAGGATAAACAAAGAGAGGATAAAGAAATATTTGAAAGCCCATGGAAGGCACTACAAACATTTTATAGCCTACTTTAGGCTGGAATCTGAAAGCCTAGAAGCACTCAAACAGGCATGTGATGAACTGGGAATAAAGCTAGTCCTAGGTTACAATCCAGAGACTTACATGAGGTTAGTTAACGAGGGTGAAAAGAGGCCTTTATTCAGGGAAGAGCTCCTTCACGAGCTAAAATCAAAACTCGAAGCTATCAAATAAGCTCTAAACGAACTCCGCCATCTGTCTTCTGGACTCTAAATTTCTCCAGGACATGCCAAGCAGGTATGAAAAGACTAACCTAGAAATATCCCATATAAGAACGGATAGGAACGAGGTCATAAGTGGAACTCCAAATATAGAAAATACTGCCATTCCTGTGAGCTCAGATAACCCAAGGCCATAATAACTTGGAACCTTTAACGTTAGTAATATGATGGACATAGGTAAAAACAGGTATTGAAACGGAATAAAGTAACCTAGTGAGAAGAGTATAATCCAAACTGCCATTGCATCTGTCAGCCAAACTGCAAAATCAAGGCCGAGCAAGGAGAATTCAAGTGTTCTATCTATTGGGATGGTTAAACTTATCTTCTCAAGTAGGTAAGCTAAGACCGCTATGACCACTAAATACATACCAAGGAAGATCATAGGGTCCTTATGATTGAGTGAAAAGAAAAGGAGGTAAAACATCGCAATGCCTGCAGCTGACGATATAAACATTATCTCTAGGAACTTTGAAAAAATCAAATATCCTTTTCCGACAAGTTTTGAAAAGCCCATCTTCATAGGTTTCATCACTTGCATCGTCGTGAACCCGGTAACATCTAGGTCTGGGACGAGCTGATTCACAAGATTGTATGAAGACATGGCAGCTGTTCTAACAAGGAAATAACTTTTGAACAGCCTTATGAATGCCGAAAACGCAGCTAGTACAACCCCTGCAAGCACTAAGTAATTTATGCCTTTTACACTAGGCTCCATGAGACCTAGAACCAGTGCTAGGGCTAGTGCTAGAAGGCTTATCCCCAACCTAACTGATAGGCGCTGGGGGCCTCCCACCCTAGGGATACCAGCCAATCGTATTTGTATATTCATACGGTTAATTGATGGATTGGGTTTATAAATTAGTTTTGATAAAACGGATATCATGGGAGTATTGGACTTTCTCAGAGGTAGAAGGAAACCTGTTATAACTGGTTTTGGAGAGAGGATAGGATACGAAAAAGGAGAGTCTATACATGCAAAGCTAGCAAGAAGCCTATTGAGGAGCTCTATACTTCTAGTTAACGACAAGAAGATAAGAGATATGTTGAGTAGAGGGAAAATAACTGCTATACTCCTAAAAGAAGAGGAAGTAGGAACACTAGGTGAGAAGCTGTTAAACCTAAAGCACACGAAAAGACTAGAGAGTGAACTAGGTCTGAAAATAGCGACAGAAAAACTTCCGGGGAGGTTCTTAGTGTTTGTAAACAAGGAACCAAAAGAGTTGGTAAGTATTATAAAGAAAATTGAGATATCAGGAATAGAAAATCCAATGAAAAAACTGTTGAAGACTGCCATGACGAATAAGATAATAACGAAAGAACTTGGGGAAAGTATAATGAAAGAACTAAAACCCAGAAGAAGATTCGGAAGCAGACTAGTCGAAAAGTTAGTACCTGCTAGAACTAGTCCAAAACTACCTTGGGCTACCAGACCTAGGCCAAAACCGAAATGAGATAAACCATTTTTTTCTTTTTACAATCTCTTTCTCAGAAAAATATTTTAAATACTGCTTTTCATAATAATGCGCTATTGCTCCGGTAGTCTAGTCCGGCCAAGGATATCGGCCTCTCGAGCCGACGACCCGGGTTCAAATCCCGGCCGGAGCACTGCGGGACTTTATGTCCCGCCGTTGGGATTGAA
>WAMD01000027.1 GCA_015522495.1 Nanobdellati archaeon
CTCTAGAGCTCTTACCTGGTATCGGAAAGAAACACATGCTCCAGATACTGGAGGAGAGAGAAAAAAAGCCATTTGAAAGCTTCAAGGACTTAGAGGCAAGGGTGAAGCTCCTCCCAGATCCAGTTAAGATGATAGAGGACAAGATAATTGAAGAACTGGAGGGAAAGGCAAAGTACTACCTGTTTGTCAGGCCAGTTGACAGGGAGAGGAGAGAGAGGTCTAGGAGAAGGTTCTAGGATATGGAGGGCGGGCAGTTTCTTGATGAAAAGGCATCTTGCTCGAGCTTAGGCCTAGGCCTAGAAACTAGAAATCTCACTAGAAATTACGGGGAGGTTAGGGTAATTGTGATGGATAAAAAGTTTCACACGATCCTATCTGGACAAAAATGTGAGGTCACATTTGGGGATGCCCTCAAATAGATTTTTCTGGCCTAGATTTCAAAAGTTTATATCGAACATTCCTTACTTAACATCTAGGGAACTAACACTAAAGCTTAAGAACATCCTAAGCCTACATTCTATCCCCAGCCCCAGAAGAGAAAGGTCTTCCGGAATGAGAAGAGGCATGGGGAGAGGATGCACCAAGAGGGCATTGGTACGATAGGTATTGGTACAATGGATACAAACGATATACTATATTTGTTGTAGGCCGCTTCATTTGTCGCATCTGACAGATTTATGTCATTTGCCTGTCCTATAGTAAATATTGGATTTATCTTGCGGGTGTGCTTATACTCACTCTTTTTTGTTACTTTACCAGTTTCATCTATCATGTACTCTATTGTGTTCTCTCCACATTTTGCATGAACTAGCGCAATTGAACCCATATTTATTATGGACTCATACCAACAGTCGACAGACCGACCATTTGGCCCCCATGATTTCTCATATAAATATCGCCCCCACTCTATGGATGAATCATTCATTTTCACCAGCACACCAGTACTAGGTATTTTGTAGTATCCAGATTTTATCCCGTAAAGGATAAGACCATTCCCTAAGTTTGCTATTCCCTTTAGAAAGACATCATCTTTATTTACTTTTTCTACTTTTTCAATTTTTCCAGTGTTCTTATTTAATATCATGATGTAACTCCGACTTTTTGAGTAGCCGAATTTATATTTCAGGAAGGTTGCCAGTATGACATAGCCGTCTTTTGCTTCAGCTACATCGGCCCATTTCAGTGAGTACCCTCCTGTGTTCTTGTAGTAATATATATTTGCCCAGTCTACTTTGCCGAGCCAGTTTGCGTGCATAAGAATTAGTGAATCCCTTGAACTGACACATTTATTGCATTTTTCCATTATCACCCAGCCACTTTTTGATAAGATAGCTTTAGGCTGTATTGTGTATCTATATCTATTGCTCACGGTCATTATATATGAATTTAATTGGTTAAGTTGGGAGAATACCTTCTTTATATTGCCATTTAGGGTGTGAAAGAATGATTCGATAGTGTCTGTTGTTAATAAGGGGAATGTCTCTAGTGGTCCTTTTCTTTTAACTTTGAACCCTATATAAAACTGTCCGTTATCATTGTATACCCAAAATCTTCCTTCTACATCCTTTTTTATCTTTATAATCCTAAGGAATTTACCATTTTGTGATCCATTTGTTATTTCAAAAAAGTCTTTGTTTAGTGCGTACTTACACCTTTCAGTATCTTTTACTGTGCAGAAGTGGATGGTATTTGCTGGGGCACCCGCTTTATACGCTATCGCCATCATAGACATAGCATCTCCCTTTTTCAGAGTAACCTCATAACTCAGTTTTCCTACTCCTGGAGTTTGCTTGAGTTGATGTATCAAGTAAGAAGTTGCGATTACTGGTTGAGCATAGCTCATGTTGTTTGCCACTATAAGAAGGAGAAAAGAAACTGCAGCAACAGAAATTAATTTGTTCATAATTTCAGTTACTCATTTTTATAATATATTTTTATTGGAGCAGTTTGTTAGTTAACCATGAAGGTCAGTTTTATTGGCGCAGGGAGAGTTGGGAGTACTGCTGCATTCTCTACAATGCTTGAATACATGCCAGATGAAATAGTTC
>WAMD01000028.1 GCA_015522495.1 Nanobdellati archaeon
CTATAATCAAAAGGAGTAAAAACTCAGAAAAACAGAAAGAGTGCATGAAGGTGCTTATCTCTTTCCTTCTAGAGGTGTATTTAATATAATTGCCAGTAATCTTTTTAATGCTCGTTTTCATAACAAGATCATGGCAAAGGGAAAGAGCATAACTGTATCCATACCTAAGGATGTTTTGGAGTTGGCAGAGAGTAAGGGGATTAGTGAAAAGGATTTGCTAAAATTTGCCAAAGAGAATCTCGAACTAAGTTTTATGTTTATGTTTAGTGGTATGACAAAGAAAAAGGCACTTTCTTTATCTAAGAAATTAGGGAGAGAAGCATGGGCAAAATTGTAGTTGCCGTTGATACGAATGTCATTTTTTCTTCAATGATACGAGATGAGGGTGTCAGCAGGGTATTCCTCTTGTTGTCAACTATACATCCAGACATGAAACTAGTTATATCTGATGTTATCTATGAAGAGATTAATAAACACAAACTGGAGATCGCTAGAAAAGCAGGTATACCTATTGTGCTATTTTACAGGGGATTAAATAAACTACTTTCAAAGGTGGAAGTAGTAAATATCAGGGGCAAATTTGATAAAGAATACCTCATGCGGTTTGTTAAAGATAGGGATGATGCTCATGTTGTGGCGTTAGCGTTCTGTTCTGGTGCGAGGTACATCGTTACATACAACAAGAAACACTTCATAAAGAAAGCATTATCACCCAAAGGTATAAAGATTAGAACTCCACCAGAATTTCTCAGTGAACTAGATTATCTCTGGGTGGATAGATTTGTGAAGAAAAAGAGTAGGGGGATTATTAAAACAAAGTACAGTTGGAGGTTATCTAGAAAGCATAAATCAAAGAAATAACCATTGAAACCTAAAGCATCCTAACAAGGTGACTAAGGTGATAAAGGCAGTCATATTCGACTTGGATGGGGTTTTGATAGACAGTGTGGACCTTCACTGCAAAGCATTCATGCAAGCCTTCAGGGAGTTTGGCATAAAAGGCGATAGAAAAAGAGTAAAGGAAATGCTTGGAGAAAGTGCTCTGCAAATAATAAAAAAATCTGCGTTAAGGGATTTAACAAACGAAGAAGCCATAGCCATAAGGGACAGGAAGACTGAGATATACCAAAGCCTACTGGGTGAAAACCCTGGAAAGGTGGTTGCACCTGGTGCTAGGGAACTATTGGAAAAACTCAAAAAGATGGGATTGAAAATAGGCCTTGCCACTGGAACTAGAAAGACGAACGTGGATAATGTCCTCCCGTTCATCGGACGCTTTGATGCAATAGTCGCTGTGGAGGATGTGAAGAGGTCAAAGCCAGACCCAGAGATATACACAAAAGCAATAGAAAAGCTGGGCGTGAAGCCGACCCAGGCCGTGGTTGTGGAGGACGCTGTTTATGGAGTCCTAGCTGGGAAAAGGGCAGGCGCTAAGGTGATAGCCATAGAAAGAACGTTCCCTAGGGAGAGGCTTGCAGAAGCAGGTGCAGACTTCATAGTAAAAGAACTAGTAGATGTTCTGGAAATAGTAAAAGGTATGGGTTAGTGAAACTGAATGATTTTTACTTCTTCTTTTTCTTCTTTTTAAGTTTCTCCTTCACTCTATCAAGAAGGTCTTCATGCTCTTCAGTCCAAAGCTGGAGCTTCTTGAACATACCCTTCCTATACTTGACAAAGTCAATATCTCCATTCTTCAAAATTTGTAGTATATGCTCACTGCCAAACAAACCTCTGGTTATAAGGTCACTTAATTTAATCCTACTCAACAGGGTATCTAGCTTCCCTTTATCTATCAACTTAGCCACATGCTCCTTACTCATAACTCTCAATAGTGCCCTGTCCATCACAGCTTCCTTATCACCACCAGCGAAGGCAATGTCAAGGAATTTATCAAATTTCCCTTTTTCTATAAGCTTTGTTATAACTTTTTTATCCACGAGTCCCCTTTCTATGAGATTATGAACGATATCACTTGGTGGCTCATGCTTTGATATGCCCTTCAAGAAATCTATAAACTTACCTTCTTCAACAAGCTTGGCTAGACCATTGGAAGTAAGCAGTTTCGCATCTATTATCTCATCTAGGTTACCCCTAATTGGAAGGTAATTCTTTTTTCTCAGCAAGTCCAAGAGCATATCTTCGTCCAATTCCTTTGTAAGCCCCCTTTTGTCCAGCTCCTTAATATTATCTAGGATTGCATATACCCCTCCCTTCTTCCATACTTTGCGTATATCCTCTGGCTTTATTTTAAATCCTTGTTTTTCCAGGTTTTCCAAATTGCCCAAGACTGAGTGGGGATCCTCACGCAAATCCTTATCTATGTCTTTTTGTCTTATGCCCTTGTGTAAATTATACCTAACGAACTTATCAAAGTTTGAATATACAACACTTGAATGGCCGGCTTCCATCATTTCCTTGGTATGCTCCTCTGTGAACAGACCCTTATTTGCCAGCTTTCCAAGGTTCTCAACTATGCTTGTAACATGTGGATACCCTTTTCTAATAAGCCTGCTGACTGCTGATCTAGTTCTAACTGTTTCATTACCTACTTTCACTCCCTCAGGTACAAATACAAATTTCTTTTTTCCCTTCTTTCCCTTCTTCTTTTTACCTTTTGACATACAATCACCTAATCTAATCTACGAGAAAGGCGTTTTTATGTGTTGTGTTCGAAGTACTCCAATCAAGTTGCAAGCAGCAAAATCACGATACATCTCATTCGACATATGACGAACCGGTTTATTCAAATTTAAATACACATGACTGGATAATACTCATGACATCTGTATACGTAGTAAGAGGGAAAAGACATGCAACTTACTAGTGAAGAAGAAGCCATGCTCGCAGGCGAGCATGGCGAAGGCATCCAGAAGGCTATGGAGATAATCGTCGCCTTAGGGAAGATATATGGTGCAGAAAGGCTGGTCCCAGTGACAAGCGTCCAGGTGGCAGGGGTGAGCTACAAGAACCTAGGCGATGCTGGGATAGAGTTCCTGGAGGAATGGGCAAACGCAGGCGGAAAGGTAAAAGTGCCAACTACACTAAACCCTGCTGGAATGGACCTAGACGACTGGAAAGAGATAGGTTTTGACCCTAGGTTTGCAGAAAAGCAGTTAAAGGTGATATCTGCATTCCAAAAGATGGGCATACCCCCAACGTGTACATGCACGCCCTACCTTGCTGGGAACATCCCTAAGTTTGGAGACCACATTGCGTGGGCAGAGTCTTCAGCTGTTAGCTATGCCAATAGCGTAATCGGTGCCAGAACAAATAGGGAAGGAGGACCCAGTGCCATAGCCGCAGCAATAGTGGGGAGAACTGCGGAGTTCGGTTATCACTTAGATGAAAATAGAATGCCAAAAGCGTGGATAAGTGTAGAAACAGAGCTAGGTGGATTCTCAGACTTTGGCACACTGGGTTATTGGATGGGTAAGCAACTAGGAAACAAGGTCTCATGGATAACAGGTATAAACAGGGCAACAAATGATGAATTGAAAGAACTAGGTGCATCAGGTGCAGCTTCTGGTGGGATAGCACTTTACCATGTGGACGAGATAACTCCAGAAGGCAGGATATACTCAAAAACCTGCCAAAAGGAAAGACTGGAAAAATTCGTATTCACTGAAAGAGAGAAAAGGGAGGTGTATGAAACCATAGGGCAAGGTAGTACGGAAATAGATCTAGTCGTGTTTGGATGCCCTCACGCCAGCCTAGAAGAGGTAAAAGAGATTGCTATGGCTGTGAAAAATAAGCAGTTAAAAGCTAACCTATGGATAACTACATCAAAACCAGTGAAGGAAATTGCAAAGAGAATGGGACTCAATAGGATTATAGAAGACGCAGGTGGTAGGATACTATCCGACATGTGCGCAGTGGTCTCACCAATAAAGAACTTTGGATTCAAGAGCATAGCTGTCAACTCTGGGAAATACGCATGGTACCTTGCAAACCAGGGATTCAACATAAGAATGGGAAAAACAAGTGATTGCATTGAAGCCGCCATAACCGGAAGGTGGGAAAAATGATATTGGAGGGTAGAGTGATAAAACAGGGAAGTGTGGAAGGAGAAGCCCTCGTATCTTCCGAACCTATAGGTTTCTACGGCAATGTTGATCCAGATACTGGGGTTATCATAGAAAAAGGCCATCCGCTTGAAGGAAAATCTATATCCGGAAAGATACTAGTGTTTCCAACAGGCAAAGGCTCAACCGTCGGTAGTTATACAATGTACAGACTGAAAAAGAATGGAAAAGCCCCTATTGCAATGATAGTCGGAGAGAGCGAACCAATAATTGCAGTAGGTGCAATAATATCAAACATACCCATGGTTGATAATATTGATATATCTCAAATAGAAACTGGTATGAAGGTGAGGATAAATGGGAAGTTTGTTGAAATCAATAAGTAGAGGATGGCAATCAAGTAATGTTTTTAACTTGGAAATATATGAAATACGCAGGTGGTGAGATGGAAACTGCATACGTGTCTGTTCCAAAGCATATCCTAACTGACCTAGTGAAAAAAACAGAAGAGCTAGAGAGCATAGTTGAAACACTTGAGATACTACTCGATGAGAAAACGATGGGTATGATAAAACAAAGTGAAAATGACATAGCAGAAGGGCGGGTGGAAAAGCTCGCAAGCATAGACGACCTTGAGAAGTGAAACAAGATGGAGATTTACTTTACAGACACGTTCAAAAAGGCGTACAAAAAACTGGACAACGAAATGAAAGAAAAGGTGAAAAAAGCAATTTCAAAATTGGCAAGTGGAGCTGGAGGGAAAAGACTTCATTACAATCTAAGAGATTACTTTTCAATAAGAATCGCGGATACTAGAGTGATATACAAAGTAAAGGATAACAAAATAATGCTCTTATCCTGTGGCCATAGAAAAAAGATATATCGGTGAGAATAAATGGGAAGTTTGTTGAAATCAAGAGATAATCTCGTTGTACTCAAAATTGGGGGGAGTGTCATAACTAAAAAAGAGGATGATACCCCAGAAATAAATAGACCTAATCTAAACAGGATAGCAGATGAAATAGGAAAAGTGATGAGTAACAGACCAGAGATAAAGTTAATAATCATCCATGGAGCTGGTCCGTTCGGTCATTTATACGCTAAAAGGTATGACCTACAACTTGGGCTTCAGTCCGATAGACAAATCAAGGGTATAGGAGTAACCCATAGGTGGATGGAATGGCTAAACCATGAAGTTGTAAAAACCCTGCAAAAGAACGGCGTTAAGGCAATGCCTTTCCAACCAAGTGCCGGTGGAATAATGTCAGATGGAAAACTGGTGCAGTTCCCATTGAACGTTGTGGAGAAGTTCCTCGACCTAGGCCTGGTTATAGTATCCCACGGAGACGTGCTTTTAGACAACAGGACAGGTATTGGAATCCTTTCTGGGGATCACTTAGCGCCTTACCTGGCATACAACTTGAGAGCAAACAGGCTCATACTTGGAACGGATGTAGACGGAGTATTCACAGCAGACCCAAAAAAAGATCCAAATGCCAAGCTAGTGAAGGATATAACCCCAAACACACTAGAAGGCCTCAAAATAGGTGGGTCTAATTCAACAGATGTTACCGGAGGCATGGCTAGGAAAATATCCGAGTTAGTTGGCCTCGCTGATAAGGGAGTAGCGTCAGAGATAATAAACATTGCAAAGCCAGGAAGGCTTTACAAAGCATTGATGGGAGACAGGATGCAAGGGACGTTAATACATAAAGCTTAAGTCAGGCGTTCTCCAAATTATTCTAGAAGATAGAACAGAATAAAGATAATTTAAAATAGCTGACTGAATTAATTGGATGGTGATATTATGAACTGGCAAACAGGACCAAGGAAGATTGACCACTTAAAATTGGCTGCGACTGAGAATGTTGAATACGGGGATCCGTTGTTCAACGATGTTACTCTCATTCATGAAAGTGCTCCTGAAACAAACTTGAATGATATTGAGACTGGTGTGAATTTTCTTGGTAAAAAGTTAAAGTACCCATTTATGATAGTTGGGATGACAGGTGGGATAGAAGAAGCAAAACAAATAAACAGAGATCTGGCAAAGGTTGCAGAAAACTTGGGGATTGGATTTGGGGTTGGGAGCCAAAGAGCCATGTTAGAGAAGCCGGAGGTGTGGAATACATACTACGTTAGAAAGGAAGCCCCAAGGACGTTGGTAGTAGGCAATATAGGCCTAGCCCAGCTGGACGACTACTCTATTGACAAAATACTGCAGGCTGTGAAGAAGATAGATGCGGATGCACTTGCAGTCCATATGAATCCTGCTCAGGAAGCTATTCAACCAGAAGGAGACTGGAACTTCAAAGACAAGATTGCAAAAATCAAACCAATTACAGGTAAGCTCCCTGTAATTGCAAAAGAAACAGGCGCTGGGGTATCAAGAGAAATAGCTATAAAGCTGAGAAGCTCAGGAGTGAAGGCAGTGGATGTTGGGGGATATGGTGGGACAAACTGGGTTTTAATAGAAGCTATGAGACAAGGAGAACCAACCCCATTCGTTGATTGGGGGATACCAACGGCTGCAAGTATACTTGAAGTTGCCCCGATAATCCCAGTCATAGCAACAGGTGGTATAAGGACAGGTCTAGACGCAGCCAAAGCGATGGGCCTAGGAGCTAGCCTAGTCGGTATAGGCCTCCCAACCCTAAGATGGTACATGGCTGGAGGGAGAGAGAATGTAGAGGCCAACCTAATGAGGATCATACATGAGTTTAAAGTCGCAATGTTCCTGACAGGATCAAATAATATCAGAGAGCTTAGAGAAACAAACCTAGTTATAACAGGAAAGCTGAGAGAATGGTGCCTAGCAAGAGGGATAGACATTATGCATTTTGCCAATAGGGAAACGGGAAAAGCAGTATTCTAGCAATGCGCAATAGCCAATAATAAGTGCAATAAACAATGACACAAGATATATTGTGTATTAACATTGCGTATTAATACTTATTTAAAACTGAAAATAGATAAACTTAGTATGCCTATTGAGAAATCCCATGACAGTAAGATAGAAAGATTGGTGAGAAAAGCCGATGGCAGACTTGGTTATATATGGGTTAAAAAGATACCAAAGCTTAAAGAGGAAGAACTAAAGGAATTAAAACCATCACATGTATTTGAATTGGTCAGGCGAATAGAAAGAGTTGGCAGGCTTGAGGCTGTGGAAAGGCTCTTGGATTATGCAATAAAAAAAAGAGTGATGGGTGACGAGGAAATAAAACTGCTTGTTGCAAGACTTGTTAATAACATGGAAAAAGCTCCGTCCAGAAGACTTTCATCTGCGAAGTTATTGGTATTCCTAATTCAAAAGGATAAAAGATTCATAGAACCATTCATGGAAAGGCTAAACAAGCTTGCAAATCACAGCTCCTATTTTGTTAGAGAAGATGCCCGGATGGTGCTAAACGCAATAGAGGAGATAGAAGACGAGGAAACTGGGACAAAAGAGGGGGTATACACACACAGACAAAGACAATGAGATATTGCTATTATAGGGGATCTCATGGAAATTGAAGAACTAGCCTTCAAGTACGCATTGAGGAACGCGAGAATACATGGAAAGGCTAGTGTTAAAGCTGTAGCTAGCAAAGTGATAGGGGAATCAAAAAAAGCAAAAGAAAACCCAAGAGAAGCAATAAAGGTAATCAGGGAAATAGTGGAAAGAGTGAATTCAATGAGTGAAAAAGAAAGAGAGAAAGAACTTGAAAAATTCCCTGAGGAGATTAAAGAAAAAAGAGGAGAAAGGGAATTACCCTCACTCCCTGGAGCAGAAGATGGAAAAGTTGTAACCAGAATGCCACCAGAACCAAACGCGTATCCCCACATAGGTCACGCAATATCATTCTTCTTTAACTGGTATTATGCTAGAAGGTATAACGGAAAGGTCATACTCAGGTTTGACGACACAAACCCAAAAAAAGAAAAAAAGGAATTCTACTCAGCGATGGAAGATGGCTTGGAATGGCTCGGCCTCGACTGGGATGAAAAAAGATATATGTCAGATGATATCGAACTCTTTTATGATTATGCGGAAAGACTAATAGAGAAGGGAAAGGCATACGTATGTACATGTAGCCAAGAGGAAATAAAAAAGTCAAGGGAAGAAAAAAAAGCATGTAAACACAGGAACCAAACACTTAATGAAAATATGAAACTATGGAAAGAAATGGTGAACGGTAGCCTGGGAGAAGGAAGTGCAATACTAAGATACAAAGGGGATATGAAATCAAAAAACACAGTTATGCGGGACCCAACCCTAGCTAGGATAATAATCGCAAACCACCCAATAAAGGGAGACAAATACAAGGTGTGGCCAACCTACGACTTTGCCACTGCAATTGAAGACTCAATATTAGGTATAACCCACGTGTTAAGAAGTAATGAATTTGAACTAAGGAATGAACTACAAAATGCGATAAGACATGACTTAGGTCTAAGGGATCCCGTTATAATACACTATTCAAGGTTTAACGTAGAAGGAGCCAAGGCTAGTAAGAGGGAAATTGCCAAGCTCATAGAAGAAGGAAAGGTAACTGGATGGGACGACCCTAGGCTGGTAACCCTAGCTGGCCTAAGGAGGAGGGGGATAATCCCAGAAACTATAAAGAAACTGGCAATTGAGTTAGGCCTGTCAACCAGTGCGCCTGTTATATCATGGGACAACATATTTGCAATAAACAGAAAAATACTAGATCCAAAAGCGAACAGATACTTTTTGGTTATTGAACCAATCAGGCTGATAGTGAATAAAGCTCCAGACAAGGTGGCCAGGATAAAAGTACATCCCGGTTTCCCAGAGCGAGGAGTAAGGAAAATAGAGACTAGTGGTATATTCTTTATATCAAAGGAAGATGCAGACAAGCTAAAGCCAGGAGATAAAATAAGGTTAAAGGACTTGTACAACGTTGAGATAACCTCAACAAATCCAATGAATGGGAAATTCATAGGAGAAGAAGTGATAAAGGATATGCCAAAAATACAATGGGTAACTGCGGATAACATAAAATTAAAGTTGATAATTCCAGATATGCTTTTTGTTAATGGAAAATACAATGAAAGCAGCTTAACTGAGAAGGAGTGCCTTGCAGAAAGGTCGGTGGAAAACGTAAGTACTGGAGAGATAGTCCAGTTCGAAAGAATTGGTTTTGCAAGGAAGGACAATGAAAAGGCATTTGTGCTAGCCCACAAATAGGGATTATGAGAAGGCCTAGGGCAAATTTAATGATAGAGTGGGTTACTGCCCACAAATGATTTTAAACTCTTTACGGTTAAATCATATAGATGTTTGAATTCTGGGATAATTTGCCGGTGGTAGGCCCATACTTTGCCGGGATGCCAGAGATAGTGAAAACAGTGCTAACCGGAATGATTATATTAATTATACTTGTCATAGGAGCAAAAGCACTGAAAGGTGGAGGAAAGTCAGGAGGAGGAAGGAGACACAGGCATAGGGAAGAAGAGGTAGAGGAGGCAGAGACTACTGAAGAAGAAGCTCCCAGCGAGGAATTAAACAACCTAGGGCTAGGAGAAGCTAGTGAAAGCGGGGAAGGAGGAGAAAGTATTGAGTCTATGCTTGCCGGACAACCGATAACCCCTGAATCAGAACTATTTCCAGAGGAAAAAGGAGGCAGTGTAGAAAGCCTACTAGGGGAATCAGAGGCTAAGCCAAAGGAAGAGAAAAAGAAAAAGTCTGAGGAAAAACCTGAAAAAGCTGAATCCGTGGGTCTTCCAACAGAGGTAGAGACAGTCCTCACAGAAGAAGAGGAATCCAAGGGTGAAGAAGAGAAGAAGCCTGTTGAATACGAAGAAATAGATTTAAGCAAGATGCCAAAAGTAAGGGGTAGACAAGTGAAAGAAGGACAGCCAGTAAAGCAAAAGAAAACCCAACAGGGAAAAGAAACAACTGAAAAAGGTGAAACTACCCTAACAGAAAAAAACTGGAAGAAAAAGGTCATGGAGATGCTTGACCAAGGGAAAGGAGAGAGGGAAATTCTATCTCTCATGTTCAAAATGAACATAGGCAGGGGAAGAGCAAGAGTCATGTTTAAACAGCTTGAGGACACATGGAACAAGAAAAGGAAACCGTTGTTAAACAAGAAAAAAGAGCTTGAAGAGCAGAAAAAGATATTGCAATACAAGTATCTTAAAATGCAGATAACAGAAGATAATTTCAAAAAACTAATGAACGATGTACAAAAACAGCTGCTAGAAGTTGAAGCAAAGTTAAAATCCACTGAAAAATTATTTACATAATCTTACAGATTAATCCCACAAGCGCTGCACAAACCCTAATGCAATTCCCACTCATGACCTTGGTTTTACAAATTCCAGCCCTCCAGTTCTAGTTCTTATATATGTTTCAGCTACGCTAACCCTAGCCAAGTTTACTAAACTCTTCCTAGGCGTCCTTGGGATAAGGTCAAACCTTGGGGAGAGAGTACCGTTATCCGGATCAAATTCCTGCAGGATTAACCGAGAACCAGTTGTCCTAGCCATCATGGAAACCTCTCTTACTTTATCTGGTGAATCAGTTACTAAAGGTATTACAGGAAACACAATCTCCATTGGACAGTTAAGCCTTAAACACCTTTCTATATTCTCAAAATATCCCTTTTTTCTTCCAATGATGTCCTTTAACGCCTTCATATCTGTTTCAACACCTTTCACATCCAAGGATACCTTGTCAACCAATCTTTCCTTGCAAAGCCTCTCAAGTATATCTGGATTCTGACCATTCGTCTCTAGCTTTATCAATATACCTTGGCTCTTAAGTAATCTCACTAGTGGATAAATATCGTATATGGTCGGCTCCCCACCTGTTAGTATGACTGAATCCACCATTGGCATATACTTCATAACTTCACTCAGTATATCAGATGTATTCATCTTAGTACACCCTATTGACTTAACAAATCGAATGGCATTGCAGTATCCACACCTAAGATTACATCCACAAAAATTAATCACTAGTGAAGTATGACCAACAAACCTAGACTGGTCGATCCCCCCTATCACGACAGGATACAGCATACAGAAAGATATGTATCCAAGGTTAATATGCATTTCGCTAGGTAAGGCATTGCAGAACAGCGTCGTAACTGTTTTTAACCATAACTGTAAGAAAAATAGTATGATACCTGAGGGGATTATAATAACCATGAAAGCGGCGTTTAATGGAATGAACCCAAGAGTACGCAAGGTCCACAGAAACATTAGGATAAAAACAAATAATGTTGAAAAGGAAATTGGAATACTAATAGGGCCATCCCTAGGTATAATAGTCCATAAAGTTGTAAAGGAAGGAAAACCAATCAGGACTGGTTTTATGAAACTGACAAACAAGAGGATAGAGGTATACGGAAGGATACCAAATGAACTCATTAACGCTGCCAAAAAAATATCAAGTGGAGAAGTAAAGAGATACGAAAGGTATTACGGGGACATCGGAAGGGACATAATTGCAGTTTACATCTCCGCGAGGGGGAGCTTGATATCTAAAAGTGGAAAAAGAGAACTGAAAATAGAAAAGGAAGAGATGGATAAACTCACAAAAACTTTTGGATTGAAGGCGGGTAAGTTGCGCCAGCTCCTGGAGAGGAGATAGTCATGGACTACGACCAATTTGAAGAGAAATTTGTAATGTCCGAAAAGAAAACAAAGAAAGACAGGGAATGGAAAAAAATATACCAAAGTGTGTTTGACCATTACACAATAGGCAACCTATTCAAAGCTTTCCTAAAAGCGAACCTAGAAGGGCTGATCCACATAATAAGCCTAGGAAAGGAGGCAAATGTATTTAGAGCAGTAACCAGGAATGGAGAAGAAAGAGCAATAAAGGTATATAGGGTGGAAACAAGTGACTTCAAGCATATGTACGATTACATAGAAGGAGACCCAAGATTTCCAAATGTCAACAAGAAAAAGAGAAAGTTAATAGAAGCATGGTGCCAGAAAGAGTTCAAGAATTTAAGTCTGGCAAAAAAAGCAGGAGTCAGCTGTCCAAAGCCATACGCATTTTCTGGAAACGTCCTAGTCATGCAGTACATAGGCGACAAAGAGCCAGCCCCGCTCATAAAAGATATCAATTTAGATGATCCTGAAAAAGCTGCTAGATTAGTAGTTGGAGATATGAGAAAAATGTACAAAGCAAACCTGGTCCACAGTGACCTAAGTGAATTCAACCTGTTGTACTGGAAGAAAAAACCATGGCTGATTGACTTTGCCCAGGGAGTAAGCCTAGGCCATCCCAAGGCCATGGAGTTCCTAGAAAGAGATGCCAGGAATATATCTAGGTACTTCTCAAAGCTAGGTGTGAACATAACAAAAGAAGATGTTCTCAAAGCGGTAACCAAATAGCTAAATAATGCCCCACTAGTATATCATAAAAGCTTTTTATATGCAAAAATCCATAAGATAAGCAGTAATTCTAGGTTTCGCTGGATTTGATGTATGGGGTTTCAAAAATGGAGTACAAAACGTATCTTATTGTACCAAAGGAGAGAATAGGAGCATTGATAGGTAAATCTGGAAAGGTAAAAAAGAAGATTGAAGATTTAACTGGTGTACGACTAGATATCAACAGCAAAACAGGAGAAGTAGATGTGGTGTACAACGAGAACACAGCTGCCAATGCATTGAAAGCCAAAAATATTATACAAGCGATAGCCAGGGGATTTTCACCAGAAAAAGCGTTGCACCTAGTCAGCGATGATATATACCTATCAATTATAAACATCCAAGACGTAATTGGTAAGTCCAAAAACGCAATGCTGAGACAAAGGGCAAGATTGATTGGAACAGAAGGAAAGGCTAGGAAGATGTTTGAGACACTAACCGGAACGAGTATATCAATATACGGAAAAACGGTTGGGATAATAGGACCCCTGGAAAATTTAGAGATTGCTAAGGAAGGAATAATAATGTTGTTGAACGGGACTCCACATGGCGACGTTTACAAGCATATACAAAGGAGGATGCAGAACATATTTTGAGGTGTTGTTATGGCTGAAAAGGCTAGTACTATATTCAAGGAGTTTAGAGAACACAGTGTAGCTGAATTCTTCAAAAGAAACAGACAAATGCTGGGATACTCTGGAAAGATAAGGTCACTCACAACAATAGTCCATGAGTACATAACTAATGGATTGGATGCATGTGAGGAAGCTGGGATACTTCCAGAGATAAGGATAGAAATCGAACAGCTAGGGCCAGAGTATTACAAGGTGACCGCTACTGATAACGGTCCTGGAATCCCAAAAAAACATGTGGGAAAGGTATTCGGTAAGATGCTTGCAGGTACGAAGTTTCACAGGTTCATACAACAAAGAGGTCAGCAGGGGATAGGCGCTGCTGGATGTACAATGTATGCTCAAATAACTACTGGAAAACCTGTCAGAGTAACAACGTCTACAGGAAATGGAATGATATACGAATGTTCAATCATGATAGATGTAAAGAAAAATGAGCCAGTGATAACTGACGAAAAGGAATACCCAGGTACAATGAGGGGGACGAAAGTAAGTGGTGAATTTAGAGGGGTTAAGTACGTAAACAATGAATACGGTCCATATGAGTATATAAGGAGAACAGCAGTTGCGAATCCTCATGCAAAGGTGGTTTTCAAGGATCCAGATGAACATGAACA
>WAMD01000029.1 GCA_015522495.1 Nanobdellati archaeon
CATATGCGGTTTCAAGGGGTTTTTTAGATAACCGCGCCAAGAACGCCTCCGGCAAGAGAAGAAGCCACTTATCAAAGCCCTTTATTCTGGCAGCCTCCCCTTGCATTAGATGCTTCACATAGTCCTTCTTCGTCTTTATGTCTTGAAGATTCGAATAAGGCCGAGCGGCATTAGGACTAGACTTGACAGGGTTTTTTGCTCCTTTGTGGTTTATACCCTCTCTATGCGGCGACTTGTAGTCTTCTTTGTACATATTTCCGCCTATACTAACACATAATGAACCGCAAAGCTAATAAATGGGGTGGCAGAGGTGAAAACTCCTGAATATATTAAAAGACGAACCAGAATTTAGGTTAAGGATTAAAAAAGAAAAACAGTTAAAAAAATAGCACCAAGATAACCTTTAAATAGATTTGGAATATAATGAGCAGAGGATAGATAGACTGGTGAGGTTATAGTATGGGAGAGATAAACAAAATTTGTATTGTGGGTTTAGGTTATGTAGGTTTACCTTTAGCAGTGGCTTTTGGGAAGGTGGGTATTAAAGTAATTGGGTATGATATAAATCCTAAACGCATAGAAGATCTACGTAAAGGTATTGATGTTACTAGAGAAGTAAGTAAAGAGGATATACTAACTGCAGATATTTCATTTACAACAAATATAAAGGATGCTAGGGATGCTCAAGTATATATAATAGCAGTGCCAACGCCCATAACAAAGGCCAAGACGCCAAACTTGGGACCAATTATTAGTGCAGGAAAAGATGTTGGGATGACAATTAAAGAGAATGATATTGTAGTTTTGGAATCTACAGTTTATCCTGGAGTTACAGAAGAGATTCTAGCAAAGGCAATTGAGGGCGTAAGTGGCCTAAGAGCAAAGGTCGATTTTAAATTAGCATATTCTCCTGAAAGAATTAACCCTGGTGATAAAATCCATACGTTAAAAACAGTAACAAAAGTGGTTGGAGCTCAAGATTCCGAAACTGCTGAAACTATAAAGAAACTTTACTCTAAAATAGTTGATGATGTATTTGTAGCTAAGGATATAAAGACTGCAGAAGCAAGTAAACTGTTAGAAAATGTACAAAGAAGTGTAAACATAGGCTTAATGAACGAAGTAGCTGTCCTCTTTGATAAATTAGGTATTGATATATGGGATGTTTTAGAAGCTGCAAGCACAAAATGGAACTTTCTGAAATTTACACCCGGTCTTGTAGGTGGACATTGCATCCCTGTTGATCCTTATTACTTAGTTTACAAAGGATTAGAAGTAAATTTTTATTCTTCTACAGTGGCTTCTTCACGATTAATAAGTGACAGTATGCCAGATTTCTTACGTTCTAAGATTGTCAAGACATTAAACAAGTATATGAAACCCTTAAAAGACACTTCTATCTTATTTTTGGGAGTTACATACAAAGAGAATGTACCGGACACACGATCCTCACTCTCCGCAGTGTTGGCTCAAAAGTTGAAGGAGTGGGGAGCAAGTGTAGACATAGTTGATCCCCTTGTTCCAGATTACAACAAAGAAATCGCCAAAAATAAATCTTATGATGTCGTAATTTTTGCTGTACCTCATAAGGAATTTGTGAAAAAGAAAGAGCAACTTGCAGAATTGGCAAAACTTTTTATAGTGGATATCAAAAATATATTTAAAGGATCCAAACTAAATAAGGAGATTGTAAAAATATAGTTGCCAATATAAACTGTTAATTCCGTCAAACAAATAGCTTAATGAGCAAGTTGAGGAATTAAGTGTAGAGATTAAAAGGCATTTATTGCATCCACAATCCTCTCTAACTCCTCTTGAGTTAATCCTGGAAACATAGGTATAGAGAGTACTTCTTTACTAGCTTTCTCTGCTTTGGGAAAATCCCCTTCTTTATACCCCAAAAAATTTAAAGCAGGTAAAAGATGTAAAGGATATGGATAATAAACTGCTGATGAAATATGTTTCTCGGCTAAGAAACCCCTAAGTTCCCCTCTATGTCTTACCCTCAAAGTATATTGATGATAAACATGCCTAAATCCATCCCTCTCTATAGGTTTCTTGACCTTCTTGCTGATGATTTTCTCATCATAGTATTTGGCTATTTTCCTTCTTTCATTGTTCCAAATATCTACATACTTAATTTTTACATTAAGCACTGCCGCCTGAATAGCATCCAATCTGCTATTGATACCTACTGTTAAATTATGGTATTTCCTCTTAGCACCGTGATTGCGGAGCATACGAATTTTTTCTGATACGGAAGGATCATTAGTTGTCACTAAGCCACCATCACCAACCCCTCCTAAATTCTTTGTGGGAAAGAAGCTAAACGCTCCTGCTGTCCCTTGACTGCCTACCATTTTTTTCTGGTCATTGTATATAAAATGGGCTCCAAATGCTTGGCAAGCGTCTTCTATAATATATAGTTGATTATCTTCAGCAATTTTTATTAAAGAAGACATATCTGCAGGATGACCAAAAAGATGAACTGGGAGTATTGCTCGCGTGAATTTAGAGAGCTTTTTTTTCACTTCTTTAGGATCAATATTAAAGGTGAGAGGATCTATATCAGCAAATATAGGTGTGGCGCCAACATGCAAGATAGCCTCCACAGTAGCAAAGAAAGTAAAAGGCGTTGTTATTACTTCATCTCCTTCACCAATTCCTAAGGCCTTTAACGCTAGGTAAATAGCATCACTTCCAGAACCAACACCTACAGCTTCTTTTACTTGGAGATAGGATGCAGAGTTCTTCTCAAATTTTTCTACTTCGGGACCAAGTATATATCTTCCAGATCGTATTACATGTATAAGAGCATCTTCAATCTCCCCTTCTATTTTTTTATGTACGCGCACAGGATCATATAAGGGAATCATGCTAGGATCTTCCTTTGTAACAACCTTCACATTATCACTCCTCTTTGCAATTCAGCAACAATTGTTCATCTGGAACTTTTCGCACTTTCTTAGCAGGCGACCCGTAATAAATAAAACAGTCTTCTGTATCTTTAGTTACAACAGAACCGGCGCCGATTAAACATTCTTGGCCTATAATCACTCCTGGAAATATAATAGCTCCTGCACCTATTCGAGCCCCATACTTAAGATGAGGTCCTCTGAAATGCTTAAATCTTTCTTTACCTCTTCCGACGAAGCGATCGTTAGTAAACAGAACACCAGGACCAATAAAACACATATCTTCTATTTTTGAGAAGGCACAGATATATGCTTTGCTCTCCACCTTACATTTCTGCCCTATGTTTGTATTGTTTTCTACTAAAACACCATTACCTATAATGGTTTCTTTGCCTATTCTTACATTTTCTCTAATTACTGCATTATCTGCAATATATACATTATCTTCTATCACAGCACCTCTATAGATGATGACGCCACTCCCTATTATAACATTGTTACCAATTTTCACCTCATCTAAAATAGTTTCCTTAGTTGTGGCACTTCTTTTAGCTCTTACAGGTTTCTGGCCAATTATAACATTGTCTTTTATAAGGACATTCTCTCCACATTCACATCCATATATGGTGACATTCTTACCCTTCTTCATCTGATCGCCTGTTATATTAACCATTTCGGCACGATTGTATGAACCCTAATATGAGGATTAATCTAAAAACTTTACAGGTCTCTTTTGTTTAGCCGAGGAGTATATTGCCTTCACAATTTCCAAGGCCTTTTTACCTTCTTCTCCACTTATGTAATTGGTACCTCCCTCTTTAAGAATTCTCACAACATCCCTATATATATAAATATGGTTAGGACAGGAACCTACATACATTCCATTTGCATAAACATTGGGATTTCTTTCTTCTATAGAAGGCTGCTCTACCCCCTCCACCTGCCAATATTCTATCTTATTCATAGCCGTCCCACCTATTTTTATAGTACCTTTAGTGCCCAGTATTGTTATTGAACATTCCATATTTTTAGGATATGTATTTATTGTGAACTCATATGTGGCCAAAACATTACTCTTAAATCGCATTATTGCAACTGCCTCATCTTCTATCTCTATCTTATGGGCTACAGTATCAGTCATAGCATAAACAGTATCTACGGGTCCAAGGAGCCATTGAAGGATATCTAAGTAATGGATACCTTGATTTATGACAGTTCCTCCATCCATTTGTCTTGTTCCCCTCCAACCTTTAAAATATTCTTGGGGTCTTGTCCAACGTACAACAACTGCAGCGTTAAGAAGCTTTCCAAGCTTACCTTCTTCTATTAATTTCTTAACAATCTGAAGAGAAGGATTATATCTCACTTGAAGAACTGTAAAGAGATGAAGATTTTTACTTTTGAATAAATTTATAAGCTCATCTGCTTCCTTTAAATTGATTGTGATGGGTTTTTCTATAAGAACATGTTTTCCAAAAAGTGCACAGTCTTTAGCTATGGAATAGTGTGTACCATTAGGTGTCGCTATAGACACAACATCTACATCTTCTTTCCTCAACATTTCTTTATAATCGTTGTAATAGGGAATTCCTAATTCTTCACCTACTTTTTTCGCTGTTTCCAGATTAATATCACTAACTGCTACTAACTTTGCAAGATTCTCTTCCTCTAGCACTTTAAGAGAGGATATATGCTGTCTCGAGATTCTACCACAGCCTACCAAACCGAATTTTATTATCTTTGTTGCCATCCTTCTATATTGGCAATAGTTCCTTTTTTAAACTATTACCTTCTTCTTCCTTTGTGGCTGGCTTTGCTTCTTTAACAGGCTATTCTTACTTTATATTGGATTTTGATAATGTGCTTGTAGATTTACAAGCAGACTGGTCCCCTGTCAAATTAGAAGTGGGACATATTGCTATGAAGGAAAAAATCGATGCTTCTAACCTAACAGAACTTGTCCTTTATTATCCAGAAATTTACATTAAATATAGGGAGAAACTGAATAGTATTATCAGGAGAATTGAAGGCTCTGCAATTGAAAAGCATATGTGGAAGAAACTTCATAAGAAGTTGTGGGGTTTCCTAAATGAAGAACCTTGGTCAGTGCTTAGTAACAACCTTCATTTTACAGTAAAGACTATTTTGAGCAGAGAGAACGCTTTTCCAGAATATATTATAGGAAGAGATGATGTCATGTTGCCAAAACCCTATCCCGAAGGTATGAGGAGATTACTCAAACTCATTGGAAGATCCCCTTCATCTATCATTTATATAGGTGATAGTATCTTGGATGAGAAAACAGCAAAACATTTCAAAGTGCCATTTATAAATATTACCTCCTTAGAGGCTTGAATATGAGGATCTTATTCATTACACAATACTATCCACCAGACATAAGTGCTCCTGCCAATAGAATAAGCGATTGGGCGAGAGCATTGGTTAAAAGGGGTCATGAGGTGTGGGTGATCACTGCTTTTCCCCATCATCATCGGCACACAATACCTCTAAAATATAAAGGTGGGTGGGTTGTAGAAGAAGAAAAAGGCGATGTTAAAATTATACGGGTTGCTATTCACAACGGTCCTATGAAGTCTCTTTTACATAGGTTACTAAATTACATCTCATTTACCTTTACTGCCCTTTTAGGCCTTTTTAAAGCAAGGGGTAAATTTGATATATGTGTCATTTCTATTCCTCCTCCTTTTGTTGTATTTTCTCTCTTTCTATTCAAAGGATTTAAATGTAAAGAGATTGCTATGGACATAAGAGACTTATGGCCTGAAAGTATGGAAGCTTATTTGGGGTGGAAAGGACCTCTTATATGGCTGCTCAAAAAGAGTATACATCTTATGTATAGGATATCTAAAAAAATAATTGTAGCCACGTTTGGGCAGGAAAAATATCTCAGAGAATTAGGTTTTAGTAAGGTAACAACAATAACAAACGGCTGGAAATATTTTAAGTTTCCAAAGGAAAAGCTAAGGAAACTAAAGAAAAAGTACTATCTATCACAAAAAGATAAAGTAGCTATTTACGTAGGGACCATTGGCTATGCTTTCAATTTTATACCTATATTAAAAGCGATAAAGAACCTCTCAGACTGGAGGTTATTCATAATCGGGGATGGCCCATTAAAAGAAGAGCTCATCTCACTATCACAAAAGGAAAAAATATCTAATGTTTATTTTCTTCCATCGATGCCTTTAAAAGAAATGTACACTTATCTCCACATCGCGGACGTTGGTATCCTACCTATCAAAAAAACAAAAATATTTTACCAAACTCTCCCTTCTAAGCTTTTTGATTATCTCTCTGCAAAACTTTTTGTTGCAGGCTCAATAAGCTATTCTATGAAGGTATTTTTTAAGAAAACCTCCTTCAAAGGTTGGAAAGAGGTCTCCTCTTCCCAGTGGAGAGCTTTTTTTAAAAATTTCAAGAAAAAGCGTTATACAGCTCATTTAAAGCCCTTTTCCTTAAAAAGTAGGATAAATAAGCTGGAAAAGTTCTTGTCTAGGTGAAAACATGAGACTACTGCTTTTAAGCCCACATACAGATGACGTAGAGTTAGGTGCTGGGGGGACAGTTGTCAAGTTTCTCCAAGAGGGTCATGAGATTTATTGGGCTGTTTTTTCTACCGCTGAAAAATCACTTCCAGCAAATGCCAAGCCAGGCACACTTAAAAAAGAATTCATGAGGGTGGTTACCTCACTTCAAAACGAGTTTGGGAATATACACTCTCAAATTTTTGACTACGAGGTTAGACGGTTAAATTTCTACAGACAAGATGTGTTAGATGATCTTATAAGTATAAGAAAAGAGTTTAAACCTGATTTGGTAATCGGACCCTCCTTGAATGACTTCCATCAGGATCACACTACTGTAGCCTATGAAATGGTAAGAGCCTTCAAAAATACTTCTAAAATAATCTCTTATGAGCTACCTTGGAATCATATAACTTTTGAAACACGTCTTTTTGTCAGATTGAAAAAAGAGCATGTAGACAGAAAATGGGCCTTGTTAAAGAACTACGCAACACAATTTATAAAGAAAAGATCCTATTTCTCCGAAGAGTACATTTACGGTTTGGCTAAAGTGAGAGGGACTCAGTGCAATGCAACGTATGCAGAAGCGTTTGAGGTGGTGCGGTGGACCCTTTAACTATTTTAGTCACAGGAGTGGGTGCCCCTGGAACATATGGCACTATTCATGCTTTGAGAAACAACAAGGAAAAAAGAAAGATTCACCTTATTGGAATGGACATTAACCCCCTTGCAGTAGGGCAAAAAATAGTTAACTCTTTTTATGTTGCACCAAAACCGAAGGCTAGCAATTTTGTAGATTTTGTGTTAGATCTGTGTAAAAAAGAGAATGTTGATGTGATTCTTCCACAAGTAACAAATGAACTACCTATTCTTTCAGCTAATAAGCAGCTATTCGAGGAAGAAGGTATTAAAGTACTCGTCTCTGACTACAGCCAGCTCATGCTAGTTAACAACAAATATACTCTGATGAAGTTAAGTAGTAAGATGGATGTTCCAGTGCCTCAGTATTACCTAGCCAGAAATATTGGTGAATTAGAAAAGTTTTCTTATAAATTAGGATATCCTGAGGACAAGATTTGTGTGAAGCCACCCATATCCAGAGGTATGAGAGGTTTTAGGATTCTATCTAAAGAGAAGCCATCTCCCAAAACATTTTATGAAGAAAAGCCCACCTTAGCGCATATATCTTTGGAAAGCTTAATCAACATGTTTGAAAAAAATCCTGAAGAGTATAAAGAACTGCTTGTAATGGAATACTTACCTGGTAAAGAATATAGTATTGATGCTCTCTCATACAACGGGAAAGCTAGGGTTGTTGCTCCACGAGAAAGAAATGTTATTCGTTCAGGGATTTCCTTTCTAACCACTCTTGTTAATAATCGAGAGCTCATTGACCACAGTAAAAAATTAATTGAAGCTCTCTCGCTTAATTATTTGATAGGTTTCCAGTTTAAAGAGGATTATAGAGGTGTCCCACGGCTTATAGAAAGTAATCCACGTGTGCAAG
>WAMD01000030.1 GCA_015522495.1 Nanobdellati archaeon
GGATTCTGATAAGTTATCTGATCTAACAAATACTTTTTTTGTTCCAAAGTGTCTGATGTTCTCGAATACCTCCAATAAAACATCTTCAGGCAATAGTTGAACGTTGTTTGCGATTTGTATCAATTCTTTCCTTTCTAGGCTAGTTAAGTTTCCATTTCTGATTTTCTCTATCAGTGGCAAGAGCTCCTCATCCTCTTTTACTTCTACTGGTCTTGATGGAGTCTCCCCTATCTCTTCTTCCATTGCTTTTTCAGTGTCCTCCATTTTTTCTTCTATCTCTTCCTTTTTACCCTCACTAGGTGCTATTCTGTTCACGATTTCTCTTATATCCCTTTTATACCTTTTCACAACATCTCCAGCTGTTCTCTCTGCTAGCTTTCTTGCTTTCATGTATTCTTCAAATGCCAACTGGTACCTGTTGTAGTCCATGGATAAATCCTCGTGTACCCCTTCCTCTTCTGCGATTTCTTTTATTTTATCTACATGTATTCTCTCATGTGGTTTGTCTAAAGCATTTTGATAGTATTTTTCGATTTCGCTTTGTCTATGAGGGATTGCATGTCTTACTGCCCTTGCATAGTTGGTTATTTTTACAACTAACTGTCCTCTTTTCCTTTTTACCTGACCGTCTTCTTCAATTACATGATTTAACAGTTCAGAAATCGCGATGTCCATTATTTCTTCAGCTGGTTTACCTTTTGGAATTCTATTTAGTACGTCCAACATCTTTTCTCTGTAACTAGTTGGCAGTCCTCTCTTTGGTGATTTCTTCCTTTTCATTCTACGCATACATGATTTATGGAGTGAGTTTATAAATCCTTTTTTGATTTGTTATGCTAGGATAGTTAACAATAAAAGGCAAGATCCAGTGTTTGCATATTTTTGATTGCTAATACTCATTTAGCAACATTTTAGGTTTATTAACTAGAAACTAGAAAAATAGAGTAGGTGGGTGATAAGATGAACATAAAAGAACTAAGAAAGAGAGCAATGAAAAAGGCAAAGGAAAAGACAAGGGAAGCCCTTTTCAGGAAGGACAAGCTCGTAATCGAAGCAATAGAGGCGGTGGATGATTTAGATGCCGTTTCAAATCTTCTAGGTGAGAGGGTGAAGTCTTGGTACTCATATCACTTCCCTGAGCTGGATAAGCTTGTAAAAAACATGGAAACATATCTGGCAATTGTAAAGGACTTGAAGAACAGGAAGTACATGCAAATAGCCAGGCTAGCTGCACATACAGGCAAGGCCGAAAAGGTCGCCATGCTAGCCAAGGAGAGCGTTGGGGCAGACATTCCAGATTCAGACCTAGACCAGGTTGCGAAGCTAGCTGGCCTGGCGATAGATGCTAAGAAGATGAGAAACGAGTTGATGGATTACGTGTCAAAAACATGCAAGGAGTTGTGCCCTAACATGGTTTACCTGGTTGGGGATAACCTAGCGGCTAGGTTGATATCTCATGCTGGTGGGCTGGACAAGCTAGCTGAGATGCCTGCATCCACCATTCAGATTTTAGGTGCAGAGAAGGCATTATTTGCTCACCTAAAGAAAAAGACCAAGCCACCGAAGCATGGGATAATATTTTTGTATCCAGCGGTAAAGAAAGCTCCAAAGCGATTGAGAGGTAGAATAGCTAGAGCACTGGCTGCAAAGATTGCTATAGCTGCTAGAACAGACTATTTCTCAGGTGGAAAGGATTTCATTGGTGACAAGCTGAAGAGAGAGGTTGAGGAGAGGACTAAAGAGGTCCTAGGAGCAGGTAGGAGGGAACTGACTAAGCCTTCGAAGAAAACTAGCAAGTCCAGGCCTAGTAAGCCTAAGCCCAGTAAATCAAAAAGGCATGGCAGGAAAAACAGCAAGTCTAAAAAGCGTAGGGTGTAATAGTAGAGGATAGAAAATGATAGAAGTATTTCCTGGCGTATTCAAGCATGGAAACCATCTGTTTACTAGGAATAGGGTAAAAGGGAAGAGGGTCTATGGGGAGAAACTAGTTGTTGTTAGAGGAGTGGAGTACAGGGAGTGGAACCCGTATAGATCAAAGTTGGCAGCGGCGATTCTAAATGGGCTGAGTGTTATGCCAATAACTCATAATTCCAATGTTTTGTACCTTGGTGCAGCTCAAGGAACTACTGTTAGCCATGTCAGTGATATTGTAGTGGATGGTTATATTGTCGCTGTGGAGATATCTCCCAAGGCAATGGAAGATTTCCTTTTGCTCGCTAAGAGGAGGGATAACATAATACCCATCTTAGGGGATGCCAATAAACCAGAAATGTATGAAGAATATCTAGACGACATAAATGTGATATACCAGGATGTCGCCCAGCCAAACCAGACTGAGATATTATCAAAGAACGCAAGATACCTCAAGCATGGTTATACTATGTTATGTGTAAAATCCAGGAGCATTGATGTGGTCAAGAATCCAAAAAAGGTTTTTAGGGAATCTGTATCCCAACTTGAAGCGAGTGGGTTGAAAACAGAGCAGGTCGTGGACTTGGAGCCGTATGAAAAAGACCATGCGATGATAATATCCCATAAGGATTGATGTGGGTTATAATGGGTTTATTCTTTTAGGAAGTCAGATGTTGGTATCCCTCTAAAGTATGCCTTTTTACCGTCTTTACTTAAGTACATACTGCCTGCCCCTGTACCTGTGTTTGTCATTACTGTTACATCTATCTTGTATACTCCGTGATCTAGTGTTACTGATGTTATGTTGTAAGCCCCTTTTCCTACCACTTTGTCAAGAACTATCCCAGCTAACGTCCTAGCCCCTTGGATACCTATATCCTCTGACGGTATCGCATTTAGCGTTGGAACTTCTTGTGAGGATGTCTTCTGTACTAGGGATCCAATGCCTGCTAGTATCCCCACTATTAATATTATCGCTACTAGTAGTATGACATTTATCCATACGTTATACGTTAGCCCGTAGTAAGTGTGTTCTGGCTTTGTTAGTCTACTAGTTGCCTTTCTAGCTAGTTTCGGCCTGGCGCGCCTTGTTTTAGGTTTTGTTTTCCTAGTTGTTTTTCGTGCCATCTACATCACCCCTGTTGTTCATAATAACAATGACTAGAATAAAAGCTTTATTGGTTAAAACACTTTGGTTAGCAGTAGAGTAATCATTACTATTCAGATAATTTTTTAAACAAGGTAATCATCAATAATACCCTGCTGCTAGGCTTCGGGCCGGTAGCTCAGCCAGGTTAGAGCGCTGGTCTTATAAGGCCGCTCTAACTTACAAGGGTTGGCCTAGGCCAACCAGTGGTCGAGGGTTCGAATCCCTCCCGGCCCACTATGGGACCTTGTGTCCCATGTGAGGGGTTCTAGTTTTCCCAAGGCTTTTCTTAAAAGGCTTTTCGAATCCCTCCCGGCCCACTATGGGACCTTGTGTCCCATGTGAGGGGTTCTAGTGGTTGCTGGAAGGTAGAAAGCCATAGGAGGTTTCCCTCATCTCCCGGTCGCAGGAAGGGAAGAGGGTAGAGGGAGAAACCGATCTGAACGGTTGCAGGAAGGTAGAGAGAGCTAAGGGAAGAGGGGACCCGCTGGTGGTCCCTCTGTAGGTGTCTCCTCTTTCTAAAAGGCTTAGACCGCAGGTCCTTTTTCCCAAGGCTTTTTCTAAAAGGCTTAGACCGCAGGTCCTTTTTCCCAAGGCTTTTTCTAAAAGGCTTAGACCGCA
>WAMD01000031.1 GCA_015522495.1 Nanobdellati archaeon
AAGCCAAGTGGCATGTTTGGATACGAAGTAAAGCAATACTACGATTTTTACATTCCCATATCAAATTTTGAAAAGACACTTGTCGATTTTATCTATTACAGGGAACCCATCCCAAAGACAGCATTCCGCGCTATTTACAAGCGATGTGATCTAGACCTAGTTAGAGGGTATTTGAAAAGAATGGGAATCAAGGGAGCTAGTATTAAAGAACTGGTGAAGGTTGTTTGATAGTTTTTCCTTTCTGCGTAATATAACTTTTTAAGTGTATGTTGATTAACTTCTGTGATGATCCCGTTATTGTATGGTCTAATAGCTATGCTTGGTTGGGGCATTGCAGACTTCTTAGCCAGGAAGGCAATAGATGAGATTGGAGACATCAATTCGTTATTCTGGACTCAGATGATAGGGGCAGTACTTTTGGGTGTGTACTTCTTAGTGGTCCCAAGTGAGTTTAGTTTTCCAATTACTAGTTTTAATGTTGGTCTTCTTGCCATCACTAGTTTCCTCTGGGCATTTGCATATTTGGCTTTTTATAAGGCCATAAGCGTTGGAAAATTAGCAGTCGTTTCTCCGATAGGTAGTGCATGGGGAGCTCTAGGAGCCATAATAGGTTTCTTTGTCTTTGGTGAGGTTCTTTCCTTGTTTGGATATTTGGGAGTTAGTTTAGTAGTGCTTGGTGTCATTCTTGCATCCACAAAGCTCTCCGAGTTGAGAGGAAGAATAAAGTTAGACAGCGGAGTTGTCTATGCGCTGATAGCTTTTGGTATGTGGGGTGTGTTGTTTAGCCTACTGAAACTTGTGTATGCAGGGGGAGAGGTCACCATACCCTTCTTGCTAAAGGCAATAACAGTTTTTCTTCTACTAATTATATTCTTTATCAGAAAGATACCCATTAGATGGTCCAGGAGAGCATCCCTTTATGTTTTCGGAGTAGGATTACTTGATACAATCGCTTTTGTTAGTATGACCACTGGCTTGCAGAAGGGGTTTGTTTCAATCGTTGGGCCAGTTGCCTCCACATTTCCAGCGGTTACGGTCTGTTTGGCCTATATCTTCCTGAAGGAAAGACTTGAGCTGAACCAGTGGGTAGGTATCCTTTCAATAATTGCTGGAATAGTTATGCTTTCTTTGTGAACATGTCACATTACTAGTTAGATCTAACCAGCAAGACTAATAACCAGATGGGTCAATAACATACACTATGGAGAACGTTGTGCAGGATCCCAATTCAAACCGGGTCAGGATGAGGCGGGCCAGCCATAGTGATGCAGGGGTGATAACGGAGATAAGAGATTCTTGCTGGAGAGCATTTTACAAGGACTTCCTAGGTGAATCTCCAGTTGAAGACATACTCAAGTTCAGGAAGGAACACCCAACAAAAAGAGATTTTGAAGAAACACTTTACCTGATTCTGGAGCTTGATGGAGAGCCGATAGCATATGCATCTGCAGGCTCTCTTCCCGACGATCCGAAGGGAGCATTTGTCAAGGGCATATACGTCAAACCAGAGCATATCGGTAAGGGCTATGGGACCCTGTTGCTGAATGCACTAAAGGATAAGTTTGGTAAGTTGAAGTTGAAAGTCTTGAAGGATAATAAGCGGGCGATAAGATTCTACGAGGACAACGGCTTTAAGGCCGTGGGGGAGGAGAAAGCTAGAATTGGTGGTCATCTGCTGGACAGCCTGGTGATGGAATGGACAAATAGATAATCATATAATCTTTTTCATATCACTTATGTTAGTAATCACATAATCTGGAATGAACACTATATCTTGCTTTTCCCTTTTTAACCATATGGTTTTCATAGATAAGAATCTAGCCTCTTTAATGTTAGCAAGTTTGTCGTCAACTAAATAGCAGTTTTGTGGCTTCACCCGAGCTTTCTCCATGAATATCTTGTAAAGCTCGTCATTGGGTTTTCTAGAATGGTATTCTCCACTGAATACAGCAGTGGATACGTAGCTGTAAAGATTGAATTTACTCATCAAGTACTCTCCCCAGTTCTTTGGAAGATTGGACAATACACCTATGCGAACCCCCTTGTTTTTCAAGTACTCCATAACAGCCTTTGCCTTTGGGTTCAATTTTATTGAGTTGAGCATTTTTTCTTCTGCTTTCCTAGGTACAACCTTGTTGAAAGCATCTTTTGTAATACCCCCTAGGCTATACTTCACGTAGACTTCCTTTATGGCTTTGTATTTTACGTCTTTATTTTTTCTTTTTGTTATAGGTAGAAGGACGTCTTTGATTATATGTCCCTTGGTGAACACGGTTCCCATTAAGTCTAATATGACAATTTTATTATTTGATAGCCTTTTACCTTTTATATGGATTATATCCAGCAATTCCCTTATGTTTGTGATGGAGTAATCTGCAGGGGTTGGATTTTTCCTTTTCTCCTTGGTCACTAGAACGCTTGTTATCCCAACATTTTTAGCACCAATTATATCCCTCTCAATTGAGTCCCCTACCATAACAGCTTCTTCTGGCAGGCAGTTTCCTTTTTTCAATGCTAAAAGAAAGATAGATGGATGGGGTTTTTCCTTTCCACTCTCTTCACTCGTAACTATAAAATCTATGTATTTAGATATTCCAAGTTTTTCTAATTTTTTTATTTGTACATGGGCCATTAGATCGGATATAACACCAATCTTTATGTTATTTTCTTTTATTGTATTCAGAGTTTCTTTTACTCGTGGGGATAGTCTTAGGTGGGAATATACATTGTTCCAAAACACCTCAGTTATTTTATCCAGTACTTTCGGATCCAGGGATAATCCTAATAACTCAAACATGCGTTGGAAATACAAGAACCTGTTGTGCATTGACGCTGTGCCACTGAGTTCTATATAAATTTGAGCTCTTGCCTTTGTATATGTCTGGAGGAATACTTTTTTATTTAGGAGCGGATAACGCTTTTTTAAGAAGTTGTAGGCTTTGTTGAGCCCGTATTCATAAGCCTTTGAGCTATTGCATATTGTATCATCAATATCTAGCAACACAAGCTTTATCATATCAATTAAAACGTAGGTAGATTATATATTCGTTTAAGCTACTTAACTTTCATCCTCTTTTTCTTCCTTAACTCTTCCATCAGTCTTTCCTGTAACTCATCCAGTTTTATTGACAAACCCAGTCCAAGCAAAAGGGAGTTAAAGCTCTCGTCCAATGGCAGGGAATTGTTCACATCTATCTCAAAAACATCTTCGTTTCCAAAGTTCTCCCATGCCTTCTTGTAAACGCCCTTCCAGCTCTTTGGAACCCAGCTAGTCTTAGACAGTCTCTTGTACCTTTCGAAGTCTTTTTTCATCCTCTCAACCAGCTCCGCCTCCGCCTCTTTCGGGCTGGAGTAAGCCTTGTCCGTCCCTCTCTTTGCGGTAAACACCCTTCTTCCGGCTACGTCTGGATCAACCTTAACCAATATATTTATTCCATCAGCGTAGAATGGTGCTAGGTTGGAATCAACTATTGGAATGACTCCCTCTTTGAGGGCTTTTTTTATCTTCTTACTTATCTTTCTATCTATCTCCAGGTCAATCCTTAAGTCCTTTTTGAGATCGTTCACAAATTCGTCAATACTCCTCCCTCTCTCCTCGGCTAGCTCTCTGAAGACCTCTCCGCTTGATATTCGTCTCACTTTTAGACCAGCTAGCTCTAGCTCCTCTGCGAGCATATCTGCCAGTGTGCTCCTCCCAGAGCCGTGGATGAAGCTACCGAGTACTATAGGCCTTGGATTTTTTCTTAGATAGCCTACTATATCCCATACTAATTTTTCTTTTGTTATTGCTTCTTCTGTGTGTTTCTGCATGTATGTTATGATGGATGCGAAGTTTTTAATGATTTCAATTAGCAGTTTACCCATTAGCCGTTATTAGATCTCATGAACCTCTCCAACCTGTTAAACGCCTCCCCCATGACCTCAATCGGAGGAAGGAACACTACTCTGAAATGGGATTTACCATAACTGCCGAACCCAGAACCGTGGACGACTAGGACGTGTTCTTGGTGGAGGAAGTCAAGGACGAAGTCTTTATCCGTTTTCCACCTGTCACCTAGTTCAACCTTTGGGAATATGTAGAAAGCCCCTTCTGGCTTTGTTGCAGATATCCCAGGTATCTCGTTTAGCCTCTTCCAGGCGAAGTCTCTCCTTTCTCTCAGGAGTTTCATCCTTTCTTTTAGATAATCCATCGGCCCGGTCAAAGCAGCCAGAAAGCCATATTGTGCAGGTGTATTAGCTGATAATCTGAGTCTCAACAGCTTGTTTATCCCCTCCCAAAAATCGTCAAGCACACCATCATTATCTATTCTGTACATGTACCCAAGTCTCCAACCTGTGGCAAAGTATACCTTTGATGCGCCGTTCATAACAATGACAGGAACATCTTTTGTTAAGGAGCCAGGGCTGATATGCTTTTTGTCGTAGGTCATTATATCATATATTTCATCGCTCACTACAGGTAAGTCGTATTCCCCAGCTAGGTCTAGTATCTCCTTTATCATCTTCTTATCGTACACTGCCCCAGTCGGGTTATTTGGATTTATCACGCATATCGCAGCTGTGTTGTCATTTATCTTCCTTCTCATATCGTCCAAGTCTGGTTGCCATCCGCTTTCTTCAGTGGTCTTGTACTCAACAGACTCCTTTCCCATCGTCTTTGTCAATGCAAGGTATGGAGGGTAGCTAGGGCTAGGGACTAGGAACTCGGCGCCAGGTATGGCTAGGGTTAGGAACGTAAATTGGAGGGCTTCGGTGACGGCCACAGTTACCCTCACATCTTCCGCACTGATGCTTACGCCGTTCTTTTTCTTTTCCCTTTTGGCGATGGCTTCCCTGAGTTCTGGTATCCCTTCGCTTGGACCATACTGATTCTTTCCCTCCTTGATTGCTTTGCAGAAGGCTTCCTTCGCATGATTCGGCGCATCCAGTCCAAATGGCACAGGATCTCCTATGTTGAGCTTCATCACCTTTATGCCCTTTTTCTCTAGCTCTCTAGCTGGAAGGATAACATCCCTAATCGCGTACTCTATCTCTAGTACTTTGTGATTCACTTGTATCATGGTTGCTCACCTAGAATTTGGGATTTACGAACTGAGGATTTAAAAATGTGAGTTGTTTTGTTCTTAGTCTTCTAGTATATGGAGCTCTGCTTCTATCCCTTTTTTCTTTAGTATCTCAGCCACCCCTCTGGCGTGTCCTTTTCCTAAAATGGCTAATATAGACTTACCCGTTTTTAGGTGTTCTATTATCCTCTGAGCCATGTATTGATCTGTTTTTTCAACATTCTCTCTAAGTTTTTCACTGTACTCCATTACTTCCTCATGAGTTTGTGGTAAAGCATTATACCATTTTTCGAATTCTCTCTGAAGTTCCTTTGAGCTGATTCCTTCTAGTTTAGCCCCAGAGTCCATCATTGCTTTCAAGAGGATGCCAATGTATAATTCAAACCCATTCGGCGAGTTGGCTATTTCCCCAAGTCTACTAGGATTTTTTTCGATTGTATCTACAGCTCTTTGCACAAATCTTCGTATTTCTTCTGGAGATGCATCTGTGAATCCTTCATATAATATAACATCAGGCTTTTCTTTATGTATTTTGTATACTTCAAATCCTTTATGCCCTGGATGTCCGTGATGTTCACCAATTATTATCACTTTTTTAGGCATTGACATCTTATCACCATATACTATTGCACGATTAATACACAATTTGTTTAAAAAATATCTAATAAGTTAGTATACCACGTTCCTATCAATAAATTTAACTATGCCCCACTTTGTCTATGGTATCGATGAAATCTGACACCTTTTCTATTAATTCTGACTTTTTTTCAAATTCGATTGTATTTACCTCGGTTATTGTGGAGAGACCATATACTAGTGGTGAATAGTTACATGATTTTTTTAGCAATAAAACAATCTTTTTTCCCATGCATGATGCCCACCCCAATTCTATATGTGTACCTCCTGATGGAGGATATCCAGGGTAAGCAAT
>WAMD01000032.1 GCA_015522495.1 Nanobdellati archaeon
AACTGGAATTCCACACATCTTTAAATCTCGTATGGAGAGCATCCGAAAAGAGATGAAGGAAGAGGCAAAGAGAAAGGGTTATGACCCAACTATAGTTGATGAGGTATTAACTGATAAAGCATTCACTGATTTATTTGATGAAGCTAAAAAGAGAACGGGATCAAGTTATCCTGCTGATGATGTAGAAAAATCAGCAAAGAAATTAGTCAGATCTGAGTTTGCTAAGAGAGGGAAACCAGAAAAAACACATGAGGGAAAGAAAGAGCACAAAGGAAAAACTACCAAGGAAGAAGTTAAGCCAGGACCTAAAACTGAGGGGAAAGTAATATCTAAAAAGCGGGCAGAACCTAAAAAGAAACAGGAAAAAAAGAAAAAGCGGGCAGTGGAGGCAATACTAAAAGACATAAATGAAATAGAAAAAGAGAAAGGATCTAAACACGCGCTCGCAGCATTGGAAGAAGAGATATATACAATGGAAGATCATCCATCAATACAATTGCTAGATAGAGCGATAAAGCTATCCAATATTATAGGCGATTTAGAAAAAGAGCTGGAGTATAACGAAATGCTCTTTCCTTTAACGAAAGGGGCTAAAAAAGAAAGGATCAAGAAGAGAGTAAAAGAGCTTAAAAATGAACTAGAAAAGAAAAAGCAAGAGGAAATGGAAGTAGAGGATGTTGGATCGCTGTTCGGCCCATCTAAGCCAAGGGAAGAAGAGAAAGAAGAAGGTAGAGGAGAGAGGCCCAAAAAAGAAGAGGGGGAAACAGATGAAGAATACCTAGAAAAATTTTTACGCTGGAGTGGTGGAGGAACTCCGACAACGTCGGAGGAGTTCACAGAGAAACTAGAAAAGGCAGAGGAAAAGGGAGAGAAAGGAACAACCACGGAGACCGGAGAGGAAAAAGAGGAGGCTAAACCAGGAGGCACAGCAGAGCAGCCTGTGGAGGACCAGGAAGGAGCAGGAAGAGCGCCAGAAGAAGGGGCGGGGGAAAGAGAAGTGAAGAAGGGGAAAGAGGACCTAGATAAGCTTGCTAGTGAGGCAATGGACTTAGTGATGAAATCACATAATGTGGAGGAGGAGAAAAAGGGGATTATGATGCTTGAAGAGCTAGTAAATAAAGGGTACGGAAGTGTTCCTCACATCATAACAGTTGCTAATTTCTACAAGGGCTCTGGAAATTACGAAAGGGCATTGTCATACTTCAAAAAAGCACTTAATGCTGAGAAGGGTGGGAATCAGAGAATCATTAACTTCATTAGAAACCAGATCAAAGAAATAGAGAAGCTAAGAAAAGAAGGTAAGAAGGAACAAAAGAGAGTCACTGAGTTGAAGGAGAGACCAGAGGAAAAGGGAGGAATCGGGAAGAGAAAAGAAACTACAGAGAAAAAGACAACTGCAAATAAAACAACGAAGAGAAAGGTACAAGGAAAAGTAGGGAAGACATCTAAGGGGCAAGGAGCTAAAAAGAAACCCGGAGGATTCTTCCCTCGTTTGATCAAAGGCGAGAAGAATAAGGAAAAAGGAAAAAAGGTCACAAAAGAGCAAAAATCGAAATCTCAAGAAGGTAGCCCTAAGCAGGAGGGTGAGGGCATTTTAGGGACTGTCAAGTCTGGAGTTGATGTTGCTACTCTTATGGAAGAGACTCTAAAAGCTCTTGAGGGAGCTTTGAATGATGAAGACCTGACGAAAGCAACAAATACAGTGAGAACGTTGAGGGCATACTACAAAGATGTGTATAACTTGTACAAGTCTGAGGACCCAACCAAGGCAGAGGAATTTGACAGAAAGGCAAGGCAGTTGGTCAAACAGTACAACAAATTTATTGACCGCGTAAAGGGGGAATCCAGAAAGCTGAATGAGGATCAGTAGAACTAGAAATCGTAGTATAACAAAATTCATTTAAACTAGCATCTCCATAATGAAGACATGGAGAGCAAGTGGCTTCTAGTCATAGTTGGAGTATTTGCATTCTTTTTCATCCTAGCTGGCATAGTAGTCCTAGCCCTAGTTTCCGAGGAGCTCACACCCAAGGTTGGAGTGATATACATACGAGGCGAAATCGCAGTTGATGATTCTAGTGGCTTTCTCTCTACTACCCACAGCTCCAGGGAGATAGTAAAATTGATAAAGGAGGCGGATAACGACCCGAGCGTTAAGGTTATACTCCTTGACATAAACTCCCCTGGTGGTAGCGTGGTCGGGAGTAAGGAGATAGCCTATGCCGTAAGGGATTGCAAGAAGCCAGTGGTGGCGTACATATCAGAGTTGGGAGCGTCTGGGGCATACTACATAGCAGCTGCATCAGATCTTGTGGTTGCAGATGAAGATTCTCTAACTGGTAGCATAGGCACCGTGATGATACTGGAGAACTATCACGAACTCCTAAAAAACCTTGGTATAAATTTCACCGTGCTGAAAAAAGGGAAGTACAAAGACATGGCAAATCCATTCGAAGCTAACCTGACATCTGAGGAGAAAGAGATGCTTCAATCGATATTGGATGACGCGTATTCTCATTTCATCAGAGACCTAAAGGAATTCAGGGGAGGCAAGATAGACCTTTCTGTGGCAGATGGTAGGATAATGACAGGCGAGCAGGCCAGACAGCATGGCCTAGTTGACGAGCTAGGTACTAGGGAGTATGCAATAAAACGCGCCTGGGAACTAGCAAACCAGACTGGCAAACCAGAGACCAAGGATTTCAGGGTTGAGAAGCCTTTCCTAGAAGAATTACTCTCCTCTTTATCCTTTGGTAAACCCCCTTCAGCATCTTTAATGTTTTAAATCTTTTATTTTTATTCTAGTTAATTTACAATACTAGCGCATGGATTTCAAAAACGACTTGGATGAACTTAGGTTTTCTGTGAAGTATCCATTTACTTCGGTAGCCAAAGGTTTAGTACGGCGAATGAATATAGACCTAAAATCTAATGATCCTGAAATTGTAGAAGTTATAGATACTGCAAAGAAGAGGATCAAAGAGGACTTAAGGGGTGGAGTTATTTTAGACCCCAGGCAAAAGCTAACCAGAGCATTGGAGATCCAGTTGTTGTCGTATCCAGTTGCTAGGATATTAGTTGCACTGTCGAGAAATAATTTTATGAAAAAGCGATTTGCTGAAGGTGAGTCCAATACTATGAGAAAGTTTTTAATGGGTGCGCCTGATGAAGAGGTAGCATATCTCCTTCCAGAGCTAGGCATAAAGGCTGAGGGTGGTAGTATACACTTCAAGGATTACATCATGTTTATGCCTGATGACGAGCAGTATAGACTATTTTATCAAAGTATATCAAGTGGGTATGTATCTATTAATAGGGACCTTATTGTGGAAATCATGACATCTGCTTATAGACGTCATATACTAGATACATTATCTAACTATCCATCAGATTTTGAATTTCTAAAAAAAGAACTCCCAGACATTCAAATCAAAAGATTCGAGAGGTTCGAGTACACTGGAAAGGCTAATGCAGATGCCTTTCCCCCTTGTATGAAAAATCTCCTAGCTGAGGCCGCTGCAGGTGAGCATTTGGGGCATTCAGCTAGATTTGCGATAGCAGCTTTCTTGGTTAATGTAGGGTATCCAATTGACAAAATAGTTGATGTGTTCAAAAATCAACCAAACTTTAAAGAAAAGTTAACCAGATACCACGTAGAATACATCGCAGGTAAAAAAGATGGGAAGAAGAGGCTTCCACCCTCATGCGAAAAAATGAAAACTTATGCGTTATGTGTTAACCCAGATGCTTTATGTAGTCGGGTGAAGAATCCATTGTCATATTACAAGGTGAAAATGAGAAATAAAAGAGGCAGAGGATGATAACTTTGGAAGAGTTGAACGCTAAAACATGGCTGAGAGAAAAATTTAGAGAGTATTATGCAAAGGAAGGCGTAGAGCCACCTCCAATGATATGGCAAAGAGAATTTGGAGTGGGTAATGAAAAGAAGATAGATTATAGACACATGTCATTTAGGGATGATAAAGAGTTATTGGGCTATTTGAGGAGCACTACTCCTCTCTATATCTCCTACTCCGCGGGTTACTACAAATTCCCATCAGCAACACCTATGGAGAAAAAAGGTATGCTTGGAGCAGACTTAATATTTGACTTTGACCTCGGAGATATCTCTGATACATGCAGTAGTGGTTTCCCAACAGTGGAGTGCTTAGGACTTGTTAAAAATGAAGTTGTTAAACTAATAGAAGAATTCCTGATTCCCGATTTTGGATTTTCTAAGGATGATATACTTGTTTTCTTTTCAGGAAGTAAAGGTTACCACATACATATAAGGAATGATCTGGTCTTTGACTTGGACCAGCGAGCTAGAAAGGAATTAGTCGATTATGTCTCGGCTGCTGGGATGAATGTGAGATTTTTCTTAAGGAGAGAAGGGAAATCATTGCATGGGCCATTACCCTCGTCAAATGGATGGGGGGGTAGACTTGCTAAAGAGTTGGTGAAAGTTATATCAGAGTACCCACCAGAAAAAGCAAGGAACATACTAGGTGTGAGCAAGTCTGTCTTCCAGAAGATTTCAACTAGGCGCGGAGAGCTAGTAGACGGTATGAACCGGGGGCTCTGGGATCTAGTTCCAGTGTCTATGGCAACGTGGGAGGTTATGTTGTCTAGCCTGGCGTTAAGGCTAGGGGTAAAGCTGGATAGGAATGTGACGATAGACATGTCTAGGCTCATAAGACTGCCAACCAGCTTACATGGTTCGTCTGGTCTGCTTGTTGAAAGGGTAAAAAACTTAGATAAATTCAATCCACTAGAGGATGCTATTGTGTTCGGAAGGAAATATATTAGATTACATGTTAAAAGAAACCTAGAGTTTTATCTAGGTGGAGAACAAAAAATAGAGGCTGGTGAAGTAGAACTTCCAGAGTTTGTCGCAGTTTACATTGTTGCAAAAGGTGAAGGTGAACCTATTGGTGAACTTTGATGAAATAAGGAGCGTCCAGAGGAAGGAGAGGAACATCTCATCCCTAGCCGAGCTTAGTCCAGGCTTTTATAAGGATATAGTTGTCTACATAAAGCAATTGATGGATGCTTATGACAAGGGAGACAAACTTGCTAATGCTAGAACATTGGAGAATACTATAAAAATATCAAGGGATGTCATGGAAAAGCGACTTCACAAGATAGTTCTTAAAGCGTTAAAATCAGTAAAAACTGGGGAGTACTCAACGAAGGGCATGACTGCAGAAGAAAAAGAGTTGTATGATGAGCTAGTGAATGTTCTAAAATCCTACAAAGGAATCGTTGATTCAATACTATCTGGTGATTATACCCCGAATGATGAGAATACAGCACCAGGAGATGTCAGAACAGACACCAAAACCGCAGAAAAGGTTATAAATGAAGAAGATAAAAACGTAGTCCTAGTTAGAGTAAGAAAGGCAATTCCTAGGTTTGTTGCTCCTGACGGTGCTGAATATGGACCATACGGAGCAAATGAAATTGTCAAGATCCCAATGGAGATAGCAAATGTGTTGAGAGATCAGGGACTAATAGAATTAGTATAGGTGATCTAAATGGACATGCCGGATAAGATAAAAACATATTGCCCATATTGCAAGAAGACGACTGTGCACAAGGTTAAGATGTACAAGAAAGGGAAGACAAGATCAACGGCCAAGGGTCAATTACATCACGATCTAAAAACGAAAGGGTACACCAGTAAGATAGCAGGTAAGGTCCCAGTGTACAAGCAAGCAAAAAGGCAGACGGTCGTTTTGGAATGCACTGTTTGTCACAAGAAGCATTACAAAACAATAGGCAGCAGGACAAAAAAACAATTAAATTTGAAGAGAAAGGAGTAGGAGGCGGGATTATGTCAAGTTTTATTGAAGTTGAATGCCCAAATTGCAAGAATAAGCAGGTTGTTTTTAGTAACTCTGCTGTTGAAGTGAAGTGTGAAAAATGCCAGACTGTTTTGGTCCAACCAAAAGGAGGCAAGTCTAAAATAATTGGGAAGGTAATTTCTGTTTTGGGGTGAGTTCTTGAAGAAGGCAGAATATCCTTCAAGGGGCGAGCTAGTCGTTGTTAGAATAAAAAGGATAGCCCCCCACGGTGCTTTTGTTGATTTAGTTGAGTATGGAAAAGAGGGTTTTATACACATCTCCCAAATATCTAGTTCTTGGGTGAAAAATATTAGGAGCCATGTTAGCGAGGGTCAGATGAGAGTTGCGCTAGTGACTCATGTGGATCCTAGGAAGAGATTGATAGATGTTTCCTTGAGGAATGTTAGACCGAACCAAGAAAAAAGGAAGATAGCAGAATGGAAAAGAGATAAAAAGGCAGAGAAGCTATTGGACTTAGCTGCTAAACATTTTAAAGTCAGCCTCCAAGACGCATTCAAAATAGCAGGTTGGAAATTAGAGAGTGAGTATGGCGAAATATACTCTGCGTTTGAAGAGATGGTCACTGAGGGAGCTAAAGCACTTGAGGGTATAAATATACCAGATAGTTGGAAAAAGTATTTAGTTGAACTAGCCAAGAAATATGTTGAGCTTCCAAAGGTTGAACTCTTTGGTGAGCTACAAGTTGCAATACCAGGTCCTGGTGGGGTTGACAAGCTAAAAGGTGTTCTTAAGGATATTGAGAAGCAAGGGGTTAAGGTTGTTTATCAAGGGGCGCCAAAGTACTTTGTAAAGATAGTTACCACTGATTATAAACAGGCTGAAGATTTACTCAAAAAAGTAGTTGACAAAACAAGCAAAAGTGTTAAGCAGTCTGGGGGGATGTTTGAGTTTAGGAGAATTACGGATTGATTCTTATGAGACTTATGAAGTATTGTCCCCGTTGTGATATTTACACGCTTGAAGACAGGTGTCCTAAGTGTGGCGGTAAAACAGTTTCCGCCCATCCACCAAAGTTTTCACCTGAAGATAAATATGGAGAATACAGAAGAAAGGCAAAATTGAGGGATATGCATGATAGAAACAACAGTTAAGTTATTCAAGAAACCCAAATTAAAAAAGCCAATAATGGTAGAGGGGCTTCCTGGTTTAGGGTTAGTTGGTAAAATAGCCACTGATCATATGATAAAAGAACTTAATGCAAAAAAGTTTGCTGAATTATACTCTCCACATTTTCCTCCACAGGTTGTTATTAAACCAAATGGGATTGTAGATATGATGAAAGATGAGTTTTATTATTGGAAAGGGAAAAGGCATGACATAATATTCATTGCTGGGGAACATCAGGCCAATAATCCATTTGCTCATTATGAAGTTGCGGATGCCATTGTTGATGTAGCAAAAAGGAACAAGGTTAAAACAATATACACCCTTGGTGGTTATGGAGTTGGTTATCTTTCAAAGAAGCCAAAGGTATTCGCTGCTGTAACTAATGAGAAGCTGGTACCAAAGATCAAAAAGGCAGGTGCAACATTTGATAAAATGGGTGCCATAGTTGGAGCTGCAGGTCTGCTTATAGGGCTTGGCAAGTTAAGGGGGATAGATGGTATCTGTTTAATGGGGGAAACTCATGGGCAGATAATAGATGCGAGAGCGGCAAAGGCAGTTTTGGACGTTCTTGGAAAGTTAATAGAACCAAAGGTTAACACAAGAGAACTAGAATCAAGGGCAAAGGAAATAGAAAAAATGGTTGAGAAGAGCATTAGGAAAGTTGAAACACCAGAACCAGGGCCGGATTCCACACGATATATCAGGTAGCTCACAGTTTGTGTTTTACCCCAACTGACAGTGCATTGAACGGCATATTAGATGGATAGTATAAAAAACGAAAAACAAAAAAGGGATTAGAAAAGGAAATTGCAAAAGAGTTATACCTCATCTCTTTTTCTTCTTAGTTGTCTTTTTCTTAGTCTTTTTCTTAGTAGTCTTCTTCTTTGTGGTTTTCTTCTTAGTAGCTTTCTTCTTAGTAGTCTTCTTCTTCTTGGTTACCATTTTCAAACCCACCTCACAAATTTTCTGGATGAGAAAACACAACACTTATTTAAAAAACTTTCTATTTTTTTCAAATTTTTTCCTCTTCCTATTCCGCTTCTGACGGGAATTTGATAATCTTACTACTTGTGATAAATTCATTGAAGGAAGAGATGAAACTAAAGTAAGATTAACTAGAACTTGCAAAAATTAATTATGATCTTTGCAGACCTTCATGTTCACGGGCCGTATTCAAGAGGCACAAGTAAAAATTCGACTCTTGATAAATTTGAAGCATATGCTAAAATGAAAGGCCTTTCTTTACTGGGAACTGGAGATTTTACCCACCCAAAATGGAAGGAGGAAATATCAAAGCTGAGTTATAATGAGGATAAACAATTATTTTTTTCAGAGACAGGTTTTCCTTTTATGCTTACAACAGAATTGTCTCACATATACAGAGACGAAACAGGGAAAGTTAGAAAAATACATCAAGTAGTTTTAGCGCCTAGTTTAGAGGTTGTTACTCAGATACAAGATGCATTAAGGAATTATGGGAACTTGGATGTAGATGGTAGACCGACATTAAACTTGCCGCTCCCAGAAAGCATTGATGTGCTAAAGGGTATAAGTAAAGAAGTAGAAGTGTTCCCAGCACATGCATGGACACCTTGGTTTGGAGTGTTTGGAAGCAAGTCAGGGTTTGATTCCCTGAAAGAAGCTTATCAGGATAGGGTAAAGGATGTTCACGCCTTGGAAACTGGCCTGTCAAGTGACCCTCCCATGAACTGGAGATTATCTGAGCTTGACAGGATAAACTTAGTCTCTTTCTCAGACGCTCATTCCTTTTGGCCGTGGAGGATTGGTAGAGAGTCAACCATCTTTGACTGTGATCTTAGCTACAATGCAATAGTGAATGCTATCCGGACAGGTAAAGGCCTGGCTGGGACTGTGGAGGTAGACCCTAGCTATGGTAAATACCATTGGGACGGTCACAGGAACTGTGGGGTATTCATTAAGCCTAGCGAGGCAGAAAGGTTAGGGAATGTATGCCCGGTTTGTAGGAAGCCTTTGACGCTTGGAGTTCTTCACAGGGTTGAAGAGCTTGCAGATAGGCCGGAGGGATATAAGCCAAAGGATGCAAAGGGTTTCTACGAACTCCTACCCTTAGCTGTTTTGATTGCCAATTATTACAGTACAGAACCAAGTACAAAGAAAGTCCAGGGAGTATACGATAAACTTTTAGAACTTGGAAATGAATTTCATGTTTTACTTGAAGTAAAAAGGGAAGATCTGGAAAGCAAACTGAATGACAAAAAATTAGTCGATCTCATACTTGCGAACAGGGGAGGAAAACTCAAGGTCCAGCCGGGTTACGATGGAGTTTATGGAAAGCTTATTTTAGACGGAGATGTAAAAGAAAGTAGTGGGTTTCAAGCTAGGCTTGGGGACTGGTAGCGGTAGTTTGGGATTGATTGGGGTGATATAATGGCTGGCGAAATTACGGATGAAGTGAAAAAAACTTCTTGAGGAAAATATTGTTGCTTTTTCGACAGTTGATGCTAACAATTATCCTCACACGATCGCGGTTGCATATGTGAAAGTGAGGGAGGGAAAAATAGTTATAACAGATAATTTCATGGAAACCTCTCTAAAGAATCTGAAGAACAATCCAAAAGTTTGTTTGTGCGTTTGGTCATCTGACGGAGAAATTGGATATAGGATAAAAGGAAATGTCACATACCACCAAAATGACAAATGGCATGAGTTTGTTAAAAACCTCTCAGAAAACAAAGGTTTCCCTTGCAAAGGCGCAGTTGTAGTAAGTCCAATTGAAATAGTCAAGCTTGCTTAAACTATCCTCTCAAGTATTATTGCAGGGCAAACCCTTGTCACACCAGGTATCCTCTCAATTTTCTTGATAAACCTAGCGAGCCCATCGGAATCTTCAAGCCATACCTCAATCATCAGCATGTGATCCCCGCTTGATGTGTAAAGCGAGATTATGTCTCTGTCCTTTTTTAATTTGTTAATCACATGCACCAACCTTTCAGGCTTAGTATCTATGCCAATCAACGCGTTAATCTTAAAGCCCAACTTTCTTGGGTTAACCTTTATGATAGCTTAGATTTCTTTGCTAATTTAGTAAGTGGGTCCTAGATAGGGTACTGCAATGTCCACGGTCTGTGGAAGTATGAGGAGTAAAACTAAACCCCACATTATTTATTTTTCGTATTGAATAAACAACAAATATTTGAGGTGATAAAAAATGGGAGAATCTGCGAAGAACATAGTTGAGCTTGATGTGAATGAGCTCATAAAAAAGTTGAACAAGGCACTGGCCGATGAATGGCTGGCCTACTATCAGTACTGGGTTGGTGCAAAGCTGGCTAAGGGCCCAATGAGGCAGGCCGTTGTCTCCGAGCTAGTTGAGCATGCCAACGAAGAGCTGAAGCACGCAGAGATGCTTGCTGATAGGATAATCCAGTTGGGAGGAACACCAATAGTTGAGCCAAAGGCCTGGTACAATGAGACCAACTGTGGATATGATGCACCAATGGATCCAAAGACAGTTAAGCTCCTGGAGCAGAACATAAAAGGCGAAAGGTGCGCAATAGCAGTTTACAATGCACTACTGAAATTCATAGGTGGTAAGGATCCGGTAACTTACGAGATGGTATTGAGCATACTCAAGGATGAAATAGAGCACGAAGAGGACTTGCAGTCCATCCTAGAAGACATACAGACAAAGTGAGTCTATGCTAGTAAGCAGGGTAAAGAACCTAACTAGGTCTGACGTTGGAGAACTAGTAAAAACGAGGATAAGACAATTCAATGCATTGGGCAAAGCCCCTAGCGGGGAGTTATTCAAAGAGCTCTGCTTCTGCATACTAACCGCTAACTACTCTGCAGAGGGCGGAATGAGGATACAGGAATCAATAGGTAACGGTTTCTTAACCCTTCCAGAACCCCAACTGGCAAAGCGTCTCAAGGCCCTAGGTCACAGGTTTCCTAGGGCTAGGGCTAGTTACATAGTTGGAGCTAGGAAGTACGCCAAAGACCTAAAGCGCATACTATCCAGTTTTCCAGACGGAAAGTCTGCCAGGGAGTGGCTAGTAAAGAACATAAAAGGTCTGGGAATGAAGGAAGCAAGCCATTTCCTTAGAAACATAGGCTATGATGATGTTGCAATAATTGACTTCCACATACTAGACCTGCTAGAAAGGGAAGGTTTGGTAAAAAGACCAAAGACAATGACTAAGAGAAGATACTTGGAGGTAGAAAAGGTCTTAGAAGGCCTAGCTAGGGAGCTAGGTGTGAACCTAGCAGAGCTGGATCTCTACTTATGGTACTTGGAGACGGGTAAGGTGTTGAAGTAATAAGGTAATTCCTAGATCTTTAACACATCCTTTAGTTCATCATTGGCGTAAATAAAGTTGTTTTTCATGAGATTTTCTACTGGCAGGAACAATGGGGTTGGGAATTCGCCAGGGTCAAACCAAGTCCAATCTACGTTCTTGTCTGGTTCTGCCACCTGTGGTTCATCCTTAGTTTTGGCTATAAAGAAAATAGTTATGTAATGCTTGCCATCTGGGAACACATCGTTCGTTAGGCCACTGAATATCAATTCGTTTATAACTATGCCTGTTTCCTCTTTAAGTTCTCTAATAGCTGCGTCCTTTGGCTCTTCTCCCATTTCTAGGTGTCCACCTGGGAATGACCAGGTTCCATTACCATGAGGGCTCTTTCTCAATCCCAATAATATTTTACCATCTTTGACCAGTACTATAGCCACACCAACCTTTGGATGCATTCAATCACCCTTTAACAATGTTTTTGGATGTAGTAGTCTATCAATGCCTGCTCTCATTTCCGGACCAAATGCACTTGCGACGCCCGCAAAAAGAGCTTTGAACTCTAATCTCTTTGAGTCTATCTTCCCTGGTATTATCCCATAAAGCTCTGATATCTCACCTTTCTCCGCGTTGAAGTGCACTGCTCTGTATTCATCCTTTATGGTAAAGTCGTGTTCTATATCTACTCCGTGGTTTTTGAGTGTGTTTTTTATTATCTTTATCTCTCTTTCGTTGTAGGGCTGACCGCCTGATATGAATGCCTTTATCTTTTTAGCCCCCAACTTTTTCATATCATATATTATCTGCTCCACATCGAGTCTTATGTCCATTGGCGACTTTGACAGTATATGAGCCAGCGCTCCAATCTTTTTATCTTTTGAATACAGAGCGAGTATTGCGCAAGAATCAGCTCCAAATGTAACCAACTCCTTTGCCTCTGCTCCCTTTCCAGTTATTGCATATTGGTCTGGTTCTACAACTATATGGCTTTCACTATGCTTTATAGCATTACCAGTTAGCTTTATGTGCTTGCTTTCTATTCGCTTTTTTGGCATGTATTCTTTTTCTTTTTGCCAGTATAAATTAGTGGTAATCTTTGTACAGTCACTCATTAGCTGTTACAAGTTGAGAATCCATTTAAATCGAGGAAGAGATACCTAGATGTTGAGAGAGTTCTTAAAAATCTGGCAAATGAAGTTGATATTGGTCTTGGGGAACTTGATTTGTATTTGTGGTATATTAAGACCAGCAAGTTCTCAAGTGAGTTTTAATCAGTTGCACAAATGTATATCTTTTTATTTATTGGCCAATCAATACTATCTATGCCAGATGAGAATAATGTTATTCGAGAGGTTGCGAAATTTTATGAAGCTCACAGTGTTGAGGAGTTGAAAAAGAAATTCAAAGCAGTAGGCAGTAAGCTTTTAGGTGTTAGAAATATCACATCTGTATTTGGTTTGGGATATCCATTCTATGGGAGTTATGATGTTGTTAAAAGGATAAAGGACACAGTTAATGAGAAGGGCTTTTCTAAGGCGGTGCTTCCTGACATTGACCTGCTTGTTGTTTATACTGGTGCGAGATCACTTATTGACATACAAGATCCAAATATAGAACGAAAGATTATGTCTGATTTTGAAAATTCGCTTAGCATGTCCGCAACTGACTGGAACAATGTGTATAGGGAACTTGTGGAGAAACATAACATTGCAGATAGAGACGCGGACCTGTTTGAGGAGTTTAGCAAGGGAAAGTTGCACATTGACATAATCCCAATTCCTGTTGAATTGTGGGAAAATTTACCGTATCTGTTTCATCCAGATGACATAAAACACATGAGAAAACTTGAGAGAGATTTATTATTCACTACAGAACATATTGCATCAAAGCCAAAATTCTCTGAGCATAGCAAAATTCCATGGAAATTTTTAAAAAACAGGTTGTTGCACACAATTGCCGAAAATCAAGGAGCAGGTGAAGATGAGGTTATTTACAAGATATTAAAAAATCACCCATAC
>WAMD01000033.1 GCA_015522495.1 Nanobdellati archaeon
GTGTTCAAAAATCTGATGAAGTTTACGGGGGCATTATACTACACGACAAACCTTATTGAGAGTTTTAACAGTTCCTTGAGGAAGGTTACCAAAAACAGGGGTGTATTTCCTACTGAGGACTCTCTGTTTAAGCTTCTATACCTTGCAATACAGGATATTACAAAAAGATGGACAAACAGAATCAGAGATTGGTCTATAATCTATCCCCAGCTTTATATTTTTTCCAGGAAAGGATTGAAAAATTTACAAAGAAGAGGAGCCTGCCCCTCTTCTTTAAAATTTTTATTCTGACCAAACACCCTTTCTTTTATCTATAACTCTTTTTGCTTTATGTGTAGCCCTTGGGAGCGTACCGTCTTCAAGAATTATGACATTTCTAGGAGCAATGCCTACTCGAGTTTTTATAGCGTTTTTCACTTCTTTAGATAGAGTTTCCTTATCGATGCTTACAGAATTTACTTTTTCTACTTCAACATCAAATCTATCTAAATGTTGCTCTTTATAAACATTTATTCTATATTCGCCAGTTAGTCTTTTATCTCCTCTCACCACAGCTTCTATATCGGAAGGAAAAACATTTACTCCTGTTATAATAAGCATATCATCTAATCTCCCATGAATACCCATAATTCTAGGGTGCGTTCTACCACATTCACATACTTCATGAGTAACCGTAACAATATCTCCTGTACGAAATCTTATCATTGGTCTTGCCATTTTTCTTAGAGTTGTGAGAACTAATTCACCTCTTTCCATATCACCCACGGGTTCCAATGTATCAGGATTAAGCACTTCCACTATATGATGATCTTCGTAAATATGAAGACCGTTTTTAGCCTCACACATACCTGCATTAGCACCAAAAAGGTCAGAAAGACCGTAGAAATCATAAAGCTCTGCACCCCAAAGATCTTCTATAGCTCTCCTAGTTGAATGGATAGACCCACCTGGTTCTCCAGCAACAATTATTTTTTTTAAGTTAAAGTCTTTACGAGGATCCATACCTTGTTTTTTCGCTGTTTCTCCCAAATGCCATGCATAAGATGGAGTAGTCCAAGTCATCGTGGCCTTAAAACTTTTAAGTATAAACAAGAGCCTTTCAGAAGGTATAGTACCAGCCCATACTCCAAGAGCTCCAGTTCTCATGGCTCCTATGACATCAGGCCCCCCAACAAAGAGGGTAAAATTAAGAGCGTGCACATATCTATCTTCGGGCCTCATACCAATTGACCAAAATAGCCTGGCCTCGTAATCCTGAAATTCGTCAAGATCTCTAGCAGTAAAAGGAGAAATAGTGGGAACACCGGTAGAGCCACTAGATGCGGAAGCATAAACTATCTCTTCTTCAGAAACACATGTCATATCTCCAAAATCGGGGCTAGCTTCTTGTCTTTCTCTTTCTACCTGTTTGGTGGTAAAGGGTAAATACTTAGTGTCTCCCAATGTTTTAATTTTATTAGGGTCTACCCCAGCTTCGTCAAAGGCTTTTCTATAGTACGGAGAATTATCGTAGCAATACTTCACCATATATTTCAGATGTTCAAGTTGGTATTCTTTAATTTTCTCTGGATCCATGGTTTCAATTTCTGGATCCCAGTACTTTTCCTTAGGATTAGGCTTAACATAAATCTCCGTCCCTATCCCTCCTTTTGTTTTAATCTCTCTCATAACAACCACCTTTCTTTAGTGTTTATTTTTTTTTGGGGGCTCTGGAACATCGGATGTTACACCAGCAAGCTTCTTAGCAAGATCTACAAACTTTTCCCATGGAGTAGTTAATCTTACCATGAGTCTTGCTGCATCTGGAGATCCTCCACCATGCATACACCCTGGAACACCCGGGCCCAGAGTTAACCATTCTACAAGTCTAGCTGTTCTGGCTCTCGTCTCCCAGTCAAGCCCAGCTTTTAGATACTTCTTGATTAAATCTCCATATTTAGGATTCATTATATCTTCATAAGAAGGTAAACAACCAGTTTCACAAATGCCTCCTCCTATTTCTTGGGCAATTCTGTTTGTTTCACATGGTAATGTACCAACCTGTACTTTATTGCAATTAGCCATTAAAGGATCGCATATCCAACAACCAGATGGATGTTTATATCCGAGAACTGAGGCCGCCACGCCCATACCAAAAGTAGTTTCATTATTTATCTGCATCTTTATAAGTTTGTCATAGAAAGTTTTTATAGAAAGTCCGTTCGCTCTTGCCATCATAATAGAAGCACCTACTTTTATATCTCCTTGACCAGCAACACATCCACCAATGGCTGCTCTATATGTAGAGGTAAAATATTGAATAACATTCGAGCAGTACTTGTATTCACCGCACATGAAAACTCTTTCGTTAGGAATAAACACGTCATTGAAAAGAAGATAGGATTGGGTTATTCCACCATTTTCTACGGGTATATCAAATCCCTCTTCATACTCTCTCTTATCGCTAGGCCTCCTGGTTTCCACAATGGTTAATCCTTCGATATCCTTAGGCACCACAAAAGCCACAGCATAGTCCTTATCTTCCTCCTTATAAACCCCGCCAGGAAGACAGAAAAGTTCATTAGCAGCTGCTATACCGCATATCATAGTTTTAGCACCTCTTACTACAATTCCGTCCTTTCTCTTTTCCACTATTCTAACGTTCATATCAAGATCATCTTGAAGATGAGGAGGAAGAGATCTATTGCCCTTGGCATCAGTAAGAGCACCTGCACATGTAATATCGTTTTTCTGAGCATATAGCAGCCATTTTTTCAATCTTTCATGGTAGTCCGTTTTATATTCATTGTCTATCTCCCAAGTAGTTGCCCACAAAGAGTTTATAGAAGTCCACCCAACGCATCTACCTCCTGTACATGTTCCAGTAAGATGATAAGCCTCTCTCTTGAGCTTACAATTGTAAACAGCATCCTCTGGTGTTTGTATGATAGATAAGTACCTAGATATTTCTTCTCCTGTAAGATGAGATTTAGTTACAAATATATCCCTTAATTCTGGATTGTTGTAAACCTCAAAAAGTTGTGAATGAGCATTAATGGTTCTTCTTGTAGCAGGATGAGTAGTAACATCTTCAATGAGTTCTCCAAACTTGTACATATTGGGTCTCATCTTCTTTAAACTTAACCTATACTCTTCAGAAGATTTCAATGCCATAGAATGCCTCCTATAAATTTATTTAAACAACTTCTTTCTTGTCTTCTCAACAAGAACAGGTAACACTTTGTTAACATCTCCAACAATTCCATAATCACAAAGTTCGAAAAATGGGGCGTTGATGTCTTTATTTATAACTACAATAACATCCGAATTCTGAATGCCTACCACATGCTGCATAGCACCTGATATACCTGCTCCTATATAAAGTTTAGGCTTAACAATTTTTCCACTTTGCCCAATCATGATGTCTTCGTCCGCCCAACCTTCATCTATAGCAGGTCTGGTGGCACCTATAGCTCCACCCAAGATTTCTGCCAGTTTTTCCAAAAGCTTCCAATTTTCTTTGTTTTCTATGCCATAACCACCACACACGACTACATCTGCTTCATTAAGGGGGGTTGTCTTCATTTCTTTTATACGATGTTCAACAACATGGGGCACAAAATCTTCTTCTGAAATATCGGCTGTTTCCCTCACTACATTACCGTCCATTCGATTGAGCTTATGCTTCTTAAATACTCCTGGCATAATTGTGGCCATCTGCGGCCTTTTTTCTGGACAAATTATAACTGCCATCATAGTTCCACCAAAGCCAGGAACCACTTGCTCTAATACGCCATCTTTCCCCAATCTCAAATCAACACAATGAGCCGAAAGACCAGTCTCAAGCTGTGCAGCCACACGTGGAGCAAGATCTGATCCTAAAGGAGTAGCACCTATAAGCAAAGCTTCAGGCTTCTCTTTTTTTACAAGATATACAATCAATTTTGAATACACTAAAGAATAATAATATTTGAATTTTTCTTCAGAAAATAAAAAAACCTTGTTGGCTCCATATGAAATCAAGTCTTCCGCTGTATTTTCTGAGAAATTTCCTATGAGTATACCTGCAACATAAGTACCTTTCTCGTCTGCAAGTTCTCTAGCTTTAGATAAAAGCTCAAGCCCCACCTCGGATATTTTACCATTTATTTGTTCCACAAATACAAAAAAACCCTTATACTTTTCCATTATAAAACCCCCGTTTCATGGAGCTTATCAAGAAGTTCATCAACTATATCTTCTGGATCCCCTCCTTTTAGAATTTCCTTTTTTCTTTTTATCTCCGGTATAAATAGTTCTTTTACCTTTGTAGGAGAATTATCTAGGCCAACCTTATACAAATCCGCATTAATATCTGTAGCACTCACCACTTCTAAAGGTTTATTTTCAGAAGATATTATTCCCATAACGTTTGCTATTCTTGGAAGGTTTACTTCCTTGGTTACAGATAAAACCAAAGGAGTTTTACATTCAACTATCATCTCGCTTGCTTTAAAATCCATTACAACTTTAAAACTTTTTGCATCGTCGGTTTCTACCTTTGTAACATGGGTCACGTGTGGAACTCCAAGGTAATGTGCCAATTGAGCAGGGACTTGAGAAGTAGAACCATCAAGACTCATGCTCCCACAGACTACTAAATCAAATAACCCAATTTTCTTTTTTATGAGTTCGGATAAAGCATAGGCAGTAGCCAAGGTATCCGAGCCTGAAAATGCCTTATCACTAGCAAGATATACCCTATCTGCACCCATAGCTAAAGTTTCCCTTAATATCTTCACTGTATCTGGAGGAGACATACTTACAACAGCAACATCCCAGCTAAATTCATCTTTTATTTGTAATGCAACTTCAAGAGCGTGTTTATCGGGAGGGTTAAGCGCATGGGGAACACCTTCCCTTCTTAGAACCCCTGTTTTATGATCAAGGTACAGTTTATCCCAATGCTTGGGATCGGGTATAGGTTTTACACAAACTACTGCTTGTGGCATTAAGCACTACTCCTTTCATCAAAAATTCTTTAACGCATATCTTCCTAAAACTACCTTGGCTACCTGTGATGTACCACCAGAAGGAATGGTAACCCATGCATCCCTAAGGTACCTCTGAACAGGATACTCTAATATACATGAATATCCGCCATGTATATCACAAGCCCATTTAGCACACATAAAGGCGTTTTCCGTTGCTACATACTTAGCAAGTGTCATTTCTGTATCGCAAGGTAATCCTTGATCCATCATCCAGTTGGCACGGTAATTAAGCCACCTTGACATTTCAGCGTAAGTATAAATATCAGCAAGTGAAAATTGAATAGACTGTAACTTAGAAATAGGTTTACCATAAAGAACTCTTTCTTTAGCAAATTTGGAAGCCTCTTCCAAAGAAGCGTAGCAAAGACCTACACCTATAGAGGCCATTCCGGATCTACCAACTCTATTCACTGTAGAGAGAGCTATTTTAATACCGTCTCCTTCTTTGCCCAGTAAATTTTCTTTTGGAACTTTACAATCATTAAATACAAGCTCTCCGGTATAGGCTCCTCTTAAACCCATTTTATTTTCTTCTCTTCCTACAGAAAATCCTTCAAAATCAGGTTCTATTATAAAAGCACTAAAGGTAGGTCTACCTTTTTCATCTTGCCCTGTTTTTGCTATAGTAACAATAACACCTGCTGCGTGAGAATTAGTTGCGAAACATTTTCTACCATTTATAATCCAATAGTCTCCTTCCATTTTGGCAAAGGTCTGCATTCCTAAGACATCAGAACCTCCACTAGGCTCTGTTATTGAGCAAGCTCCGAGTGTATCTTTGGCTAACATAGGCAAGTATTTCTTTTTCTGCTCCTCAGTTCCATATGTTTCTATAGGCCAGCAAGACATATGGTGCACTTGAAGACTAATACCTATTGCAGCTGATACTTTAGAAACCTCCTCAATGGCTATAGCTCTAGCCAGAAAGCCTATTCCACTCCCTCCATACTCAGAAGAAGTTATAAGACCTAAAAGCCCTACCTCTCCCATTTTAGAAATAATTTGTCTCGGGAATTCACCCGTCTTTTCCATTTCATTTACTAAAGGAACAATTTCCCTCTGAGCAAACTCAGCTATAGACTTTCTTAGTAACTCTAACTTTTCTGGAACAACGAAATCCATACCACAACCTCCTTATTTAAACTTGTTTTTTTAAATTCCTGCATTTCCATTGGATACCTATCACAAAAATAAGCATTTGTCAAGTTATATGTTACAATTAAATTAATAACTGACATTACGCACCCTTCAACCTCTGCAAGTTCTGAGACCGTCCCCAATTTTGTGTCAGTTAAATGGCAGTAATGTGAGAAAGAACCACCGATTGCTTAATAACCGTTACACCCTTTTTGCCTTTATTTTTCGTCTCGTATAAAGCTTTATCAACCCTTTCAAGAAGGGTTTCTACTGTATCCCCATCCTTTATATGGGTTATCCCTATAGATATTGTGCACTTGAAAGTTAAACCGTTTTTCTCAAATTTTATCGATTGTATCTTGTTAGCTATTTTCTCAGCTACTGAAACA
>WAMD01000034.1 GCA_015522495.1 Nanobdellati archaeon
AGGGAGAATGGAAGAAAAAGAGTGAACTGCTGGCTAGGATTAGATCCAGGGAGGCACTGATGAGGTGGATGAAGTGAGATCTAAGATATAAAAATATCCTTATTCAAAAATAAACTATGTTCAACTTAGAGAATTTTGTTAAAAATACTATCAAAGAACTAAAGGGCACAATTAGAGGTAAAGCTGTCATAGCCTTATCTGGGGGGGTAGACTCAACCACTGCTGCTGTTTTAGTATCAAAAGCAATAGGAAAAAACTTGCGTTGTTTATTTGTTAATACGGGGTTAGTGAGAGATGAAGATTTGGAGAATATAGATTGGTTAAAAGATAATACAGAACTCAATATAGAAATTATTGACGCCAGTGAGGAGTTCTTTAAAGCATTAAGAGGAGTAATCGACCCAGAGGAGAAAAGAAAAATTATTGGTGAACTCTTCATAAGGGTATTTGAGCGAAATGCAGAAGATGCTAAATACCTGATCCAGGGCACAATTGCCCCAGATTGGATTGAGACAGGTTCTGGGATAAGAGACAAAATAAAGACCCATCACAATGTAGGAATCCCATTAGATGTTAAATTCCAGATTGTTGAACCTTTAAGGGATTTGTACAAGGATGAGGTTAGAAAACTATCGCAGTACCTAGGACTGCCGGAAAGCATATATGGTAGACAACCTTTCCCTGGCCCAGGACTTGCTATAAGAGTGTTGGGGGAGGTTACTCCTAAGAAGGTGGATATCGTAAGAAGGGCAACTGCTATACTAAACCAAGAAATCGGGAGAGCCTATCCTAATTTTGAAGAAAAACCTTGGCAGTATTTTACAGTCCTTCTTCCAGTTAGAAGTGTAGGGGTAAGAGGAGATAAAAGAGCATATGGTTATGTAATTGCAATAAGGATGGTTCAAAGTGTAGATGGAATGACTGCTGCCTTCTTCAAACCAGATTTCCGATTGTTAGATAAAATCGGCACTAGGATAACTAATGAAATTTCAGAAGTGAATAGGGTGGTGTACGATATTACAAACAAACCACCAGGGACAATAGAGTGGGAGTGAGTATATGAAAGTTTATGTGATTGATAACGGAGGGCAATGGACTCACAGAGAATATAGAGTACTTAAGTATTTAAATGTAGATGCTAAGATTGTCCCTAACACAGTAGTAATCGATGAACTCCAGGACGTTGATGCCCTCATCTTATCAGGGGGGGCACCTAGCATTGCAAATGAGATTTATAAATTGGGTAATTTAGGTGAAATTGTTAATGAGTTTTCTGGCCCTATCCTAGGCATTTGTGTTGGCCACCAATTTTTAGCAGTTCATTTCGGTGGGGTGGCAGGTAGAGCTAAAATACCAGAATATGGTCCTGCTGAGATTACAGTTCTGAGAGAACATCCTCTCTTTGCAGGGTTCTCACGGAAATTCATAGGTTGGGAGTCCCATAATGATGAAGTTAAGTCTGCCCCAGGATTTACTTTACTGGCAAGTTCTGAAAATTGTAAGTATCAGGCAATGGCTCATGGAAAGAGGCCTATATTTGGTGTTCAATTTCATCCAGAGGTAGAACATACAGAAAACGGAGTCAAGCTATTTGAGAATTTTCTGAGATTTGTTAAGGCCTAAGGTTTTAGATTATACAACACATGGAGATATGCTTCCTCATAAGTTATTTTTTTTGGAACGCCTTATTTTGTGCACCTTTCTAAGAAACTCCCAAATGTTTGCTTTTCATAAAATATCCTAGTATGGCGCACTCCTTTTTGTGTAAGTATCTTTGAGAGATAAGTATGATTGCTGCCTGCTCTCACTAGCACTCTCTTATTCATTTTTTTGATTTTTTTCACTAACCATTTATATCTAATAGTTTCGAGGGTTTTTATCCACTCAGCCATAAATTTAGCATTTTCAACTACATTTCTTTGAAGCATCTGGATTCTTTCCTTTTTCTTCGAGGCTAGTGATTACCTCCGAAGTCTGGAGGAACACTGGTAATCAATAGTTAGTTTAACTTGTTGCTGGATTTGTGATCCTCCCCATAAATAGAATGGCTCCTGTGTTGTTGTCCCTGATTAGGAAGATAAATGGATGGTCTGCAACAAATCTTACCATACTGTTTGGATTAACTGCTGTTATCCCTATCACCACTGCAGTTGCCGCAGCTGCTTCTGTCCCTTCCTCATCCACCTTCACATACGCCTTGTGCAAAACCTTGGTCACACTGAGGCCCCTATCACTTATCCCGTACAGGTTAG
>WAMD01000035.1 GCA_015522495.1 Nanobdellati archaeon
ACTGCAAATGGGCCTGGAGTGAACTACTCTAGAACGTGATGGTCCTTTGGACTCCATGGCTTTCTAGTTATAACCAGGATTCTGAACTTCCCATCGCTAAATGCCTTGTGGGGTGTGCCTGGAGGTATGTGGAGGAAGTCTCCTTCCTTCAGCTCAACTATTTTATCTCCTAGCTGAACCTTTCCTTTCCCTTCAATCACGTAGTAGTACTCGTTCATCTTCTTGTGGAGGTGTAGCTTTGCTTCCTTCACCCTAGCCTCTGCAATACCTACTTCTCCATCAGAAAATATCTCTCTAATTATCTCACCGGGCGGTTTGACTACGTTCCCATCACGCGATCTAACTAGTACGGGCTTTCCAGTCCTCTTAAGTTTCCTCTTAAGCTTTGCAATTAGGTTTGGTAGAGGCATAGTGATGTTTTTGTTGGACTTAATAAAAAGGTTTCTGTTTTAGGAAAATTTTATAAACATCGTCCTCTAGAAACTCTCTTCGCGGAGATTTTGGAGGGGATGGCATGAATGCTGTCAGTAGGTATAATCTAATTCTTTCTCTCATGAAGAGAGCTGAAAGTAGTCACCACTATGTATCCTTGATAGAGCTAACAGAGATGGCAAGGAGAGAAGGCATAAATCCAGAGGTCGTAAGGATGTACATAGAAAGGCTAAAAAGATGTGGATCAATATACTCCCCAAAACCAGGCTTATTTAGAATAGCCGAATAGGAATCTTGTATGAATTGTTATACATCTTACAACCTTATCCTAGTTATCCCAAACCTGTTAAATTCATCAACTATTCTTTCTCTTACCTTATCTGGAATGTTTAATCTTGGTAATAAATCTCTGGCTCTACTCATTGCATAATATGGGACATGCATATCCCTCAGTATCTGACTAACATGCTTGCCATCATCTCTCTTTTCATCTCTATCTGTTAAAGCAATGACTGCAGATATCCCAACACCTACCTCAAGCAGGCTTCTAACATGGGCAAGCATGGACCCACCAGTGGTTACAACATCCTCCAAGACTACCACATCCCCTTTTGGAACACCTAGAAACTGCCTGTCTCTAACCATCCCGTGTTCCTTTGGCTTACCCCTTCCCATCGCCAGGACATACTTTCCCTTACCTAGGTTTGGATCCATCTTAGCGTGTTTGTACTGGGTTATTACTCCTAGCTTTGTCCCTCCCTCTGGGACTCCGTAGAAGGTATCTACTTCTATGCTCTTATCTTTGACAAAGCCTAAAACAAAATCAGACAGCTTATCCATAAGGAAAGCATCTTCCGCAACTATCCTCCAGTTCACATACCAACTTGAGAGCCTGCCTGACTTAAGCTTAACAGGCTCCTCAAAAAAGCCAACGACTTCATTGCCAACTATGAAGCGATAGAAAGCATCCTGATCAAACACAAACTCACCTCATTACATACAAATTTAGACAATAAAGCTCAAACAATTACCTATTACCTAATCCCCCCTCATTTTGTCGTTTTCTTTTTATACCTTACTCATATTTATACCTATCGTGTCATCTAAGGCCTGTATTAGCCTAGCTGCACGTTGCCAGAAAAACAGTTATACCAGAACCCACAGCTGGTTAAATACAGGTGAAATTTTTATTCTAATCTACTCTATAACTAGATATGCCTAAGAGATTGAGCAAAACCAGTGGGAAGGGAAAAGCACAAGAAAAAAGCGAAAAAAAGAAGTGGATCTTACTAGTTGGGCCGATAGCTTTGGATGTCCCGTTTGTAATGAAAAACGGAAAGCCAGTTTCTATGGAAGAAACAAAAAAATATGTCCAAAAATTTAAAAAACAAGTAAAGAACACGAAAGAGAAGGAAGAAAAAGGTTATCTAGAAATGGTGTTAGGGGAACTAAAGGATGCTGCAGAAGAAGGGTACGATGATATTTACTACCACAATAAAAAGCTGGTTCTATCCGCAGGAATGTCAAGAAGACTAAGATCAAAATTAATTCCGCTAGGCTTGTGGGAACCAAAGTTGAAGTTATACGGAGAAAGGTTAGCACTGTTAAAAAAGTTGGTGGAAGAAGGATATGATGTGCGTGTAGTCATACCTTATACTGAAAAGGAGAAATTCAAACAGTTTGCAAAGGATGCAGAGAGGTTGGGAGCAAAGATTGAGGAGGTAGAAGAAACATACGGTCCCACGGAATGGCCAAGGGACAATGCCTTGCAAGTCAGAGAAAATGGAACCACAACATTCATGTATGACAGAAGGAACAAAATACTAGTAAAAATGGGTAAAAAGATCTTGGTCGATGAAAAAATACCTTTTGAGACACACCCGTTGTATAAATTATTCAAGAAAATTGGGGTAGAAGGAAAGATAGTAAAATCCGAACTGGGAGAAGGTGGAAGAGTCGTTGTTGGAAATGGGATCGCACTTGTGAGTGATGTCCTAAAAGACACTAAAGAATTAAAAGAACTTGAAAAACGGGTTGACAAAATATACTTCCTACCTTCCATCAAATTAAAACTAGAAATGAAACTGTCCCCGACTATAGATATGCTTGACGAAGATGTATACAGGGAACACTCACATATAGACCTAGCAGTTGGACTAGTGAGGGGAAGAAATGGTGAGAAGGTGATGATTGTTGATCCCAATTACTACAAAGATAATAAAGAATTGCTAAAAGGGATCGCCAGGGAAACCGGCCACAGGATCATAAGGATTGCAAAGAGCGAGGCTCACCTGAGACCAGCGAACTTCCTAGTTCTCCCAGACGGGAAAATCCTGATAAACAAGGCACCAAAGCTAAAGAGACAGCTGGAAAAGCACGGAGTAGATGTTATAATGATGGATAGGCCGTTAA
>WAMD01000036.1 GCA_015522495.1 Nanobdellati archaeon
ATCGCAGGTTGATGAAGTAAAAGTCCTTTACCGTGGCCCAGGAAAAATAAAAAACGCGGAAGTCATATATGAATTTCTATCAAGGAAAGAGCTGGCCGAGATAATAGCTAGATCAAAGCTGGTCATTACGCATCCAGGGTACACTGCATTTGATGCTAGCTTAAATTATAATAAACCAGTTCTACTAACAATTAATCCTAGATACAGAAAAGGCCCAAAACCAGAAGATGCCAGAGAACTGGCGAGGATACTAAATTTCGGGTTTGGTGGGGGGATAAATAAAAAAGTAATAGAAGACACAATTAGGAAAAAACCAAAAAAATTGGTGGCAAATGCCACATTCATTGGGATACTAAAAAGGTGATTAAAGATGTTAAAAGATTACTTTTATGAGTCAGCAGAAATAAAGGAAAAATTCATAGATGAAAATGAAGAACTATTGGGAAGAGCAATAGATTGGATAGAGAATGCACTGAAGGGCGGAAACAAGATGCTAATTTGTGGAAACGGGGGGAGCGCTGCTGACGCTCAACACTTTGCAGCTGAACTAGTAGTGAGATATAAGAAAAATAGAAGTGCACTCCCTGCAATAGCCCTAACCACTGATACCTCTATACTAACTGCTGGTGGGAATGATTTTGGTTTTGAGACAATTTTTGAAAGGCAAGTAGAAGCGCTGGGGAAAGAGGGAGATGTACTAATAGCAATATCAACAAGCGGAAATTCAGAAAATGTGATTAGGGCTGTTGAAAAGGCAAAAGAGAGGGGCATAAAGACAATTGGCTTACTCGGTAAGGGTGGAGGGGAACTAAAGGACATTGTGGATCTGGCACTAGTAGCCCCATCAGATAACACTGCTAGAATCCAAGAATGCCACGAGACAATAATACACACCATATGTGAAGAAATTGAAAAGAGGTTATTCCCATGATAATAGAAGACAGATTAGTATTGGCAGGTCTGGTATCTGAATTAAAAAAACAGGGGGAAAAAATCGTTTTCACAAATGGTTGCTTTGATTTGATACATCCTGGCCACATAAAGGTACTAAGGATGTCTAAAACGCTAGGGGACGTGCTGATTGTTGGAGTAAATACAGATGAGAGCATAAGAAAGCTGAAGGGAGGGAGTCGACCTATACTCTCACTAAATCAAAGACTAGAGGTACTAGACAGCATAAAATACGTGGATATCATCGTTCCATTCTCTGAGGATACACCTGATGAGCTCATAAAAATAATAAAACCAGACATTCACACAAAGGGGGAGGACTACAAGAATAAAGATGTACCAGAGAGAAAGCTGGTAGAACAGTTTGGTGGAAAAACAATTATCCTTAAGTCTGGCTTGGATATGAGCACAACAAAAATAATCAAAAGGATACAGGGCGATTAATATGATCTTAGTAATTGGAGATGTGATGCTTGACAGGTACAGCTTTGGGGGTGTTAGTAGGATATCTCCAGAAGCACCAGTACCTGTCATCTGGGTAAAAGAAGAAAAAGAAGTATTGGGCGGTGCAGGGAATGTGGCAAAGAATATATCCGCCCTAAAGGAAGAGGTTGCACTCTGCGGTGTAGTAGGCTCAGATACCATAGGAACAAGAGTGAAAAAGCTAGTTCAAGACTCTGGGATAATCGACTTAATCGTTGTAGACAAAAACAGACCAACAACAGTAAAACATAGATTCATAGCATCAGGATATAACCAACAATTGTTACGAGCTGACTATGAAGACAGATCCAGAGTAGAATTCAAAATTTTAAAAGAAAGATTAGATGGGATATTCGATAAACATGTAGTGGATATTGTACTAATAGCAGACTATGCCAAGGGAGTAGTAACAAGAGAATTGGTAGATTACTTAAGGAGCAAAGACGTAAAGATACTAGTTGATCCAAAGCCCATCAATATCCAGTTGTACAGAGCGGTATTCTTGGTCAAACCAAACCTAAAAGAACTAGGTGGGATACTAGGAAGAACAATCAAAAATGAGAACAAAGATATTGAAAAAGGTGCCACAGAGC
>WAMD01000037.1 GCA_015522495.1 Nanobdellati archaeon
AGAGAGCCAGAACTTTGCAGATTCTGAATTCTCTATCCATATACCAAGACAGTCCTTTTTGCCCTCCAAATCAATCCCTATAACGGCATACACTGCTGTGTTTTTTACCATTCCATCCCTTCTGACTTTAAAGAAGAGGGCGTCAAGAAAGATGATTGAATAGATTTTAGATAGGGGTCTGTTTTGCCATTCTTTTGCCTTTTCCATAACTTTGTCCGTTATCCTACTTATTGACTCCTTTGAGAAATCAAGACCGTATATGGATTCCATGTGCTTTTGAATATCTGTTGTTGTCATGCCCTTTGCATACATGGATATGATTGTCTCCTCAATTCCTGATATATCCTTCTGTCTTTTTGGAACAATCCTTGGCTCATAGAGTGCGTTTCTGTCCCTTGGAACGGATAGGTCTATCTCTCCGAAGGTGGATTTTGCCCTCTTTGAGCCGTATCCATTTCTTGCATTATCTTCTTTCTCTTTATTTTCTTCACTTTTCTTGCTTTTTCTCTCGTATTTCTCATATCCTAACATCTCTGTTAGCTCACCCTCATATATCGTTTCTATGGCATCCTTTATCATGCTTCTGAAGATGGCATTTAAATCCTCCTGACTTGACAGCTTCCCCTGCTTCATCAACTTTCTTATCTCTTCCTTGTTCACAAGCATAGATAAATCCTCCTTGTATTTGGCAGAAGCAAAGAGCTTCTGCCTTTATTTTAATATTCAATACCGAATAAGTCATCAGACTTATCTGGTACTAACTGTTAGTTAGGAGGATTTACACAGTTTGTGGGAAAGGGCCGATAAATCCTGTTAAATATGTCATTATCGCATTAAGAAAACCTAAAAAAGGTATATGCCAAATAATATTACCAAGCGTTCTCATATATACCTCCTTATGTTACCTTATGTTAATCGTCCTTAAATATCTTAGCGTGAGAGCCTATCCTTACAAGCGTAAGATATTCTTTGTCTATCTTGTAAACCAAAATCAAATCTCCACCCAGATGAAACTCTCTAAAGTCTTTCCAATTACCCACTAAAGGGTGATCATATGCTTCCTTTGGGAGGCTTTTACCTTCCTGAAGCTTTGCTATATAGGATATGTATTTCTGATACTGCTGATCTGTCATTTTTACTTTCTTTAAATCCTTTACAAAAGTCTTTTCTCTCCTTATTTTAAGCACTGCTTGGCTTCCTCTTTGAGCTGGGCAAGTGTAACTTCTTCTAAGTTCTTTTCCTTTCTTACATTTTCCATGGCTTTAACTGTTTCTTCATTTGGTATTTCTATTCTGAAAGGAATGCCGTTAGAGTAAATGCTTTGATAAAGAAAGATGTTTACAGCCTCGCTTAAACTGAGACCGTATTTCTCAAATATTTTCCTTGCCTTTTCTTTAGCTTTTCTATCAAGAGATAAGTTAGTTCTAATTCTTTCCTTACTTACAAAGTTCATTTTATCACCTCCTGTTTATATAATACACAATAAGTGTGTATAAAGCAAGTTATATTCTTTACATAATGCAGTATCTACAAATAATGCTCCCATAAACTTAAATTTCTACTCTCTCTCATTTATATTCTTACAGGAAGGTTAAAAGGGATTCAATATGATGGGAGCAAGAGAAAAACTTACACAGAAAATGGGATAGAGTAGAAATTGTTGATCCCGCCCCTTATTTTTTATGGGGTGGGATCTTAATTCTTATTAATTATTATTAAAATAAACCTGATATCTCCCGCGCAAGTTTGTCCTCGATTATGGGGACAGCCTTTTTGAGGTTCATGTTGGTTTGCGTTGCCTCTACACCGATCCTTGTTCTGAAGGCTTGATATTGTGTTGTTGTCTTGTAGTTTGTCTTAACCTTCGTGCCTATGCCGTTTTGCATATTAGAATTAACCTGCTTTTGAATTGTACCGTTAATTCTCTGCTTAATTTGAATATCTACAACACCAATATAAGTATCAACATGAATTGCGGCTCCTGCCAGTGCACCTACAGCAGATCCTATAAGAGAACCGGCGCCAACTGCTCCAACTTTTCCATATCCACTTCCTATAGCAAGCCCTGTTAACGCACCACCGTAACCTCCCGCAAGCATACCCGCAAGGGTCATGTGTTTGCTTTCTTTTCCCATATAAAGCACATTTCCCTGTAGCCAAAACTCTGCTTTATACGGGTCTTCGATTACCTTATAACCCTTCTGCTTAAGCCTTGCGATAATCATTTGTTTTAAATCAGGCATTGGAACTTGAGAGGTATTTCTAAACTCCACAAAAATCGTTTTTTGGTCAGGTCTTACTGGGTTTAAAAAGATAGTGTTAGACATTTTAGCCTGCACTTCCAAGTGGGCATGTTCAATGCCTGTAGCTACAGTTGAACAGGAAGATAAAGAAGCCACCAAAAAACCAAAAACCATAAAAATTGCAAGAAGTTTAACAAACCTACTACTTCTCACCACTACACTTCCTTAAACTACTAACAAACTAATGTTTGTTATTTATATATTTTTAGCGAAAAAATTCCAAGAAATTTACATTTTGTGTTTATACTAACTCTACCCTAAGCTCTTTTCCTAAAGCACTGGCTATCTTTTTGAGTGTGGATAGCTTTATATCTTCAGCGTGATTTTCTATTCTTGATATGGATGCTTTCTTGGTATTAATCAATTTAGCAAGCTCCTCCTGAGTAAGACCAGCTTCCTGTCTTGCCATCTTCAGTAAAATACCTACCTTAAACTCCTCATAGCCAGAATCAAACCCATTTATGAACTCTTTATCCCTATCTTTTCTTTCCTCTATATATCTCTGCAGATCGCTCATTGTTCACCTCCCTTCCTTGAAAAGTAATCCTTTTTTCTTTCTTCTGCTATCTTAATCGCATTTCTTGGTGTTTTTTGAGTTTTCTTGACTATAGCGTGATCAAGAACTACCAAGTCTTCACCATCTAAAAATCCCAGCATTCTGATTGCTTTGCCTCTCACATTAACTCTTACTTCCCAAATATCATCCGTGTTGACCAATTTTTTAAAAAACTGACTTGGAATTTCTTTAACATCCGGGTCTTCAAACAGCTTTAATACCCAAGCAACCTTTTTGGCTTCTTCAGCTGATAAAGAATCCAGGAAATCCTCCACAGGTCTCTTGCCATTAGTAGTCTCATAAAAAATTATCTCCCTCATTATTCTAAAGTTAACATAAATGTTAACTTTGTCAAGGATAAATTATAAGCCATATTTTTCTTTTACCTTCTCCCAGGATATATTTTTTTCTGGATTGTAGTTTTTCATTCTCTCTCTAATCTGATTTGCTATCTCCATGTCCTCTAATAGATTTAGAAGCTCGGATATTTTCTTATACTCTTTAGCTGGTAATATTACAGCAGAGATATTATTTCTCC